>NZ_CP113097.1:3830000-4168508 GCF_026625125.1 Pseudomonas putida | reverse complement strand
GCATCACGCCCAGCTCAGGCAACAGCCGGTCGACCACGTCGGTGAGCAACCTCGGCCCGGTGAGGCGGCTCAGCGTCTGAGCATAACCATAGAAAGCTTGCGGGTCGGTGTGCAGGGAGGGCCTGCTGTTGTAGAAGCCCGGCGCTTGCTCGAAGCGCGCCTGCATTTCCTCCAGGATTGCCCTGAGCGTCGGGTTATCTGCATGGCTGCCTACCAGGCTGCCGTTGTAGAGGCAGTTCATGCCCAATCTTTCATTGGATACCGCCGGGTGCAGCAGCAGCCCATTTTCAGTGGTGGCGAGTACCACGTCATCCAAGTGCTCTCCCGGCGTGCCCCTGGGGGCGCCGTCGATTGACACCGGGTATTCGCCAGGCGCCAGCAGGGTGTCGTCGACGTCCATGTACAGGCCACCTTCCTGATCCAGCAGGGCATAGCGCAAAACGTCCGACGCCGACGAAAAGTTGCTCGCCACCCCACCATTGCCTTGAATCGCCGCCTGGTATTGGGCGAAGCTGGCACTCTCGCTGAAGCGTTTATAGAACGGCTGGTCCTCAAGCGGCATGACCTCCACCCCGGGCGCATGCGCCGTCAACAGCCGCAGGTTGGCCTGGAAGGCACCTGGCTCGGCCCTGGAAAGATACAGGCGATGAACATACTGGGTGTTCTGCAGCGTGCGGGCGTTGCGGGCGATGGTGTCGATCAGGCTTTGCTCGATCACCTTGTCGCCCACCCAAAGGTTCATCACCTGTTTAGGGATGGGCCGCAGTGCTTCGGTGCGCAAGGCCGGCAGGGCGACGGGCAGGTGCAGATCGACGCCCAATGCACGCAGGGTCGCCATGCGCATCTGATCGGTAACCTGCCGCGTTCGGGCATCCACCTCGACCAGATTGAGCGAGCCTGGCGCTGCGATGTAGTAGGTGGGCTCAACCTCATTGAGGCCGCTCTCGAGGCCAAAGGCATCGGCCTGCATGTCGTAGAACATATGCTCATGATAACCGCCGATCATCGCCGTAAGCAGGTCGGCCGAACCGTCGTAGCGCGGGATCCTCACCACGGCACCGGCTACAGCGTCGTCGCCACCGGGCAGCGGTGCAATCGGGTCTGTGGTCTGGAGAAAATCCGCCACATCGGCCAGCGCCAGATGCGGTGGGTCGAGGGGGCTCAAGGGGTAGCCGATCTGTTCGTTGACCCTGCTGGGCACCACAAAGCCGTCACGCTTCAAGCGCAGCAGCACCGGTGCCCTGGACAGCCCGACAGTCACCAGCGGTGCTGCATTGAGCACCCCGAACACCGACATGCTGACGCCTTCGGCGCTTTGCTGGGCGGTCTTGGCGTGGATGGCCTGGTCCAACCCCAGGCCAAACTGGGCGATGCCGCCGAGGGCGAACAGCGGGGCGAGCTCGGGCACCACCAGGGCCAAGGGGGCCAGCAGGTTGATTGCCGAATTCAAGTAGCCGCGCCATTTGGCTTTGGTCACTTCGCTGTCGCTGGTGATGATGAAGTGTGCGTCTTGGTAACTGCGCTGCTTCTGGCGCCTGGCAAGGGAAAGGAACAGGTCGCCTTCGATCAGGGGGCTGTATTCCTTGGCCTTGTAGTTGATGTAGTCCTGGGGGGGCCAGATGCCTTGCACCGTGAAACCGGGGCGGTTGCTGTCGAGGTGATAGGGGGCTGGGTAGCTGCCCAGGCCGCATAGGGCGGTGTGAAGGCCGCTGTAACTCAAACCGTCTTCGCGATCGGCCAGGGCGAAGTGGTCCTGCAAGGCATCGCGCGTGCGAGGGTCGCGGCACTGGTGGGCAAACCAGTCCAGCATGGCTTGTTTGTCGCTGAATTCGTGCAGGGGCGAGGCGTTACCCGGAATGTAGAGCAAGACCAGGCCGCTGACGGCGTCGTACAGGCACAGCAGGTCAGTGGCGCGGTAGCCATAGACGTTCAGCCACCGGGCGCGCAGCCTCGGTTTGCTGCTGGTTTTGCCGTCACTGGGCGCCGTCGGCGATGAAGCCTGCACGCCGCACGCCTGCCAGGCCAGCTGTCTGCCGGCATCACTCAGGCTGCCCTCGGTGACTTGCTTGTTGCATGCGGCGATGAAGTTGATCTTGGCGCTGACACGGTAGCGGTCCAGGTTGGCATCCCAGTAGTGGTCGAGCATCGACTTGTACTGCACCTGCAAGTCCAGGCCCCAGACGAACGACTGGAATTGCTCGGCCGCCAGCGCTACATGCGTATCTGCGTTGTATAGCGGCTGGTCGCTGTGCCTGAACAGCCCGTTGTAGATGCTGTAGGGGGCATGGTAGTCGAACAGGCCGCGCTCGCGCAGCGTCTGGACGATGGTCAGTGGCCCTTCGGGCAGTTCGCCAGCCCATGGGGCATGGAGCGCCGCCCCCAGCCAGTTGTTAGCCGACTCGCCCTGCCAGTTCGAGAGAACGGCCTGGGTCAGGGTCATCTTTTGCGCGACGATCGCAATCCAGCCGAGCTTGGGGTTGAACTGGTAGTGGAGGGTCACTGCGTCGACGCGGTCCGGGTCCAGGTCCATGGCGCGCTGGTGGGCCCACTGGCGTATGGCGTCGGCTGCCGCGCGGTCCGGGCGTGGAAAGCCGGCAAGGCTGTCGCGCACGAATTGCGTGCCCTTGGCATTGATGTACTGGGTCGTCATGACGGTCACCTTTGAGTCTGTAAGGGCTGGCCAAGGTGACCTGCGTGCAGGTAGGAATGGCGCTATTTATGTAGGTACATCGCAGGGTTCGCTAACCTGGGCAAACCGGGCCGAGTCGGGCGAACCGCCAGTGGATCGCTCAGGTGTAGGCCCAGCTATGCTCGCGGCCAATGCGCGCAACCCTGTCGAGCGGAACGTGCTGCTGCAGCACTGCGTGGAACCGGCGCAGGTTGAGCGTTGCATGGATGTCGTAGACCGGGGACATCAGCAGATGGCAGATTTCCCGCAGCTGTTTGAGTAGCGGCAGCTGTTGGTCAACTACGTCATTGAGCACTGCTGGGCCGGTCAACAAGCTCAGGCGCCGGGTATAGGCCTGGAACAGCAGCGGCGCCTGGCGGGGGTGTGGGCGGCTGTTGTAGAAGTCGGGTTCCAGGCCGTAGCGGCGCAGGATTTCTTCGGAAATTGCGTCCAGCGTCGGGTTGCCCGGGTGGCTGCCAATCATGCTGCTGTTGAATTTGACGTACATGCCCAACTGGTCGTTCGACACCGGTGGCGAGAGCAGCAGGCCATCCTCCGTGGTCTGGAGTGTCAGGTTGGCCAGGGGAGGGCTGAACTGGCCGCTGCTGGCGTCCAGCAACCGATCGTCGGCATCCAGGTAAAGCCCGCCATAGTGCTTGAGCAACCGGTACCGCAGGATGTCGCAAGCGGAGGCAAGGTTGCGGCCGGGGCCGCCATTGCCGGCGATGGCGGCCAGGTATTGCGGGTAATAGGCTGAATGGGCGAATTCCCGGAAGAAGCCTTGCGTTTCCAGGGGCAGCAGCTGTGCGCCTACCGCGCGCGCGCGCAGCAGCAGCATGTTGCGCTGAAACACCTGGTGGTCGTTTTGCGAAAGCAGTATCTGGTAGCGGTAACCAGTGATGCGGGCCACGCGCGTGTTGTGCACCAGGGCTTCGAGGAATTCGCCTTGCAACACACTGTCGCCCAACCAGACACTGCTGATCAGCCGGGGGATCGGCGTGCGTTGCAGTTGCTCATAAGGCGCGTAGTCGATGGGCACCTCCAGGTCGATACCCAATGCCCGAAGGGTGGTGGTGCGCTGTACGTCGGTGGCGATATGCCGCTGGGTGGACAGGGTCAGGGCTGTGTCCTGGCCGTCGGCGAGCCGCCAGCGCAGCGGAGCGATCATGTGCGTGTCTCGGGCGCGGACGAAGCTGTCGCTGGCAAACTCATACTCGACCCATTCACCGACCACGCCCTTGGGCGTCTGCAGCCATGCCATGAAGCGGTGCTCAAGGTTGTCGTCGACGCGCGTCACCACGGCCGCCAGGCTATTGGAGGACACGACCGCCGGGGCCCGGAATGCCAGCTCCACCGCATCGCTCGCCTGGGCAACAGGCGCCGCGCCGACCGGGGCGCCCAGCAAATCCGCAACGCGGGCGGAGCCGAAGAACCCTGGACGGGAGTATCGAAACACCGCTGCCTCCCTGGCTAAGCCCTGCCCGGCCACGGGCAGGGCGTTGAACAAGCCGAACGTCTGGTCGGCGACACCCGCGTTCTTGCTCTCCAGGCTCTTGCCATTGATGGCCTGGTCGAGGCCCAGGCTGAATTGGCCCAGGCCACCGATCACCAGCAGCGGCGCAAGCTCGGGCAGGACGATGACCAGGGGCGCCAGCAGGGCGGTGACCAGCGTGAGGTAATTGCCCCATCGGGACTTGTCGACCTCATGGTTGCTGGTGATCTGGCTGTCGGCATCGGCATAGGTGCGCTGCTTGCGCTGCAAGGTAAGGTGCTCGAAGAGGTCGCTGGTGATCGGAGGGGAATAGGTATCTGGGCGGAAATCGATCATCTGTTGCGGGTCCCAGTAGCCGCTGGTGGCAAAGCCAGGGTGATGGGCGCTGAAACGATGTGCGACGGGGTACAGGCCCAGCCCCGTCAACGCCGTGCGCAGGCCGCTGAAATCCAGGCCGTCGGGCCAGTCGGCGCGGGCGAAGTGCCCCAGCATCGCCCTGCGTTTGTCTGGGGCCTGGCACTGGCGGGCAAACCAGTGCTTCATGGCTTGCGCGTCGGGGAACGCATGAAAGGGCGATGAGTTGCCGGGGATGTACAGGAGGGTCTCACTGCCGGTGCCCTGCTGGATGTACAGGATGTCGGTCGAGGTGTAACCGTAGACGTTGAGCAACGACACACTGAGGTCGCCGTAAGGCAGCAAGCCGCAAGCTCGCCAGACCAGACGGCGCTGGGCGTCGGACAGGCTTCCCTGCGCCACCTGGCGGTTGCAGGCGGCGATGAAGGCGATGTGAATGGCCCGCCGGTACTGGGCTTGCTGCTGCTCCCAGTAGGTGTCGAGTTGCTGTTTGAACAGGGTGTGAAAATTCAGCTTCCAGGCCGCGGTCTGAAAGTCCTCGGCGCGTATCGGCAAGCGCGTGTCCGGTGCGTACCGGGCAGGCTCGGTGCGCGTGTACAAGCCGTTGAACACTTGGTAAGGCGAGGCGTTGGAGAGCGGGTCGATTGGCTCGAGCCTGTCTACGATGGTCAACGGGTCCTGTGGCGGGAGGCCTGCCCAGTCGCCATAGTGAAAACCTCCGTAGCCTGCCGCGGATTCGCCCTGCCAGTTGGCGAGCAATGCTTCGACCAGGTTCATTTTCTGGGTGATGACCGCTTTGGTATAGGTACTGGCGCGGCCTTCACCCGCCGGTTCGGTCCGGTAATGGAACGTGACCACGTCGATCAGCAATGGCGATTGCGCCACGCGCTGGGGGGTGAGCCAGTCGGTAAGTACCTGCTGGGCCAGCAGGTCGGGGCGCGGTACACCTTTCAACGCCTGGCGGATCAGGGCCGGGCTGGGGGAGGGGGCGGGCTGCATGGGGTTACCCTTCTGTCGAGGAAGGGGCACAGGGTGGTGGAGCGGGGCGGCAAACGGCGTCAGGTAACGCTACCACCCGTGGGCAGGCCCAGCGGCGTTGGCGTGACGTCACGGGGCGCTGCCGGGTCGTCGGCGAAGCCTGCCGGCACACGGCCGCGCAGTTGCCAGGCGAAGGCAATGATTTCGGCGATGGTCAGGTACAGCGCTTCAGGAATCTGTTCGCCCAGCTCAAGGCGAGCCAGCAGGCGCACAAGCTCGGCATTTTCGTAGATCGGTACCTCGTGCTCGCGGGCCAGGGCCAGGATGGCCTCGGCCAGCGCATCGTCACCCTTGGCGCTGAGGGTCGGGGCCTGCTGCCCGTCGTAGGTCAGGGCAATGGCCTGGCGTGTTGGTTTCTGTGTCATGCGTTTTCGTCTACCCAGCGTTGCTCTACCCGTGTGCGCGGGCCTTGAGGGGGGATGCCCGGGTGGCATTCCAGGTCACCGACGTCCAGGCCGCGTTCCAGCAGGCGACTGCGCAAGGCACCGAGCTGGCTGTCGATGAGCCTGGCTGTTGGTTCGCGCTCTGCCCACAGGTGCCCGCTCAGGCGGCCTTGGCTCAATTGTGCCTGTACTTGCAACGGGCCAAGGGGCGACAGGTCGAACGCGAGCTCCAGGCGCCACAGGGCTTGCAGCGGGTCTTGCGATTCCTGCTGTTGGTCGGCCTGCTGTTGCGGGGTTTCCTCGCGCTGGATCTTGACCTGCAGCGGGATGAACTCCTGGCCGTGGCGGATCGGTACTTCTGTTTGCCAGGTGGTCTGCAGGTTGCCGTTTTCCAGCGTGCCGGTTTGTTGCAGGCTGCTCATGGCATGGTTTTGCAAGCGTGAAACGGCAGCTGCAGCCAGGCGCAGCAGTTGTTGCAGGTCACCTTCGTCTTCCAAGGCCTTGAGCAAGCGCGATGGCAGCGGAAATGCCCCAGGCTGCGGCTTGGGGCTGACCCGTTCAAGCATGCCCAGGGCACTGCGCGCCAGCGCCGGCATGGTCACGGCCAGGCTGGAGGGTGCCAGGTTGGGGCTGCCCGCCGGCAGGACCGGGGCTTGGGCAACCAGGCGCAGCAGGTGTGCCTTGAGGTCTGTGGCGATGCTGGCGGGGAAGCCGCCGAGCAATTTCGCTTCAAGAAAGGCGCCACTGTTGTTCAGCGCCTGGGCCACGCCTTTGGCGTCGCTCAGTTGCCGGGCGTCCGGCAGGCCCGCCAACAGGCGTTCGGCACTGGCGCGCAGTTCGCCATCGGCGCTCGGGTCGCGGGTCAGCTGTTGCAGCGCGTTGAGCAGGCCGGGCAGCGAGGCCTGGCGGTTTTGCTGGGTCAGCAGCTGCTGGGCAATGCTCAGTTGGTCCTGCCTGCCACTGAGCGGCACGAAGCGCAGCGACTGGTCACCTTGCACCAACGCGCTGAGCAGGCTGCCAATGGCCAGTGGGCGCGGGCTGTCGACGCTCAAGGTGGCGCCGGCCTGTGCACTGTTGAGCAGGCTGACCAGCGCCCGGTAGATCGGCGCTTGGCCAGGCGCCTGGGCCAGTGCCTGGTTGGTCAGGACTTTGCCCTGCAGCAGGGTCCCGACGGGTACTTTGCTGGTGTCCAGGCGAGTAAGGGTGGCGATCTGGCTGGCGTTGGCCTGCTGCAGCATGATTGCCAGGCGGTTGCTTTCGGGCTGGGTGACGGTGACCTGGCTGCCGGGGGGCAGGGGCTGGTTGGCATTGGCTTGCAATTGCGTCTGCACGCCGTTGGCCTGTATCAGGCGCAGCACCAACTGGAATTCCTGGCCTGCCTGGCGCATCGACACGACCTCGGCCTGCGCGGTCTCGCCGGGGGCCAGCAGGCCGGGCTGTGCCTGGATCAGACGCAGCAGCTCGCCGGTCATGCCTGCCTTCATGGCTTGGCTGTTGATCGCAGTTTGTGCGCCGAGACTATTGATTTCAGTCATGATTGTATACAACCTGTCGAGCCCGGCCTCTTGGCAGCGCGGCAGCGCGTGTAATAATGCCGCGCGCCGGTGGTTGCCAGTATAACGGCAGCGCGCGGGGCGACTTGAGACACAAGGGCTCTGGAGCGGTGTTGGCTGCCACGCGGGTTCACCCGTGTAGCAGCCAACACCGGCCCGAAGCCCGACAATGATAAGGCGAAACCGTGACCCTTCACCTTCAAGCCGCAGGCTTGGCCTGCGAGCGCGACTGGCGCCTGCTGTTCGAGCAGCTCGATTTCGAGCTGGGCGCTGGCGACATGCTGCAAATCAGCGGCCCCAATGGCAGCGGCAAGACCAGCTTGCTGCGCCTGCTGGCCGGCTTGATGCAGCCTACCGCCGGGCAGATTCTGCTGGGCGGCAAGCCACTGGCCGAACAGCGTCACGCTTTGGCCAGCATCCTGCTGTGGATCGGCCACGCTGCGGGCATCAAGGACCTGCTCAGCGCCGAGGAAAATCTCACCTGGCTGTGCGCGTTGCACCAGCCGGCCAGCCGCGAGGCGATCTGGGCGGCGCTGGAGGCGGTAGGGCTGCGCGGTTTCGAAGACGTACCCTGCCATACCCTGTCCGCTGGCCAGCAGCGCCGCGTGGCCCTGGCCCGGCTGCACCTGGCTTGCCCGCCGCTATGGATTCTCGACGAACCGTTCACCGCTCTGGACAAGCAAGGGGTGGCTCAGTTGGAAGCGCACCTGGCGGCCCACTGCGAGCAGGGCGGCACGGTGGTGCTGACCACCCACCACACGCTGGAGCGCAAGCCCTACGGTTACCGTGAACTGAACCTGGGGCAATGGGCGGCATGAGCGTATTCATTTCGCTGTTGCGTCGCGAAGCGCGCCTGCTGTTCCGTCGCCCTGCCGAGCTGGCCAACCCCCTGGTGTTCTTTGCCATCGTCGTTGCGCTGTTTCCCTTAGCGGTTGGCCCGGAAAGCCAATTGTTGCAAACCTTGTCGCCTGGGCTGGTCTGGGTAGCGGCACTGTTGGCAGTGCTGCTGTCGCTGGACGGCTTGTTCCGCAGCGACTTCGAGGATGGCTCGCTGGAGCAGTGGGTGCTGTCGCCGCACCCGCTGGCGTTGCTGGTGCTGGCCAAGGTGCTGGCGCACTGGACCTTTTCCGGGCTGGCACTGGTATTGTTGGCGCCGCTGCTGGCGCTGATGCTGGGGCTGCCGAGCCATTGCCTGCCGGTGCTGCTCGGCTCCCTGCTGCTGGGCACGCCGGTATTGAGCCTGCTGGGTGCGGTGGGCGCGGCACTGACGGTCGGTCTGAAGCGCGGTGGTTTGTTACTGGCGTTGCTGATACTGCCGTTGTATATCCCTGTATTGATCCTGGGCAGTGGTGCGTTGCAAGCGGCGTTGCAGAATATGCCGGCCACCGGCCACCTGCTCTGGCTCGCCAGCCTGACGGCCCTGGCTGTAACCCTGGCACCCTTTGCGATAGCGGCCGGCCTGAAGATCAGTGTCGGTGAATAACGAGTCCCGGGCTCTCAAGCCCGGCAAATACCCTGGATGTACCCTGATGAAAATAAGCTGGACGTGGTTCCACAAGCTGGGCTCCCCGAAATGGTTCTATGCCATCAGCGGCCGCATGCTGCCATGGCTGGCCGGCGCTGCCGTGCTTCTGCTGCTGGTCGGTATCACCTGGGGCCTGGCGTTCGCCCCGCAGGACTACCAGCAAGGCAACAGCTTCCGCATCATTTACATTCATGTGCCGGCGGCGATGCTGGCGCAGTCCTGCTACGTGCTGCTGGCAGTCGCCGGGGTAGTGGGGTTGGTGTGGAAGATGAAACTGGCCGACGTGGCCCTGCAATGTGCCGCGCCCATCGGCGCCTGGATGACCGCCGTGGCGCTGGTGACCGGCGCCATCTGGGGCAAGCCGACCTGGGGCAGCTGGTGGGTGTGGGACGCCCGCCTCACGTCCATGCTCATTCTGCTTTTCCTGTACTTCGGCATCATTGCGCTGGGCCAGGCGATCAGTAATCGTGACAGCTCGGCCAAGGCGTGCGCCGTGCTGGCAATCGTCGGCGTGGTCAACATCCCGATCATCAAGTACTCGGTGGAGTGGTGGAACACCCTGCACCAGGGCGCCACCTTCACCCTCACCGAAAAGCCGGCAATGCCCGCAGAAATGTGGCTGCCGTTGCTGTGCACGGTGTTGGGTTTCTACTGCTTCTTCGGTGCCGTGCTGTTGCTGCGCATGCGCCTTGAAGTGCTCAAGCGCGAGGCGCGCGCCAGTTGGGTCAAGGACGAAGTGTTGAACAGCCTGGGGCGGAGGGCCGCACAATGAGCTTTGCCACCTTCGGTGATTTTCTCGCCATGGGCCACCATGGCCTGTACGTGTGGTCGGCCTATGGCATCTGCCTGGCGGTGCTGGCGCTGAATGTCGCCGCGCCGCTGCTGGCCCGTCGTCGCTATCTGCAAGAAGAGGCGCGCCGTTTGCGCCGGGAGAACAACCAGTGAATCCGCAGCGCAAGAAACGCCTGTTGCTCATCGTCGGCCTGCTGGTCGGTGTCGGGGTTGCCGTCGGCTTTGCCTTGAGCGCACTGCAGCAGAACATCAACCTGTTCTACACGCCCACTCAGATCGCCAATGGCGAAGCGCCGCTGGACACCCGCATCCGTGCTGGCGGCATGGTCGAGAAAGGCTCGGTGCAGCGCTCGTCCGACTCGCTGGACGTGCGCTTTGTGGTCACCGACTTCAACAAGTCGGTGCCGATCACCTACCGCGGCATCCTGCCCGACCTGTTCCGCGAAGGGCAGGGCATCGTCGCCCTGGGCAAGGTCAACGCCGAAGGCGTGGTGGTGGCCGATGAGGTACTGGCCAAGCACGACGAGAAGTACATGCCGCCCGAGGTCACCAAGGCCCTGAAGGAAAGCGGCCAGGCCGCCACCGGTACGGAGGCCAGACCATGAACGCAGCGCTGGTGATCCCCGAACTTGGCCAGTTGGCGATGATCCTGGCCATCTGCTTCGCCGCCGTGCAGGCCAGTGTGCCGCTGCTCGGCGCCTGGCGTGGCGACAGCCTGTGGATGAGCCTGGCGCGGCCGGCGGCCTGGGGGCAATTCGCTTTCCTGGCCTTTGCCTTCGCTTGTTTGACCCATGCCTTCATGACCGACAACTTCTCGGTCGCCTATGTGACCAGCAACTCCAACAGCGCCTTGCCCTGGTACTACAAGTTCAGCGCCGTGTGGGGCGCGCACGAGGGTTCGCTGCTGCTCTGGGCGCTGATCCTGGGCGGCTGGACCTTTGCCGTGTCGGTGTTTTCGCGGCAACTGCCGCAGGTGATGCTGGCCCGCGTGCTGGCGGTGATGGGCATGATCAGCGTCGGCTTCCTGAGCTTTTTGATCATCACGTCCAACCCGTTCCAGCGCCTGCTGCCGCAAGTGCCCACTGACGGCCGCGACCTCAACCCGCTGCTGCAGGACTTCGGCCTGATCGTCCACCCGCCCATGCTGTACATGGGCTATGTGGGCTTCTCGGTGGCCTTTGCCTTCGCCATTGCCGCCTTGCTCGGTGGCCGCCTGGACGCTGCCTGGGCGCGCTGGTCGCGGCCGTGGACCATCATCGCCTGGGCCTTCCTGGGGGTGGGTATCACCCTGGGTTCCTGGTGGGCCTACTACGAACTGGGCTGGGGCGGCTGGTGGTTCTGGGACCCGGTGGAAAACGCCTCTTTCATGCCCTGGCTGGTGGGCACGGCTCTGATCCACTCGCTGGCAGTGACGGAGAAGCGTGGCGTGTTCAAGAGCTGGACCGTGCTGCTGGCGATCGCCGCGTTCTCGCTGAGCCTGCTGGGGACGTTCCTGGTGCGCTCCGGCGTGCTGACCTCGGTGCATGCCTTCGCCTCCGACCCGTCACGGGGTGTGTTCATCCTGATCTTCCTGCTGTTCGTGGTCGGTGGTTCGCTGACCCTGTTCGCCCTGCGTGCCCCGGTGGTCAAAAGCCAGGTGGGCTTTGCCCTGTGGTCGCGCGAGACGCTGCTGCTGGCCAACAACCTGGTGCTGGTAGTGGCCGCTGCGATGATCCTGCTCGGCACCCTCTACCCGTTGGTGCTCGATGCCCTGACCGGGGCCAAGCTGTCGGTGGGCCCGCCCTATTTCGATGCCTTGTTCCTGCCGCTGATGGCACTGCTGATGGTGGTGCTCGGCGTCGGCGTGGTGGTGCGCTGGAAGGACACCCCTGGCAAGTGGTTGGCCAGCATGATGACGCCGGTACTGATCGCCAGCGCAGTGCTGGCGCCAGTGGCCGGTTTCATCGTCGACGACTTCGACTGGCCGACCCTGACCGCCTTTGCCCTGGCTGCCTGGGTGGTGCTCAGCGGGTTGCGCGACATTGTCGACAAGACCCGCCACAAGGGCTTGGCCAAAGGCGTACGTGGCCTGACGCGCAGCTACTGGGGCATGCAACTGGCGCACCTGGGGCTTGCGGTGTGCGCGCTTGGCGTGGTGCTGTCGAGCAACAACAGTGCCGAGCGTGACCTGCGCCTGGCGCCGGGTGAAAGCGTGGAACTGGCGGGCTATCAGTTCCTGTTCCAGGGCGCCAAGCACTTCGAAGGGCCGAATTTCAGTTCCGACAAGGGCACCGTCGTGGTCAGCCGCGATGGCCGTGAAGTGACCACGCTGCACCCCGAGAAGCGCCTCTATACCGTGCAGCAGTCGATGATGACAGAGGCCGGCATCGATGCTGGTTTCACCCGCGACCTGTATGTCGCCTTGGGCGAGCCGCTGGACAACGGCGCCTGGGCCGTGCGCGTGCATATCAAGCCTTACGTCCGCTGGATCTGGCTGGGCGGTCTATTGACCGGCCTGGGCGGTTTGCTGGCGGCCCTCGACCGGCGCTATCGCGTCAAGGTCAAGACCCGGGTGCGTGATGTCCTGGGCGTGTCTGGAGCAGCTGCATGAAGCGTTGGATCATGGTGGTGCCACTGGCGGTATTCCTGCTGGTGGCTGTTTTCCTCTACAAAGGCCTGTTCCTCAAGCCCGACGAGCTGCCCTCGGCAATGATCGGCAAACCGTTCCCGGCGTTTTCCCTGGCCTCGACCCAAGGTGATCGCACCCTGACCCAGGCTGATCTGCAAGGCCGCCCGGCGCTGGTGAACGTATGGGCCACCTGGTGCCCGTCGTGCAAGGTCGAGCACCCTTACCTGAACCAGCTTGCCGGGCAGGGCGTGGTGATCTACGGCATCAACTACAAGGACGACAATGCTGCCGCCCAGAAGTGGCTGGCCGACTTCCACAACCCCTACCAGCTGGATATTCGCGATGAACAGGGCAGCCTGGGCCTGGACCTGGGCGTTTATGGCGCGCCGGAGACCTTCCTGATCGACGCCAAGGGCATCATCCGCTACAAGCATGTGGGCGTCGTCGACGCCAGCGTCTGGCGCGAGCAACTGGCGCCGCTGTATCAGGGCCTGGTCGACGAGGCCAAACCATGAAGCGCTGGCTTGCGGCCGCAGTATTGGCTTTGAGCGTGGCCGGCGTGGCCAAGGCGGCGATCGATACCTACCAGTTCCGCGACGACGCCGAGCGTGAGCGTTATCAGCAGCTGACCAAAGAGCTGCGCTGCCCCAAATGCCAGAATCAGGACATCGCCGACTCCAACGCACCGATTGCCGCCGACCTGCGCCGGGAGATTTTCCGCATGCTGGGTGAAGGCAAGAGCAACCAGCAGATCGTCGACTTCATGGTCGACCGCTATGGCGATTTTGTGCGCTACAAGCCGGCCCTCACTGGGCGTACCTGGCTGCTCTGGTTCGGCCCGGGCATTCTGCTGGTCGGTGGCTTTGCGGTGCTGTTGGTGATTGTCCGCCGGCGCCGTGTGCCAGCTACCTTGGGCTCCCAGGAGCTGTCCGTCGAAGAACGCGAACGTCTCGCCAAACTGCTGGAAAAAGAACAGAACCATGACTGAATTCTGGCTTGGTGCGGGCCTGCTGCTGCTCGCCGCCCTCAGCTTTCTGCTGATCCCGATCCTGCGTGGCCGTCGCCAGCAGCAGGAAGAAGACCGTACTGCGCTGAACGTGGCGCTGTACCAGGAACGTGTCGCCGAACTGGCTGCCCAGCAGGCCGCCGGGGTGCTGGATGACGCGCAACTGGCCAGCGGCCGTGATGAGGCCGCCCGTGAACTGTTGGCCGACACCGAAGGCGCCGAAGCGCCGCGCCAGGGGCACCTGGGCAGGGTGCTTCCGCTGCTGGCCGCTGTGCTGGTGCCGGTGGTGGCGCTTGGTCTGTATCTGCACTTTGGTGCTGCGGACAAAGTGCAGTTGACCCAGGAGTTCGCCGCGGCGCCCAAGACGATGGAAGAAATGACCACGCGCCTGGAGCGCGCCGTCCAGGCTCAGCCGGATTCGGCCGAGGGCCTGTATTTCCTGGGCCGCGCCTACATGGCCGAGCAGCGCCCGGCAGATGCCGCCAAAGCCTACGAGCGCGCCGTGGCCCTGGCCGGCCGCCAGCCAGAATTGCTGGGCCAATGGGCCCAGGCCCTGTATTTCGCGGCCAACAAGCAGTGGAGCGCACAGGTGCAGGCGCTGACCGACGAGGCCCTCAAGGCCGACCCTAACGAAGTGACCAGCCTTGGCCTGCGCGGCATTGCGGCATTCGAAGGCGAGCGCTACCAGGAAGCCATCGATTACTGGAACCGCCTGCTGGCGCAACTGCCTGAAGGCGACGCCTCGCGCGCGGCCTTGCAAGGTGGCATCGACCGTGCGGCAGAGCGCCTGGGCGGCAACGCTGGCAAGCCTGCGACCCCGCTGGCAGCACGCCTGAAGGTCCGGGTCGAGCTGGCCCCGGCGCTCAAGGATGAGGTCCAGCCCGGCGATGCGGTGTTCATCTTCGCCCGGGCTAGCAACGGCCCGCCCATGCCGCTGGCGGCCAAGCGGGTGACCGTGGCCCAATTGCCGCTGGAGGTCGAATTGTCTGACGCCGATGCGATGATGCCGCAGATGAAACTGTCCGACTTTGCCGAAGTCCAACTGGTTGCACGGGTATCGCGCGCTGGCCAGCCCACCCAGGGTGAGTGGATCGGCCAAGGCGCACCGCTGCCCAGCACCACCCAGGCCACCCAACTGCTGATCATCGACAGCCCCGACCGGTAAGAGAACCCGCCATGCGAAACGTCGTCCGCCTGACCCTGATCACTCTCGCCGTGGGTTTGTCTGCGTGTACGGTGCGCGAGCCGTACGAACAGCCGGCCCCACCGATCGAAACGGTGCCTGCGCAAAAGGGGCCGGTGGTCAAGCCGCTGCCGGGTAGCCAACCCTCCACGCAGCCGAGCAAACCGGCCGCGACACCCAAACCGATGCCGCGGACCTCAGCAAGCTTTGCCCCACCACCGGGGGGCGCCAGCCATTGGGATCCGAAACTGGGTGTTTATGTGTTGGAGAAGAAACCCAATACGTTCTACCGGCAGCGCACCTATTACCGCTATGACAATGGCTGGAGCTGGTCTCTGAGCCCGGATGGCCCGTGGCAGGAGACCGACAGCAGTGGTGTACCCGGTGGGCTGGGTCGGGCGTTCGCTCAGTAATCGCGTTGTGTTTTCTGGCCGTGTCGTCGGCAAGCCGGCACGGCCAGTAGCAAGCAACCGATACAGTACAGTTTACCCGCGATTTATCGATTGACTGTACCGCCCGCCGACTCCGCATAATGCCCCTTCGAATTAGAGCCGGAGGGGTGCATGAGCAAGACAGTCCTGGTGTTGGTGGAAACCGTCGATGATTACCTGCCCCTGCTCGAGCAGGCTGGCTACCGGCTGATTCGCGCACCGTCCGCGCAGCTGCGTGGCGACGCCATCCGCCGCCATGGCGCTGAAATCGATGCGGTGCTTACCCGCGGCCCGCTGGGCCTGACCGCTGCTGAAATCCAAGCGTTGCCCCACTTGCAGATCATCTGCGTGATCGGTGCCGGTTACGAACAGGTCGACCTGGCCGCCGCCGCTGCTCGTGGCATCACCGTCACCAATGGCGCCGGTGCCAATGCCGCCGCCGTGGCCGACCACACCCTGGCGATACTGTTGGCCCTGCTGCGCGACATTCCACGCGCCGATGCCGGTATCCGCCTCGGTGCGTGGAACCGGGTCATCAGCCCCTCGATAAGTGGCAAGCGCCTCGGCATCCTCGGCTTGGGCGCAGTTGGCCGGGCCATCGCCAAACGTGCCAGCCTGGGCTTCGAGATGAGTGTCTGCTATCACAGCCGCACGCCGCGCCAGGACGTGCCTTACACCTGGTACGACAGCCCGTTGCACCTGGCCGATGCCGTAGACATTCTGGTCGTAGCCACCCCGGGCGGTACCAATACCCACCACCTGGTCGATGCTCGGGTGCTTGAGGCACTGGGCCCCGAGGGCTACCTGGTGAACATCGCCCGTGCCAGCGTTGTGGATACCCCGGCGCTGATAAGTGCCCTGCAGCACGGGCAACTCGCAGGCGCAGCACTTGATGTGTTCGACGACGAACCGGCCGTGCCCGATGCCTTGAAGGCCCTCGGCAATACCGTGCTCACCCCGCATGTGGCCGGGCAATCCCCTGAAGCGGCGCGTGACACGGTGGCCTTGGTCCTGCGCAATCTACAGGCCTTCTTTGCCGGCGAACCGGTACTTACACCCGTCCATCTGTAACGTTCGTTTTTAATTCTGCCCGGCGCTGGCTGGGCCACAAGGAGTGTTCGCATGCAACTCGAGATCTTTCAGGTCGATGCCTTTAGCGCAGAACCGTTCGGTGGCAACCCGGCTGCCGTGATTGCGCTTGAAAGCTGGCTGCCTGATGACGTGCTGCAACGCATCGCCGAAGAGAACAACCTCTCCGAAACCGCCTATTTCGTGCGCAGTGGGGAGACCTTTGACCTGCGCTGGTTCACCCCGGCGGTGGAGGTCGACCTGTGCGGCCATGCCACCTTGGCATCGGCCTATGTGCTGTTCGAGCAGTTGGGCGAGCAGGCTGAAGTACTGCGCTTCAACACCCGCAGCGGTGAATTGCGGGTAAGCCGAGGCGCCGACGGCTTGCTGGCCATGGACTTCCCGGCCAAGCAGCCGGCCGCCGTCGAGGCGCCCGCCGGTTTGCTCAAGGCACTGGGGCTGAGTGGGGCGAGTGCGGTGTATCGGTCCGACGACTATGTAGTGATGATCGATGACGCCTCGCTTCTGGACCCGCTGCAGCCGGACTTCGTCGCCTTGTCGGCGTTCGATGTGCGGGGTATCGCCGTGACTGCTCCCGGGCGCGGATACGATTTCGTCACGCGCTGGTTCGGCCCGCGAGTGGGTGTCAATGAAGACCCGGTCACAGGTTCTGCGCACACTTCGCTTGCGCCTTTGTGGGCGCAGCGGTTGGGCAAGAGCACCCTGACCTGTGAGCAGGGTGGTGCGCGCAAGGGCCAACTGCACTGTGAAGTGCCGGGCAATGGCCGAGTGATCATCAGCGGGCGGGCGGCGCTCTACCTACGCGGCAACGTGTTCGTCTGACCGGCCTGGTGGGGTTGCGAGCGGTTGTGCGGGGGCGATCTATACTTGCCCTCCACCTAACGCAAGGAGCCTCACCATGACCCTGGAAAAGCACGGCAGCTGCCTTTGTGGGGAAACCCGGCTGCACGTCACCGTCGACACTACCCACATCAGCGCTTGCCATTGCAGCATGTGCCGCAAGTGGACCGGGGGGCCATTGCTGGTCGTTCACTGCAGCCAGCCACCGGTCATCGAAGGGCGTTCGCCCAGTGTCTACGATTCTTCCGATTGGGCCCAGCGCGGTTTTTGCGGGAACTGCGGCACTCACCTGTATTACCGGCTCAAGGCCAACGATTTCTACGCGGTGCCGGTGGGCCTGCTGGACGGCGAGGAGGCCTGGGATTTCGACCTGCAGATCTTCGTCGAGCAGAAACCTGCCTGGTACTGTTTTGCCAACCAGACTACCGAGCTGACGGGCCAGCAAGCGTTCGAGCAATTGGGGTGAGTGGTGCTTGCCAATGCCGTGCATTCCTGAGAAAAGGGCGGCCTTGAATGTCACCCTTGGAGCATGCCCATGAACAGCGAACTGCAAATCACCGACCTCGTCGAAGGCGACGGTAAAGCTGCCGTCAAAGGCGCCCTGATCACCACCCAGTACACTGGCTGGCTGGCCGATGGCAGCGAGTTCGACTCGTCCCGGTCGCGCGGCAAACCGTTCCAGTGCGTGATTGGCACGGGCCGGGTGATCAAGGGCTGGGACCAAGGCCTGATGGGTATGCGCGTAGGGGGCAAACGCAAGCTGCAGGTGCCTGCGCACCTGGGATATGGAGAGCGCAGCGTGGGTGCGATCCCGCCGAATTCGGACCTGACGTTCGAGATCGAGTTGCTCGAAGTGTTGACGCGGGATGACTGAGCCTCGGGCGCGGCTGGCAGGCTTGGAATAATTTCGCAACATGTGTGGGTTACCCTAGGCCTTGCCCAGGGAGGAACCAAACGCGTTGAGGGCACTCTGACCCCTACTCGTTGGCCAGGGATGGCATTCACTACAAGGATGCCGGGCCTCTTGGGCCTCAGGGCAGTGTGGCGGGTCGACCCAAATTGTCTGCCACAAGAGCCTGCCTTCATGAAGTTGCCCACGTTTGTTCGCCGTCGTCGCCATCTGCTGTTGGGCCTCGCACTCGCTGCTGCGGCGGTGCCCTTGGCCCTGGAAGTGGTCGAAAACCGCGTTCAACCTGTCGACGGTACCCAGACCCTGGTGTTTCTGCGCCATGCCGAAAAACCTGGCGAAGGGTTGGGGCAGTTGAACTGTCAAGGCCTCAACCGCGCGCTGGACCTGGCCAGGCTGCTGCCCGAGCGCTTCGGCAAAGCCGATTTCGTCTTCGCCGCCAACCCGACGCGAGAGGTCGAGGAAGGCGTCGATGACCAGCGTTACAGCTACATCCGCCCACTGATGACCATCACCCCGAGCGCGATACGTCTCGGCTTGCCGGTGAATATCGATTACGGTGCGAACGATACCGATGAGCTCGCGGATGAGTTGCTCAGCGGCAAATACCGCAACGCCACTGTCTACACTGCCTGGTCCCATGGTTATCTGCCGGAGCTGATCAATACCGTCGCCGGCAAGGCGCTGGGTGAGGACCGGGTGATCACCGAGGACTGGCAGGGCGACGATTTCGACACCCTGTATGTACTGACCCTGACCTGGCGCGACGGCAAGGCCAGCCTGCTCAGCCGCAACGTACGCCAAGGCCTGGATGGCGGCGCGCACAGCTGCCCGACCTGATTCGTGGTCACTTTCCTGGCAACCAAGCTGAAACATCAGGCAAGTGTTGATGCTGCTGGGTTTGGAGCTGCTGGTCTGTCGGCCTTGGGGGTGCTCGGCGCTTGGCCTGGATGACAAGGCGACTGCGCTGGCCCTATCGCCGGCAAGCCGGCTCCCACCGCGACCGCGCAGTGCTTCAGGCCTGCGCGTTACCCGTGGAAGCAACCGACTTGCCCAATTTCTGAAAGCCGGCGCAATTGGACTGCCCCCAGGGGCCGGCGGTGCTGCTGGTCTGTGGGGGCGGGAATGCGCCTTGGCGCTTACCGGCCGAATCGCATCGGCCAGCCCACGACTTTCTTCGCCCGCGGGGTGGCATAGGTCCGCACCTTGGAGGTGCTCAGCCCCATCCGCACCAACGACTCGGCAATGGTCACCGCCGCGCTCACGCCATCGACCACCGGCACCCCGGTGCGCTGACGAATCTGCTCATCCAGCCCGGCCATGCCGCCACAGCCCAGACAGATCACCTCGGCCTTGTCATCGCGCACCGCCCGCTCGGCTTGTTCGACGATCGCCTGCACTGCACGCTGTGGGTCCTCCTCCAGTTCCAGCACGGCAAGGCCACTGGCGCGCACCGAGGCGCAGCGGTCGTACAACCCCGAAAGCCTCAGGCGGTCTTCGATCAGCGGCACGGTACGGTCCAGGGTGGTCACCACCGAGTAGGCGTGGCCCAGATACAGTGCCGTGCTGGCGGCGGCATCGGTGATGTCCACCACCGGCACGTTCAGCAGTTCCTGCAGGCCTTCGCGGCCATGTTCGCCGTAGCCGGCCTGGATCACGGCATCGTAGGGCCCCTCATAAGCCAGCACGCGGTCCATGACGGCGATGGCAGCCAGGTAGCTCTCGAAATTGCCCTCCACCGACTCGGCACCGAACCAGGGGGTCAGGCCGATGATCTGCGTGTCGGGGCCCGCCACGCTGCGGGCTTGCTCGGCGATGGCCTCGGTGATGGCTTCGGTGGTGTTGACGTTGGCGATCAGAATACGCATGAGCACTGCTCCTTGATCAGTGGCTGCTGTGGTCGACGGCGATGCATTCGCCGCTGACATCAGCGTATTGACGGTTGCGAGGGGCGATCAGCAGGTACAGCGCGGCGGCGATGCCGGCACCGATCAGCCAGGAAAACGGTGCGATGGCATGGAAGTTGGGCACCAGCGCCAGGACGATGGCCAGCAGCGCTGCCGGCAGGAACGCGGCGACGGCACGCAGGTTGATGCCCTTGCTGTAGTGGTAAGCCCCGGCCGGATGTTCGCTGTACAGCTCCGGCACGTTGATGCAGCCTTTGCGCAGCAGCCAGTAGTCGGCCATGATCACCCCGTACAGTGGGCCCAGCAGGGCGCCCAGGCCAGACAGGAAATAGACGATCACCAGCGGGCTGTTGTAGAGGTTCCATGGCAGGATCAACACGGCCACGGTGGCGCTGATCAGCCCTGCGCGGCGGAAGTTCAGGTGCCGCGGCGCCAGGTTGCTCAGCACGAAGGCCGGGGCGACGAAGTTGGCCATGATGTTCACCGCCACGGTGACGATCAGGAAGGCCAGGCAGCCGAGGACCAGGAAGGCCGTATTGGGGATGCTGGCAACGATCTGGGTCGGGCTGTCGATGATCTGGCCGTTGATCTGGAACTGTGCGCCGCACAGCACCACGGTGATCAGCGCGAAGACCACGATGTTCACCGGCAGGCCCCAGAAGTTGCCGACGCGGATGGTCTTGCGGCATGGCGAGGAACGGGCGAAATCGCAGAAGTTGAGCACCAGGGTGCCGTAGATCGCCAGCCACAGCGCGCCGCCGGCGAATATGTTGCGCCACATCTCGTACCCGGTCAGCGGCTCGGCCACCGACCAGGCGATACGCGCATCGGCCTTGAAGTACATGAACACCGCCAGGCTGGCGACGGTCAGCAGGATCACCGGGCCGGCGAATGCCTCGTAGCGGCGCACCATCTCCATGCCGTAGGCGAGGATCACCAGTTGCACCAGCCAGATTGCCACGAAGCACACCCAGCCCAGGCTCGACAGGCCGAGGATGCTGTCTTGGTCATAACTGGCGAGTTGCGGCCACACCGCCGTCAGCAGCACGCGTAGCACCACTGAAGCCAGGTAGGTCTGGATGCCGAACCAAGCGATGGCGATCACAGCACGGATCAGCGCGGGAATTTGCGCGCCATGAATGCCGAAGGCAATGCGGCTGATTACCGGGAACGGCACGCCGGTCTTCTGCCCCATGTAGCCGGAAAGGTTCATGAAGAAGTACACCAGCGCGGCGCCGATCGCCAAGGACAGGAGAATCTGCCAGCCGCCGAGGCCAAGCGCGAACAAGCCCATGGCGAAGGAGTAGTTGGCAATGTTGTGCACATCGTTGGTCCACAGCGCGAAGATGCTGTAGCGCCCCCAGCGGCGGCCTTCGATACGCGTCGGCGCCAGGTCGCGGTTATGCAGGCGCGGGCTGAGTTCAAGTTGCGGCGCATGGCCGGCCAGGGAGGACGAGGGGTGGGTGCTGGCGACGGATAGTTCAGGGGCAAGGTCGAGGCTGGTACTCATTCCGGCAGGCTCCTGATGCACGTGGACTGCGATGAGCGGGCATGCGCACGGGCTCGCCATCTCGTCAGTCCAGCGTTGGCATCACTGGGTTCTGGGCGCGGCGGCCGGGTTGGGTCGGCGTCGCGGGTTCTTGTGTATTTATGTTTAGTTCAACTTGTATACAAAACACGAACACACAAAAGCGAGTTCCATGCCAGGCGGAGAACGTACATCAAGTTGCATTTACTTCAAAACTATCGCTTTGAAAGCTAAGTTGATGAATTGAATTAACTATAAGTTGACCAATTGAACAGGTTTAATTTTATTCATGCATAATTAGTTGATCATTTGGTCAGATTTAGTTGCGCAACGTATGTAACGTATTGGGGCAGTGCTAGCACTTATGCACACAAAAATGGCACTTAAGGTGACGTTTGTGTGTACAGGTGTGAGTCAGGTTTTTCGGCGCTTCAATTCATCGGCGGCAAGCGCCGCTTCACCGGGCTTTTCTTGATGATCGCCGTGTTGGTTTCAGCGAGCACATTGATACGGTCGAGCAGGGTGTCGAGCTGTTCCATCGACCGCACATGCAGCCGGGCAATGAAGCAATCCTCGCCCGTTACCTTGTCGCACTCGGTGAACTCGGGAATCGCGATGATCTGCCGTTCCACTTCCTGCAGCTGCCCCGGCAGCGGGCGAATGCGTACGATGGCCTGCAATTGGTATCCAAAGCAGCGCGGATCGACATCCACGGTGTAACCGCGCAGTACGCCGCGCTCTTCCAGGCGGCGCAGGCGTTCGCTGACGCTGGGTGCAGACAGGCCACTGATGTGCGCCAGCGCTTTGAGTGAGCGGCGGGCGTCTTCCATCAGGGCGTTGATCAGGAGCTGGTCGATGGCATCGGTCATATACGCCTCATAAGGGTCAATTGCTGGTTTGCCTTGATAGTAAAGGCTGAGGAGGCATTTTTCCTTGGTTATCCGCTGGAGGGCCCACTGCGAGCCTCTGCATACTGTCCGTCATCGTCAGGGGAGGTGTGAGATGGACAGTTCGTTGCGCCGTGGCTCGCTGGAAATGGTCGCTGCCATGCTGATTTCCGGGACTATCGGCTGGTTCGTGCTGGTATCGGGGCAGCCGGTCCTGGAAGTGGTGTTCTGGCGGTGTGTGTTTGGCACCGGCACGTTGCTGCTGGTCTGTGCGGCGCTCGGCTTTCTCAAACCTGGTGTGATCAGCCGCACGGCCTTGCTCTTGGCAATCGCCAGCGGCGTGGCCATCGTCGGCAACTGGGTGTTGCTGTTCGCCTCCTATTCGCGGGCGTCGATCGCCATCGGCACCGCGGTGTACAACGTGCAGCCGTTTCTGCTGGTGGGGCTGGCGGCAGTGTTTCTGGGCGAGAAGATCACTGTGGCCAAGGTCACCTGGCTGAGCGTGGCGTTCCTCGGCATGCTGGCCATCGTCAGCGCCCATGGCGCAGGGCAGGGCAGCGGTGAAGAGTACCTGCTGGGCATTGCCCTGGCGCTGGGGGCGGCGTTTCTTTATGCCATTGCCGCGTTGATCATCAAGCGCCTGAACGGCACGCCACCGCATCTTATCGCCCTGATCCAGGTAGCGACCGGGGTGTTGCTGTTGGCGCCGTGGGTCAAGCCGGGCGGTCTGCCTGGCGAGCCCTCGGCCTTGGCCAGCCTGGTGATGCTGGGCGTGGTGCACACCGGGTTGATGTATGTGTTGCTGTACAGCGCCATCCAGCGCCTGCCCACGGCATTGACCGGCGCCCTTTCATTCATCTACCCGATCGCCGCGATCCTGGTCGACTGGGTGGCCTTTGGGCACCGCCTGGTGCCGTTGCAATGGCTCGGTGTGGCGTTGATCTTGCTGGCGGCGGCGGGCATGCAGCAGGGGTGGTGGTTCCGTTCGGCGCCGATCCCTGCCAAAGGCCAGTGAGGCGCGGTTGCGCGCCCCACCAGCAGCCTCGCGGGGTAGAATGCTTCCTTTTATTTGCTTGCGACCCGCCATGACTTCGCCGATCCACACCCTCGAACAGCATCTGCTTACCGCCCTCGACCCCGCACCGCAGGAAACCCGTCGCCTGTTTCACGGCCGCGGCCGTTGCTGGCCGGGGCTGGAGCAGGTCACCGTCGACTGGTTGCAGGGCGTGCTGTCGGTAGCGCTGTTCCGTGAGCCAGCCGCAGGCCAGCTGGCTGAACTGCAGGCCATGCTGCGCACCCTCGCCGAGCGCCCGCAGTGGACCGGCCAAGCGATCCTCATCCAGCACCGTTACTTGCCGGACAGCCCGGGTGAGTGGTTGTGGGGCGAGCCGTGCCAGCAGCGCGAAGTGGTCGAAGATGGCCTGACCTATTTGCTCGACCTGGGCGTGCGGCAGAACAACGGTCTGTTCCTCGACATGCGTTACGGCCGCCGATGGGTACGTGAACAGTCGGCGGGCAAGCGTGTGCTCAACCTGTTCGCCTACACCTGCGGCTTTTCGGTCGCGGCGCTCGCCGGCGGTGCCGAGCAGGTGGTCAATCTGGACATGGCCAAGTCGGCGCTTTCGCGTGGCCGCGACAACCACCGGCTCAATGGCCACGATGCATCACGGGTGGCGTATCTGGGGCATGAGTTGTTCAAGTCGTGGGGTAAGGTGCGCAAGTACGGGCCTTACGATTTGATCATCATCGACCCGCCCACCTTCCAGAAAGGCAGTTTCGTGCTGACCCAGGATTACGCGAAGATCCTGCGGCGCTTGCCAGAGTTGCTGACCAAGGGTGGCACTGTGCTGGCGTGCGTGAACGATCCGGGCATCGGGCCGCAGTTTCTGATCGACGGGATGGCGGAGCAGGCCCCAGCGTTGGCTTTCGTGGAGCGTTTGGATAACCCGCCGGAGTTTCCGGATGCCGATCCGGCGGGTGGCTTGAAGGCCTTGGTGTTTCGCGATGAAGCACCAGCCTGATGTAGTCGGGAAGCTTCACTTGGGCGCAATGATGGCGCTCAAGTGAAGGCAGCACGCGATTACGGGTTGGTATAGATCTGGTCGAACACGCCACCATCGTTGAAGTGGGTTTTCTGCACGGTGCGCCAGTCGCCGAAGGTTTTCTCCACCGACAGGAAATCGACCTTAGGGAAGCGGTCGGTGTACTTGGCCAGTACCGTTGCATCACGCGGACGCAGGTAATTCTGTGCGGCGATTTCCTGAGCTGCCGGCGACCACAGGTACTTGAGGTATTCCTCGGCCACGGCCTGGGTGCCCTTCTTGGCTACCACCTTGTCGACCACACTGACCGGTGGTTCAGCCTCGGCCGACACGCTCGGGTAGACCACTTCGAACTGGTCGCGGCCGAATTCGCGGGCGATCATTTCGGCTTCGTTCTCGAAGGTCACCAGCACATCACCGATCTGGTTGGTCATGAAGGTGGTGGTAGCAGCGCGACCGCCGGTATCCAGTACCGGTGCCTGCTTGAACAGCTTGCCGACGAAGTCACGGGCCTTGGCCTCGTCACCGCCTTGCTTGAGCACATAGCCCCAGGCCGACAGGTAGGTGTAGCGGCCGTTACCCGAGGTCTTCGGGTTGGGCACGATCACCTGCACGCCGTCCTTGAGCAGGTCTGGCCAGTCTTTCAGGGCTTTGGGGTTACCCTTGCGCACGATGAACACAGTGGCCGAGGTGAACGGCGCGCTGTTGTTGGGCAAACGGGTGACCCAATCGTCCGGCACCAGCTTGCCGATGTCGGCAAGCGCGTTGATGTCGGTGGCCATGTTCATGGTGATGACATCGGCCGGCAGGCCATCGATCACCGCGCGCGCCTGCTTGCTCGAGCCGCCGAACGACATCTGCACGTTGACCTTCTCGTCATGCTCGGCTTCCCAGTGCTTCTGGAAGGCCGGGTTGTAGTCTTTGTAGAAGTCACGCATCACGTCGTAGGACACATTCAACAGGGTCGGGGCGGCGTGGGCCAAGTTGCCCAGCGCCAGGCCGGCCGCCAGCAGCGAGGCGGTGAATAGCTTTTTCACGAAGTATTCCTTGTTAGGGTTCAGAGGGTTGGCATTGTGCCAGTGACTATAGCCGTTCGCTTCGCAGCGATTAAAGACCGAATGGCTCTTTGCTTATGCGCGCGCCCAGCCGGGTGTTAGGTATCTAACCACTTTCAGCCCTGGGCCATACCTAAGCTCGCGCCTCCCGAAGGAGGAGCGCGCCATGACTTACCAAACCGACCCGCAGCCCGATGGACTTGCCCTGGAACAGGCCTTCCAGGATCAATTGATTGCCGCACGCCTGCCCCAGTGGCTGCGAGCAGCCCGCGCCGAACATTTGCCGGGCCTGAGTGAGGCGTTGCGCCAGAGCCTGGCCGTGCGTCAGCAACTCAGTGCAGTGCTTGCACGCCTGGAAGGTATCGACAGTTTCGCGAAAAGCCGTCTGGAGCAGGCCTTGGAAGGGCCCGATGGCGAGCCTTTCAACGTGCATCTCTGGTCCTTCATTGCCGGCCACCGTGAACCGGTGATCAATGCACAGCCTGTGGGCGTGCACCTTACCGAACTGGTGTATGACGACATGCCGCTGCTGGAAGCGGCGCTGCGCAATTTCACTGAAGATCAAGCCGAGGAGGGGGGCCAACCGCGGGGTAACCGGCTGACCAGTGCGCGTAAAGGCGCTGCCAAACCCCCGTCGGCCGTGGCGTTTGCCAAGCTGTGTCGCAGCCTCGACCTGGGCGGTCAATATCAGGCTCACCTCAACAGCGTGCTGCTGGCGCCGACAGCCCAGGGCGCAAGCGTCGCGATGCTGTTGGGTACCGCCCAACGCCTGCAAATGCTGGTGGAGGCCTATAAGGCCAGGCAGAGGGGTGTACTCGACGACGACGAACTGCAGATGATTGTGGGCTTATGCCGCGACGGCACGCCGCCGCGCCTGCAAGGCGATCCGGTGGTGGCCAGGCAACTGAGCCTGGTGGGCTGTAACCTGGAGCAGATAGTGCTGCTGGACGTTATCGATGAGGGTTGGGTTCGCAACACCACCCGGCGTTTGCTGGCGTACGTGCCGGATGATCCCCATGGGCCGTGGTGTGTGTCCAGCAGCCTGCGGCATCTGGCCAATGACCTGGGGCGGCGGCTACGTACGCGTGACTACCAGCGCTTCTTCAGCCGCTTCGTGCGGCGTCGGGACAGCCAGGCATTTTTCTCTGTGATCATCCCGGCTTACGCTGATCTGGCGGATTGGGCCAATTACGACCTCGATGAGCACATGCAGGCCCTGCGCCTGCCATTGTTCGAAACCCTGGGCACGGCGCGTATCGCGCAGATCAAGGATGACGCGGCGATGATCGCCGCCCCAGTCGCCAGCATCGACCGGGCCGTGCAGCAGGCCCACGACCAACGCCTGGCCGCAGAGGGCTGGGCGCTGCTGAACCTGGCTGGCCTGTTCATTCCGGTGATCGGCGCAGGTTTGCTGGCATTCACTGCATGGGGCTTGCTCAAGGAAGTGTTCCATGGCGTCGAGGCCTGGCATGAAGGCGACACCAGCGCGGCGCTCGATCACGTGACCCATGTCGCTACCGACCTTGCCGTGATGGGCGCCACTGCTGTCGGTGTGGGGGTGGCACTGCGTACCTGGCGGCGGTCGCTGAGGGTGGACAGCTTGCTACCTGAGCAACTGGAAGACGGTAGTACCCGGCTGTGCCGTCCGGTATTGGCCGACTACCGCAGCGTGCCACCCCTGCAGGCGCACGTGGATGAAGAGGGCGTGCATCGGCTCGATGGCCGCGCCTGGGTCGAGATGGAGGGCCACTGCTACCCCGTGGTGCAGCATGGCGCACAGGGTGAGTGGCAACTACGCCCGCGTGACGGGTATGGCCCGCAGCTGCGCCACAACGGCGCGGGGGCGTGGCGCCTGTGGTTCGAGCAACCGGCGCAGTGGGATGACCGCTATGGTTTGTTTCGCCGGCTTGGTGGACGCCTGCACGCGTTGGATGATGAGCGGATCGAGCAGATTCTGCTGATCCACGACCTGCACGCCGATCATCTGCGGGCCCTGCATGTCGAGGGCCAGGCCCCCGACGCTGTGCTGCTCGACAGCGCCGAACGCTTCGTGCTGGACCGGCGTATCAGCGTACTGATCGAGCGCCTGCGCGCCGGGCAGCCGGTGGACGACGCTGCGCTCTTGCAGCAAGCACGCGCATTGCCTGGTGGCCAGGGGCTGGGCGAGCAGGCGTTGGCCGAGCTGGCCGCCGCTCGCCGTCGGTTGCTCTTCCAGCAGGCCTACGCCGCTACCCAGCCTCCATCGAGTGCAGAAACCGCAGTTCTGCGTCGCGTCTTTCCAAGCCTGCATGAATCGGCGGCACGCGCGTTGTGGCGCACTGCTCACTTGGCAGACCGCGAGCGGCTGGCCGACAGCGGGCGCGTGGCGTTGAGGCTTGCTGAGGCGGCGCGCGTGCATATCCGGCGGATTCGTCAGGTCAGGGTGTTCGAAGCGTTCTACCTGGAGGTGGAGCAGCAGCTGGACCTTGCCCGGGTGGCGCTTGCCATGCTCAGGCACTTGCCAGCGGGCGGTGGCGTGCGCTGGGCCTTGTTCGATGGCGATGCCGGTGCCCCCTTGCTGGTCATCGGGGAAGGCGGCCCTGAATGTGCTATCCGCCATGAAGATGGCCAGTTTCGCCGCCTGGATGGCGCAGGCCAGCCGCTGGGCCAGGCTGGCGAGCTGTTCGAGGTCATGGCCTCTGCCTATGACGATCAGCTGCGCGATACCTTGGGGGTCGGCGAGCCATTCGCCCACAACTTGCGCGTACTGCTCAGCCGCCAGGCCGTAGCGCATCGCGCCGAGGTCACTCAGCTGTTGGGTGAGCCACCCTCGCGCGGCTGGTTTCGCCTGCCGCAGCGCCAGCCCGATGGGCGTCTGGGGTACCCGCTGAGCGGGCGGCGTGGAAGGCCTCCACAAGGATTGTTTGCCTCAGTGCGCAATTTGTACCCAGGCTTCTCCGACGAGCAGATACTGGCCTGGATTGAAGGCCTGCGCACCTCAGGCAGCGATGTCCATGGGGAAATCACCCGGCTGGGCAACGAGCTTGCGGCGTTGCGCGAACGGCTGCAGCAGTGGGAGCGTCAGGCAACATCACGGGGCCTGCGAGAAGAGCGCCGTTATTTCCGGCGTTGCCTGATCGACTGCTGGCAGCGGCGGATCACTGCGGGGGTGAACGATATCCAGGCGCCGCAGAGTTTCCGCTTTGCCATGTTCGCTGCCATGCCTGGCCAGTTGCCCGAACTGCCCTCCCACGTCAGGTTTTCCCATATTTTTGAACTGGCGTTGCTGGGGATGCAGCTAGAGGACATTCCCGTGGCATTCCTGGGCGCTTTTCCAGAGCTTCGCATCCTTGAGCTCAGTGGCAATCGCCTGAGCCGCGTGCCGGCGGCGATCGCCCAGATGCCCAGCCTGAACGAGCTGGACCTGTTCAACAACCGCATCGTGCTCGACCCGGAACAGGCGGGCATCCTCGCCCATTGCGAGTCCCTGGAGTACCTCAACCTGTCGTTCAACCCTTTGGGCCGCGGTTTTTCTCTGCGCGCGCTGCCTCGGCTGCGACGGCTGTATTTGCGCAATACCGGCCAGACGGAGTTGCCGCCCGGGGTACTGCGTTGCCCCGACCTGCTGCAAGCCGACTTGCGCGACAACCGTATCGCCACATTGCCTGCAAGCTATTATCGGGCACCGGTATGGAGCCGGCGCATGCTCATGCTCTGGGGCAACCCGTTGAACGATCACGACCTTGAGGGCCTGCAGACGTCGATGCCACACCTGAACATGGAAGCGCAACCGGGGACCACGTTCTTGCGTCAGCGCTGGCTGGACAGCGCCAACGTGCTGGCACGTGACGAACTGTCGGCGTGCTGGGAGGCGCTGGAGATGGAGCCCGGTGGCGACGACTTCTTCCGGTTGCTGGGCCGCTTGCTGGACACCGCAGAGTTCAGGCAGAACGGCGAAGCATTGGCGGAGCGGGTGTTCATCATGCTACAGGCCATGCAGGACCACGCCAGCCTGCGAGAGATGTTGTTCCATCAGGTCAACCAGGAACTCACTTGCCAGGACAGCGTGGCGTTGTGTTTCAGCAACCTGGAACTGAGCATGCTGGTCTGGCGTGCGCGTATCGAGGCCGGGAGTGGCGATCAGCAGGGCGCCTTGCTGCACCTGGGCCGACAACTCTGGCGGCTGGATGAGGTCGATCGCATCGTTGTGCAAGACATTCAAGCTCGCCGCGCCGCAGGCGCCGATCCGGATGAGATCGAAGTGGGCCTGGCCTATCGCGTGGCCTTGCGTGATGCACTCGATCTGCCCGCCCAACCTGGGAGCATGCTGTTTACCGCAGTGGCCGGCGTGGGGCCTGAACGCGTGGAGGCGGCGCGAGCGCGGGTGCAGGCAAACGAGACAGATGAGCAGATCGCCGTCTCACTGGCTCAGCGCGAATTCTGGCAGGAGCATCTGCAACGCACGCAGGCAGCACGCCTGGAGGCGGCCGATGCGCCCTTCCACACGCGCATGCAAGCATTGCTGGAGAGCGCCGATTCGGTACCCGAGGCCGAATACCTGGCCAGGGTCGGGGTCGTCCACGCCGAGCGCCAGGCAGCGCGCAGCGACGTGCTGCTGGCGTTGACACGCGAGGCGCTGGCGCAGGATCAGTCGCGCTTGCCGAACAGTGCCTGACCACAGCGCGAGCAGAATGCCGCGTCGTGGCCATGCGTGCTTTTCTGGCAGTTAGGGCAGTCATGGTGCAACTGTTCGCCACGCATGGCATTGGCCAGTTCGGCCGTGAAAATCCCGGTGGGCACGGCGATGATCGAATAACCGGTGATCATCACCAGCGAAGACAACACCTGCCCCAGCGGCGTCTTGGGCACGATGTCGCCGAAGCCCACTGTGGTGAGGGTGACGATCGCCCAATAGATGCCTTTGGGGATACTGGTAAAACCGTGCTCCGGCCCCTCGATCACATACATCAAGGTGCCGAACACAGTCACCAGTGTCGATACGCTGAGCAGAAACACGATGATCTTCTGCTTGCTGCCGCGCAGTGCCGCCATCAGGTAATTGGCTTGGTTCAGGTACTGGCCGAGCTTGAGCACCCGGAAAATCCGCAGCATGCGGATTACCCGGATGATCAGCAGGTACTGCGCGTCGCTGTAGTACAGGGCGAGGATCCCGGGCACGATCGCCAGCAGGTCGACCAGGCCATAGAAGCTGAAGGCGTAGCGCATGGGCTTGGGAGAGCAGTACAGGCGGGTGATGTACTCGGCCAGAAAAATCGCGGTAAAGCCCCATTCGATACCCGCCAACAGGCCTGCGTAGTTCTGGTGCACTTCATCGATACTGTCGAGGATGACGGTGACCAGGCTGGCCAGGATGATCAGCAGCAGCGTCTTGTCGAAGCGCCGGCCGGCGACGGTGTCGGTCTGGAAAACGATGACGTAGAGCCGCTCGCGCAGGCTCATAGGGTTATTCATGGGCTCGTTCCACAAAAGCAATGGGGTGAGCCTAGGGGTTGCGTTTCAGCTGTGCAAGCGGCTGGCATTGCGTTGCCTGGGTTGTGCCAGGTGGCTGCCCAAGTGCATCAGCCAACAGGCGGCGACGAACGGTGCGGTCAGGCCGGGAGCCGGTAGCAGCTTGAACAGCGATTGCAGCACTACCGCCAAGGCAATCGCCAGCAGGGTCACCCAGGGCTTTTCACCCTGTCTGCTGAAGGCCAGCGCGGCCAGTGCGGCGTTGAAGCCGTGCAGACCCAGCCAGGCAGATTGCGCTTCGGCGAACAAGCCCACGCTGCCACCGATGGCCGAGCCGATGACAGCCCACATTGCGGCATAGGGATTGGCGACGAACATGCCGACAATGATCAGTACGCCGGCCAATGGCTGGTCGAGCAGAAAAATCTGACCTACTCCCCGCGCCAGGGCATATAGCGGGTCGGCTTCGACGAAGCCGCCGGGCGAGGGGCTGGCGAACAGCAGCACGGCCCAGCCCAGCAGCACAAACGGTGCGGTATAGGCAATCAGCAGCTTGCCGCCGCGCTTGCGCCACTGGTGGGTAATGATGCTGGACAGCCCGCCAGCAGCGATGATCAGTGGCGGCAGAATGGCCGACCAGGGCAGCACGGCGCTGATCAGCAGGCCGATGAGCACGCCGTTGTAGCTGTACAGCCCGGCCTGACGGTCAGCGCGGTCGTAGCCGCGGGCCTGGGCGGTGAGCAGGCCGGCCAGGGCGCCGAGTAGGGCGCCGCCGACCAGGTGGGGCGCGGTCAGCAGAATGGCCAGCAGGCAGCACAGCCCGCACAGGGGATTGCGCAGCAGCAGCACCTGGCTGAAGCCGTTGAGCAGCGCCGTGGCCCAGTCGGGGCACGGGTTGACGAAATTTTTGGTGTACATGGGCAGTCGGCAAGGTTGATGGAAGAGCGGTGGGCCTCTTTGGGCCTCGGTTTTCCGCGTGTCTGTCGTTGCAGTGCCAGGGGAGGGCGTTGCTTGAAGCCACTCAGTCAAGCGCTTTGCAGCCGCTTCACGGCCCGCCGCCGGCAAGCCAGCTTCCACCAGGGCCGCGCAGTTCTTGAGGCCTGCGCGTACCTGGTGGCTGGCTTGCCAGCGATGGGCTGCGTAGCAGCCCTGCTAGCGAAACTGGCGCAAAGCGCCCCCGACACCCTCAGATCAAGGTCTCGATCCGCAGGCTGTTGGTCGAGCCCGGCTTGCCGAACGGCACACCGGCAGTGATCAGCAAGGTGTCACCACGGCTTGCCATACCTTGCGCCTGGGCGATTTCCAGTGCGGTGGTGACCACTTCATCCACCTGGCGCAAACGGTCATTGACCACCGAGTGCACGCCCCAGGTCACGCTCAGGCGGCGGGCAGTGACCAGGTTCGGCGTCAGGTTGAGGATCGGCGCCCGTGGCCGCTCGCGTGCGGCGCGCAGGGTCGAGGCGCCCGACTCGCTGTAGTTGACCAGCACCGCCACCGGCAGGATGCCGCTGATGCGGCGGATCGCGCAGCTGATGGCGTCCGACACCGTCGCTTCAGCCTTGGGCCGGCCAACTTCGAGCTGGGCCTGGTAGTCCGGGCCGTTCTCCACCTGGCGGATGATCTTGCTCATCATCTGCACCGCTTCCAGTGGGTAATCACCCGAGGCGGTCTCAGCCGACAGCATCACCGCATCGGCGCCCTCGGCCACGGCATTGGCCACATCAGTGACTTCGGCGCGGGTCGGGGCCGGCGAGAAACGCATGGATTCGAGCATCTGCGTGGCCACCACCACCGGTTTACCCAGCTGACGGCAGGTGCCGATGATGCGTTTCTGGATTTGCGGCACGCTCTCGGCCGGCACTTCCACGCCTAGGTCACCGCGGGCCACCATGATCGCGTCTGCCAGTTCGGCGATGGCTTGCAGCTGTTCGACTGCCGATGGCTTCTCGATCTTGGCCATCAAGTAGGCGCGATCGCCGATCAGCTGGCGTGCTTCGACGATGTCCTCAGGGCGCTGCACGAACGACAGGGCCACCCAGTCCACGCCCAGTTCCAGGCCAAAGGCCAGGTCGCGGCGGTCCTTTTCAGTCAGCGGGGAGAGGTCGAGTACTGCTTGCGGTACGTTGACGCCCTTGCGGTCGGACAGCTCGCCACCGTTGAGCACTTCAGTGTCGATGGCGTCGTCGTGCTTGGCGGTGACGCGCAGGCGCAGCTTGCCGTCGTCCAGCAACAGGTCCATGCCGGGCTCAAGGGCTGCGATGATTTCAGGGTGTGGCAGGTTGACCCGGCGGCTGTCGCCGGGGGTCTTGTCCAGGTCCAGGCGCAGGGCCTGGCCGCGTTGCAATTGCACCTTGCCCTCGGCGAAGCGGCCCACGCGCAGCTTCGGCCCCTGCAGGTCCATGAGGATACCCAGCGGGTAGTTCAGTTGCTGCTCGACTTCACGGATCCACTGGTAACGCAGGGCGTGGTCGGCGTGTTCGCCGTGGCTGAAGTTGAGGCGGAAGATGTTCACCCCGGCTTCCACCAGCTGGCGGATGTCGTCGATGCCGCTGATCGCAGGGCCCAGGGTGGCGAGGATTTTGACTTTCTTATCAGGCGTCATGATTGTGCAGTCTCAAGGATCAGGATGGCGCGGAAGTCGTTGACGTTGGTGCGGGTAGGCTCTGTGACGATCAGCGCATCGAGTGCCGCGAAATAGCCGTAGCCGTTGTTGTTGTCCAGCTCGTCGCTGGCCGACAGGCCCAGTGCCTCGGCGCGGGCGAAGCTGTCTGGCGTCATGAAGGCGCCGGCGTTTTCTTCCGAGCCGTCGATGCCGTCGGTGTCACCGGCCAGTGCATACACGCCCGGCAGGCCCTTGAGGCTTTCGGTGAGGCTGAGCAGGAACTCGGCATTGCGCCCGCCACGGCCATTACCGCGTACGGTGACAGTGGTTTCTCCGCCAGAAAGGATCACGCAGGGCGCCTTCAGCGGCTGCCCGTGCTGGACGATCTGCCGGGTTATACCTGCGTGCACCTTGGCCACTTCGCGTGACTCGCCTTCCAGGTCGCCGAGGATCAGCGGGCTGAAGCCGGCCTGGCGGGCCTGGACTGCAGCGGCTTCAAGCGATTGCTGGGGTTTGGCGATCAGCTGGAAGTGGCTGCGGGCCAGGGCCGGGTCATCGGCCTTGACGGTTTCCGAGGCCGGGTCGTTGAGCCAGTCGATGACCGCTTTGGGCGCTTCGATGTTGTAGCGCTTGAGGATCGCCAGGGCATCGGCCGAGGTGCTTGGGTCGGCCACGGTAGGGCCGGAAGCGATGACCGTGGCCAGGTCGCCAGGGACATCGGAGATTGCATAGGTGTAGACCGTGGCGGGCCAGCAAGCCTTGGCCAGGCGGCCGCCCTTGATCGCCGAGAGATGCTTGCGCACGCAGTTCATCTCGCCGATGGTGGCGCCGGATTTGAGCAGCGCCTTGTTGATGTGTTGCTTGTCGGCCAGGGTCAGGCCTTCGGCTGGCAGCGCCAGCAGGGCAGAACCACCGCCGGAGAGCAGGAAGATGACACGGTCGTCTTCGTTCAGGTTGCTGACCAGCTCCAGCACGCGTTTGGCCACAGCCAGGCCAGCGGCGTCGGGGACCGGGTGGGCGGCTTCGACCACTTCGATCTTCTGGCAGTTGGCGCCGTGGCCGTAACGTGTGACAACCAGCCCGGACACTTCGCCCTGCCAGCTCTTCTCGACCACTTCGGCCATGGCTGCAGCGGCTTTGCCGGCGCCGATGACGATGACCCGGCCGCTACGGTCGGCGGGCAGGTAGGGTTCGAGGACTTGACGGGGGTGGGCGGCAGCGATGGCTGTGTCGAACAGGTCGCGGAGAAGTTTTTGCGGATCGACCGACATGGCAGGCTCCCAATTATTGTTGTTCTGCAGAATCGAAAACGCCCCTGGAACTGCCTCCGTGCAGGCCGAACCAGGGGCGGTCCCCAGAGCTGCAAGCTTCAAGCTACAAGCCACAAGTAAAAGCAGACCTGCTTTTGCTTGCCGCTCGAGGCTTACAGCTTGAAGCTTATTTCTCGCCGCGGATCGAGAAGTTGGCCATGTGTTCCAGGCCTTTGATCAGCGCCGAGTGGTCCCAGTTGCCGCCGCCCAGTGCCACGCAGGTGCTGAACACTTGCTGGGCATTGGAGGTGTTGGGCAGGTTGATGCCCAGTTCCTTGGCGCCTTGCAGGGCCAGGTTCAGGTCCTTCTGGTGCAGGTTGATGCGGAAGCCTGGGTCGAAGGTGCCTTTGATCATGCGCTCGGCGTGCACTTCGAGGATTTTCGACGAGGCGAAACCGCCCATCAGTGCTTCACGTACCTTGGCAGGGTCCGCGCCGTTCTTGGCGGCGAACAGCAGGGCTTCACTGACGGCCTGGATGTTCAGGGCGACGATGATCTGGTTGGCGACCTTGGCCGTCTGGCCGTCGCCATTGCCGCCGACGCGGGTGATGTTCTTGCCCATGGCCTCGAACAGCGGCAGGGCGCGCTCGAAGGCTTTCGGGCAGCCACCGACCATGATGCTCAGGGTCGCGGCCTTGGCACCGACCTCACCACCGGACACCGGGGCGTCCAGATAGGCGGCACCGGTGGCCTTGATCTTCTCGGCAAAGGCCTTGGTGGCGGTCGGCGAGATCGAGCTCATGTCGATCACGACTTTGTTCGGGCCCACGCCTTCGGCGACGCCGTTCTGGTCGAACAGGACACTTTCGACCTGCGGGGTATCCGGCACCATGACGATGATGAACTCGGCTTCCTGGGCAACCTCTTTCGGGTTGGCCAGCGCCACGGCGCCAGCGGCGATCAGGTCAGCCGGTGCGGCCTCGTGGTGGGTGGAAACGAAAATGCTGTGACCTGCTTTTTGCAGGTTCTGAGCCATGGGCTTGCCCATGATGCCGGTGCCGAGGAATCCGATTTTAGCCATGAGAAATTACCTCTTTCATTGTTATGTGAGCAGGCGACCCGGGCCCGCCAGGAGTGGCCGGGTGTCGCGAAAGGGGCGCGCAGCGGCCCCTCGGTCTCAGTGGCGCAGGAACCTGCCAGGGCTGATCTGCAGCCCGCAGGTTCTGCGGGCGTTCTTAGAGTGCGTTATGGGTTTTCAGCCAGCCCAGGCCCGCTTCGGTGGTGGTCAGCGGCTTGTACTCCGCGCCTACCCAGCCTTGGTAACCGATGCGGTCCAGGTGCTCGAACAGGAAGCGATAGTTGATCTCGCCGGTGCCCGGCTCGTTGCGGCCCGGGTTGTCGGCCAGCTGGATGTGGTTGATCAGGTTCAGGTTCGCTTGCATGGTGCGAGCCAGGTCACCTTCCATGATCTGCATGTGGTAGATGTCGTACTGCAGGAACAGGTTGTCGCTGCCCACTTCGGCCTGGATTTCCAGGGCCTGCTGGGTGGTGTTCAGGTAGAAGCCCGGGATGTCGCGGGTGTTGATCATTTCCATGACCAGGCGAATGCCAGCGGCTTTGAGCTTGTCGGCGGCGAATTTCAGGTTGTCGACGAATGTCTTGCGTACGTCGGCGCACTGCAGGCCTTGCGGGCGAATGCCGGCCAGGCAGTTGACCTGGGTGTTGCCCAGGACCTTGGCGTATTCGATGGCCTTGTCGACACCCGCGCGGAATTCTTCCACGCGGTCGGGGTGGCAGGCGATTCCGCGCTCACCTTTGCCCCAATCACCGGCCGGCAGGTTGAACAGCACCTGGGTCAGGCCGTGGGCGTCGAGTTGCTGCTTGATGTCGGCAGCGCTGAAGTCGTAGGGAAAGAGGTATTCGACGCCGCTGAAACCAGCATCGGCGGCAGCCTTGAAGCGGGCCAGGAAGTCCTGTTCGGTGAACAGCATGGACAGGTTGGCAGCGAAGCGAGGCATGATGTGTCTCCTTGCGATGAAGGCCCCCGGCGCCCTCGGTCAGGGCGCAGCGCGGGGGCGTCAGGCGATCAGTCCAGCATCGAGATGGCGGTTGGCGCGTCGTTGCCGACCAGGGCCAGGTCTTCGAACTCGTTGACCGCGTTGATCTCGGTGCCCATGGAAATGTTGGTCACGCGCTCGAGGATCACTTCCACCACGACCGGTACCCGGAACTCTTCGGCCATCTTCTGAGCCTTGAGCAGGGCCGGGGCGATTTCACCTGGTTCGAATACCCGGATGGCCTTGCAACCCAAGCCTTCGACCACGGCGACGTGATCGACACCATAGGTGGCGGCGTCGGTGGAGTTGATGTTCTCGAACGCCAGTTGTACACAGTAATCCATGTCGAAGCCACGCTGCGCCTGACGGATCAGGCCCAGGTAAGCGTTGTTCACCAGCACGTGTACGTACGGCAGGTTGAACTGCGCGCCCACGGCCAGCTCTTCGATCATGAACTGGAAGTCATAGTCGCCCGACAGTGCCACGACCTTGCGTTTCGGGTCGGCTTTGACCACGCCCAGTGCCGCCGGGATGGTCCAGCCGAGCGGGCCGGCCTGGCCACAGTTGATCCAGTGGCGTGGCTTGTACACGTGCAGGAACTGCGCGCCGGCAATCTGCGACAGGCCAATGGTGCTGACGTAGCAGGTGTCCTTGCCGAACACTTGGTTCATCTCTTCGTAAACGCGCTGCGGCTTGACCGGCACGTTGTCGAAGTGGGTCTTGCGCTGCAGGCTCGCCTTACGCTGCTGGCAGTCTTCCAGCCAGGCCCTGCGGCACTGCAGCTTACCGGCGGCTTTCCACTCGCGGGCTACTTCGATGAACACGTCCAGCGCCAGGCCTGCGTCGGAGACGATACCCAGGTCCGGGGTGAACACGCGGCCGATCTGGGTGGGCTCGATGTCGACGTGGACGAACTTGCGGCCTTCGGTATAGACGTCAACGGTACCGGTATGGCGGTTGGCCCAACGGTTGCCGATGCCGAACACCAGGTCGGACTTGAGCAGGGTGGCGTTACCGTAGCGGTGCGAGGTCTGCAGGCCGACCATGCCAACCATCTGGGCGTGGTCGTCCGGGATGGTGCCCCAGCCCATCAGGGTAGGGATCACGGGCACGCCGGTCAGTTCGGCGAACTCTACCAGCTTGTCGCTGGCGTCGGCGTTGATGATGCCGCCACCGGCCACCAGCAGTGGGCGCTCGGCGTCGTTGAGCAGGGCCAGGGCTTTTTCAGCCTGCACGCGGGTGGCGCACGGCTTGTTGACGGCCAGCGGTTCGTAGGCGTCGATGTCGAATTCGATTTCGGCCATCTGCACGTCGAACGGCAAATCGATCAGCACCGGGCCTGGGCGGCCAGTGCGCATTTCGTAGAAGGCTTTCTGGAAGGCATAAGGCACTTGGCCTGGCTCCAGCACAGTGGTCGCCCACTTGGTGACGGGCTTGACGATGCTGGTGATGTCGACTGCCTGGAAGTCTTCCTTGTGCAGGCGGGCACGTGGCGCCTGGCCGGTGATGCACAGAATCGGGATGGAGTCGGCCGACGCGCTGTACAGGCCGGTGACCATGTCGGTGCCGGCGGGGCCCGAGGTGCCGATGCACACGCCGATGTTGCCTGGGTTGGCGCGGGTGTAGCCCTCGGCCATGTGCGAGGCGCCTTCAACGTGACGAGCGAGGACGTGATCGATGCCACCGACTTTTTTCAGGGCCGAGTACAACGGGTTGATGGCAGCCCCTGGGATGCCGAACGCGGTATCTACACCTTCACGGCGCATGACCAGAACGGCTGCATCGATTGCTCTCATTTTGCTCATGGGTTGTGCCTCATCGATTTTGTAATTGTATACAACTTGCTTTGTGCCAGAGTGTATTCACGGCTGGCGGTTTAGGTCAATGGGTTTTCATCGGGGGAGGTTGCTTTCGTCCGAGCGCCCATGAAAACGGCGATTTGCGTCACCGCATACGATCGTTTCAATTTATTGTATACAAAAACAATCTTACTTGTGTTCTATTTGATGGATCGTTTTTCAACTGCCCTACGGGCTTCTCACAACAAGAAGAGGACCTTTCCATGAACGCTTTGAACCTGAAAGTCGCTGTCAGCCTGGTGAACGCGGCGCTGGCGGCGGGCCGCAAGATCAATGCTGCGCCGTTGACGGTGGTGGTGCTGGATGCCGGTGGGCATGTGCTGGCGCTGCAGCGCGAAGATGGCGCCAGCCTGATTCGCCCTGGGGTGGCCACGGGCAAGGCCTGGGGTGCGATTGCCTTGGGCAAGGGTTCGCGCTTGCTGGCGCTGGATGCGCAGCAGCGGCCGGCGTTTTTTGCCGCGTTGAATGGTGTGGGTGAGCGGCCGGTGGTGCCGGCGCCAGGTGGCGTGCTGATCCGTGATCAGGATGGCAAGGTGCTGGGTGCGGTAGGGATCAGCGGCGATACGTCGGATATCGACGAGCAGTGTGCGATCAGTGCGATCGAAGAGGTGGGGTTGACGGCGGATGCCGGGGTAGCGGCCTGAATTTCTGTTGGCTGTACCGGCCTCATCGCCGGCAAGCCGGCTCCCACAGGTACTCCACGATCTGTTAACTGTGGTGTATCTGTGGCAGCAACCGTCTTGCCCAATTTCTTAAAGCCGGCGCAATCCATGTGGGAGCCGGCTTGCCGGCGATAGGGCTGCAGAGCAGCCCCTTGCGCCCTATCAGGCTGCCTCGGGCTCGCAGCCTTTGAGCACCAGCCGGATGATGGTCTCGGCTGCTGCTTCGTAATCACTGTCAGCCAACTTGGCCTTGCCGGTGATCACTGAAATCTGCCAATCGAAATCGGCATAGGTCTGAGTCGCTGCCCAGATGCTGAACATCAGGTGGTGCGCGTCGACCTTGGCAATCTGCCCGCGCTCGATCCAGCGCTCGATGCACTCGATGTTGTGGCGGGCCTGCTCGTTGAGCTGTTCCACCTGGTTGGGCGAGAGGTGCGGTGCACCGTGCATGATCTCGCTGGCGAACACCTTCGAAGCATGGGGCAGGTCGCGCGAAATGCGAATCTTCGAGCGGATGTAGGCACTGAGCACTTCTTTGGGGTCGCCGTCGGCATTGAACGGCGTGGAGGCCTGCATGATCGGCGCGATGATGCTCTCCAGGACCTCGCGGTAGAGGTTGTCCTTGGACTTGAAGTAGTAATACACGTTCGGCTTGGGCAGGCCGGCCTTGGCCGCGATATCGCTGGTCTTGGTGGCAGCGAAGCCCTTGTCGGCGAATTCCTCGCTGGCCGCGCGCAGGATCAGTTCCTTGTTGCGCTCGCGAATGGTGCTCATGGTCAGGGATCTTCCTCGTGTCTGGCCACCTCTAAGAGGGATCGAGCATGGTAGCACCGGGCTCGATGGGGGCTCAAGGCAGCGACTTTGGGCTAGACTGCGGCCCATTCATTTCACGGGAAACAGGCAGACATGGCAGGAAGCAGTTTACTGGTACTGATCGACGACATTGCCACGGTACTCGACGACGTCTCGCTGATGACCAAGGTCGCGGCGAAGAAAACCGCAGGTGTGCTGGGCGACGACCTGGCACTCAACGCGCAGCAGGTCACGGGTGTGCGCGCCGAGCGCGAGATCCCGGTGGTGTGGGCGGTGGCCAAAGGCTCGTTCGTCAATAAGGCGATCCTGGTGCCGGCGGCGCTGCTGATCAGCGCGTTCATTCCATGGGCGGTGACTCCGCTGCTGATGATCGGCGGCGCATACCTCTGTTTCGAAGGCTTCGAAAAGCTGGCGCACAAGTTCTTGCACAGCAAGGAAGAGGATGCTGCCGAGCACAGTGCGCGTAGCGAGGCCGTTGCCGATACCAATGTCGACCTGGTGGCGTTCGAGAAGAGCAAGATCAAAGGGGCGGTGCGCACCGACTTCATTCTCTCGGCAGAAATCATCGCCATCACCTTGGGCACCGTGGCCGATGCGCCGTTGACTCAGCAGATCATCGTGCTGTCGGGTATTGCGATCGTCATGACCGTGGGTGTCTATGGGTTGGTGGGCGGTATCGTCAAGCTCGATGACCTGGGCTTGTGGATGACTCAAAAGGCCTCGAAAACGGCCCAGGTGGTGGGCAATGGCATTCTGCGGGCGGCGCCCTACATGATGAAGAGCCTGTCGGTGATCGGGACGGCGGCAATGTTCCTGGTCGGTGGCGGGATTCTGGTACACGGTGTTGCGCCATTGCATCATGCCATCGAGGCCTTCAGCGAAGGGCGGGGCGGGGCGCTTACTGGCGCGTTGCTCAATGGTGGTGTGGGGATTGTGGCGGGTGCCGTTGTGCTCGCTGTCGTGGCGCTGGCGAGCAAGTTGTGGCGGGCGGTGAAGCCTGCCACCTGATGTGCCGGGCCGGGGCTAAGCCCCGGATCGCCGGCAAGCCGCCCCACATTGTCCCCGCCTGTCTCAGGCGCGGCGCCATTTCTGTGGGACCGGCTTGCCGGCGCTGGGCTGCAGCGCAGCCCGCTGTCAGAAGTGGACCTTGACCAGGAAGCTTGCCGTGTTCTGGTCGGTGGTGAACCCGTCGGAATCCTTGATCCCGTACTTGTTCTTCCAGTAGTCGTACTCAAAGCCTACGTACAACTGCTTCTCACCCAGGTGCAACGCCTTGCCCAGGTCATATTTGACCTGAGGGTTGAAGTGCAGGTTGGCCTGGTAGGTGCCGCGGCGGTTCTCGTCGTTGTCGACCACCCAGTCCATGAAACCGTCGATGAGGATGTCGGAGGAGCCCACAGGAATGGTGTACGACCACACCGGCGTGATCTGCCAGACATTGTCACCGGCACGGCTGCCGTCGGTGGTGCGCTGGTAGAAGTTCAGCTGGAAGTAGTCGAAGCCCGGGACGTCCAGGTCGAAGCCAGGGCCGATCAGGTAGGACTCGGTATCACCCTCGCCGAACTCGTAGGTCATTGCCAGCAGCACGTCCTTGACCGGGCCGAACGCCAGCTTCTGGTCGAAGATCTTGCCGAACGACAGGCGTGGGCTGATCTCACCGTAGTAGGTGTTGTCGCCGTTACCCGAGTCCTTCTTGCCGTTGTAGAAGATCTTGTCGACGAAGATGAAGTTGTCGCCGTACTTCCAGCCATCGGCGTGCTCGAACGTGACGGTTTGCTGGATCGCTGGGTTGACCTTGAAGTTCTTGCCCCACAGGTAGGTCAGGCTGTTGTTCTGCCACTGCAGCAGGTCATCGGCGTAGGTGGTGCCGCAGGCCAGCAGGCCGCCCGCGAGAATCAGGCTATTGATGGTACGCATTGCGAGTGTCGCTCCCTTGATTGGTCTGTTGTCAGCGCTCGGTATTGGCGCTTTTTTGTCTTTTGAGTCAGCTTTTTTCGATTGGCCACAGTTGTTTGGCAAGAGCTGCGCCAACTTTCCGGATTGGCTACAACCTGCCTGCTCGACTCGTTCTGAACGGCTGAAAATGGGTATTTCCGGCTGGCAACACGTTGGCCAACCGCCCGAATTCATTGACTGAGCGGTCAGTAAACGCGGGCAGAATCCCTCCTGCCCTGTTCGAGGGGGCGCGCAGATTACTGGCTTGCGCGCCTGGCCTCAAGTGCTCCTTCCTGGAGCAGTGTGTATCAAACTTGGGCGTTTGATCAGGTTTTCAGAAATGGACCTTGATCAGCGCGCTGGCGACACTCTGGTTGCTCTGAAGATTGCCGCGGCTGTCGATGCCGTACTTGTCCTTCCAGTAGCTGTACTCAAAGCCCACATACAGCTGTTTGGCGCCCAGGTTGAGGGCCTTGCCCAGGTCGTATTTGACCTGGGGGTTGAAGTGCAGGTTGGCGTGATAGGTGCCGCGGCGGTTCTGGTCGTTGTCGGGCACCCAGTCCATGTAGCCGTCGATCAGAATGTCCGACCTGCCCACAGGAATGGTGTAGGACCAACCGGGGGTGATTTGCCACACGTCGTCGCCAGGGCGGCCGCCTTCGGTGTTGCGCAGGTAGAAATTGAGGGTGAAATAATTGAAGCCGGGAATGTTCAGGTCAAAGCCCGGGCCGATCAGGTAGGCCTCGTTGTCACCTTCACCACGCTCGTAGGTCATGGCCAACAGCACGTCCTTGATCGGGCCGAAAGCGAGCTTCTGGTCGAAGATCTTGCCGAACGACAGGCGCGGGCTGAACTCACCGTAGTAGGTGGTCACGCCTTTGCTAGCATCGGGCTTGCCGTTGTAGAAGATCTTGTCAACGAACAGGAAGGTGTCGCCGTACTTCCATTTGTTGGCGTGCTCGAACGTGATGGTCTGCTGGATGTCTGGGTTGACCTTGAAGTCCTTGCCATACAGATAGGTCAGGCTTTCGCCGTGCCACAGCAGCCATTCGCCTGCATGCGAGGGGAGGGTGGCCAGCAGGCTGCTGCCCAGCAACAGGGTTGATGCGATGCGCTTCATGTTGTGATTCCCGGACTTATTGTTTTTGTTGGCGGATTGTTCGGCGCGCAGGCGCCCCGGGCGGCCCATTCCGGCGGGCCGACGGTGTGGCAGTTGCAACGGATAGGCGCGGGGCGACGCAGGCGCCGCCCCGCTTGGCTCAATGCTGGTGACAGGCGTCGTTGTGCGCTGCGCGGTCGGCACCACCGAGGATGTTGAACAGCACGTTCAGCACCAAGGCGCTGACCGTGGCCATGGCGATACCACTGTGGGTGATCGGTTCCATCCACTGCGGCATCTGGGCGAAGAACTCCGGACGCACCACCGGGATCAGGCCGAAGCCGACGCTGACCGCAACCAGCAGCTGATTGCGACGGTCGCCGATGTCTGCCTCCTGAAGGATCTTGATCCCGGTGGCGGTGACCATGCCGAACATGGCAATGGACGCACCACCCAGTACTGCAGGCGGGATCGAGGCGATCAGGTAAGCCGCCTTGGGCAGCAGGCTGAGCAGGATCAGCAGCGCACCGGCGACCACGGTGACATAGCGGCAGCGTACGCCGGTCATCTGCACCAGGCCGATGTTCTGGGCGAACGAGGAGTGGGTGAAGGTGTTGAAGAAGCCGGCGATGAACGACGCGCCGGCATCGCACAGCAGGCCGCGGCGCAGCATCCCTGGCGTGACTTCACGATCGGTCACCTTGCCCAGGGCGAGGAACATGCCCGTGGACTCGACGAAGATGATCACCACCACAAGGCACATCGACAGGATCGGCGCCAGGCTGAAGGTCGGCATGCCGAAGTGCAGTGGCGTTACCACTTGCAGCCACGGTGCCTGGCTCAGGCCGGACAGGTCGACCATGCCGATGGAGCCGGCCAGGATGTAACCCAGGCCCATGCCTACCAGCACCGACACGTTGACCCAGAAGCCGCGCATGAAGCGGTTGATCAGCAGGATCACGGCCAGCACCAGGCCCGCGACCATCAGGTAGATCGGCGAGCCGAAGGCTTGTGCCTCATGGCCGCCACCGGCCCAGTTGACTGCGACCGGGAACAGCGAGAGCCCGATCGAGGTGATCACGGTACCTGTGACCAGCGGCGGGAAGAAGCGTACGACCTTGGACATGAACGGTGCGATGAGCATGCCGAAGAACCCGGCGGCGATGGTCGCACCGAATATCCCCTGCAGGCCAACGCCAGGCATGCCGGCCATGGCCACCATGCTACCGACGGCAGCGAAACTGGCCCCCATCATCACTGGCATGCGGATCCCCACCGGGCCGATACCGAACGACTGGATGATGGTGGCGACGCCGGCGACCAGCAGGTCGGCGTTGATCAGGAAAGCGACTTCTTCACGGGACAATCCGGCTGCCTGGCCGATGATCAAAGGCACGGCAATCGCGCCTCCGTACATCAGCAGAACGTGTTGCAGGCCTACCAGGATCAGTTGGAACAGGGGCAGAGGTTCTCGCGGTGGCGCCACAGGAATGTACGCCTTGCGTGACTCGGACATGCAGCACCTCGAGTTTTGTTTTTATTCTCGGATCCAAGCGGCAAGCCCCAGGCGGCAAGCTTCAGGAAGAAGGTTGGTGGTCCGCGTGGAGCCTGACGCTCGATGCTTGCTTGTTACCTACGACTTACAGCTTGAGGCTTGAAGCGTGCGGCTTCGATCAGTTGACCTGGGCGCCTTTGGCGATCCAGTCACCGACGAGCTTGCGCTCTTCGACGGTCATCTGGGTGATGTTGCCCAGCGGCATGATCTGGCTGGCGACCGCTTGCGCCTGAATGCGCGCGGCCTGAGCCTGGATCTGCTGCGGGGTGTCGAACATCACGCCACCAGGGGCGGTGCTGAACAGCGGGCTGGTGGGTTTCGACGAGTGGCACACGGTGCAGCGTTCCTGGATGACCGTGTGGATCTTGTCGAAGGCGCCGCCGCCGGCCTGAGCAGTCGCCTGGGCTGGGGCTTGAGCCGGTGCGGCAGGGGCTTCGGCCGCCTTGGCAGCGTCCTCGGCGCGCTGCTCGGCAGCGGTCTTGCCACCCACTGCAGTCGCGGGCAGCGGCTGGTACTCGATCTTCGCCGCGGCCTGCTCTGGGTCAACGGCCATCGGTTTCGGGCCGGTGACGTAAGCCAGGCAGATCATCGCCAGGGCACCGGCCGGCAGGGTCCAGGCGTACTTGTTGCTGTCGTGGCGGGTGTTGAAGTAGTGGCGGATCAGTACCGCAGCTACCGCAATGCCGGCCAGGATCAGCCAGTTGTACTGGCTACCGTAGGTGCTCGGGAAGTGGTTGCTGATCATGATGAACAGCACCGGCAGGGTGAAGTAGTTGTTGTGACGCGAACGCAGCAGGCCTTTGGCCGGCAGGCGCGGGTCGGGGGTGGTGTTGCTCTCGATCGCAGCCACCAGCTGGCGCTGGGCCGGCATGATGATGCGGAACACGTTACCGACCATGATGGTGCCGATGATCGCACCCGTGTGCAGGTACGCGCCACGGCCGCTGAACACCAGGCTGAAGCCCCAGCAGGCGGCGATGATCAGGACGAACAGCACGGCGCCAAGCAGTGCCGGGCGTTTGCCCAGTGGCGAATCGCAGAGCAGGTCGTAGATGAACCAGCCGGCCACCAGCGAACCGATACCGATGGCCACACCCTCGGCACCGCTCAGGGTGCTGCCAGGGGCCAGCAGGTACAAGGTCGGGTTCCAGTAGAACACCACGCACAGCAGGGCGATACCGGACATCCAGGTGAAGTAGGCTTCCCATTTGAACCAGTGCAGGTTCTCGGGCATTTTCGGCGGCGCCAGCTTGTACTTCTCAAGGTGGTAGATACCACCGCCGTGGATGGCCCAAAGGTCACCCGACAGCCCGTCACGCGGATTGCTCCGGTTCAGGTTGTTTTCCAGCCAGACGAAGTAGAACGATGCACCGATCCAGGCCACGCCGGTGATCATGTGAACCCAGCGAATGCTCAGGTTCAGCCATTCGTGAAGGTGTGCTTCCACAGTATGTACCTCTGCCGATCACCGAACGATGATCGACCTTTTCTTATTGGTGGGGATTGAGGATCAGCATCTGTTCCTCGGTGAAGTAATGCTCATCGCAGTTGTTGCCGGAACCACTGCGATCAACCACCAGGAAATCATCCCGCTTTTCGATCGTAAGCACCGGGTGGTGCCAAACGCCGCGATGGTAATTGACGCCCTGCCTGCCATTACTACGGAAGGCACGGACCAAGCCTGATACAGGTGCATCGCCAACGGGCGCGACCACGATCAGAAAGGGGTTGCCGAGCAGCGGGATGAAAGCCTGGCTGCCCAGCGGATGGCGTTCCAGCATGCGCACGGTCAGCGGCATGTCCAGCGCGTCGGCGCGGAAGATGCTGATGATCGCTTTGTCTTCAGGCTCGGCGGTCTCGACCGTGGCGAGCTTGTGGAAGCGCATGGTCGAGCCGTTGTTGATCATGAAGTGGTCACTGCCATCGGTTTCGATCACGTCACCGAAGGGGGCGAAGGCTTCTTTGGTCAGGGGCTCGATCATCAGGGTGCGCATGCGGTTATCTCTTCTATGTTCGTTGTTCTGGATAAAGCTGTGACGTTGCCGCGCCGGTTACAGCTGCAGCAGACGGAACAGGGCGATCAGGTTGATCTGCGCCAGGGCTTCCTTGAATTCGGCATCGCTGTCGTTGTGGATGCGTTTTTCGAAAGCGGCGAGGATCTGGTGCCGGTTGCTGCCCTTGACGGCCATGATGAACGGGAACTGGAACTTGGCCTTGTAGGCATCGTTCAGCTCGGTGAACCGGGCGAACTCTTCGGCGGTGCACTGGTGGATACCGGCGCCGGCCTGTTCGTTGGTGCTCGATTCGGTCAGCTCGCCCTGGATGGCGGCCTTGCCGGCCAGGTCCGGGTGAGCATTGATCAGCGCCAATTGGTCGGCGTGGTTGGCACTGAGCAGGACGTCGCTCATGCGCTGGTGCAGCGCTTCGATCTCGTTCAGTTCCTCCAGCTGGCCCAGGTCGTAGGCTTTTTCGGCGACCCACGGCGAATGCTCGTAGATGTCGGCGAAGACCTTGACGAAGGTGTTACGGTCCAGGGTCGATGGCTTGAGGGTCTTGAAGGCGGTCATCAGGCGTTCTCTTTCTTGTACGGGTGGGTGGTGTGCCAGTGGCGGGCGATGTCCGCGCGACGGGCGAACCAGACCTGGTCATGGCTCTTGGCGTAGTCGACGAAACGCTTGAGCGCGGCCAGGCGCGCCGGGCGGCCGACCAGCCGGCAGTGCAGGCCGATGGACAGCATTTTCGGGGCTTCGGCGCCTTCGGCGTACAGCACATCGAAGGCGTCCTTGAGGTACTGGAAGAACTGCTCGCCGCAGTTGAAGCCCTGTACCTGGGTGAAGCGCATGTCATTGGTGTCCAGGGTGTAAGGGATCACCAGGTGCGGCTTGCCGGTCGGGTTGTTGGGTTCCCAGTAGGGCAGGTCGTCATCGTAGGTATCGCTGTCGTAGAGGAAGCCACCTTCCTCCATGACCAGGCGACGGGTATTGGGGCCGGTGCGGCCGGTGTACCAGCCGACTGGGCGCTCGCCGGTCAGTTCGGTGAGGATGCGGATGGCCTCGAGCATGTGCTCGCGCTCCTGGGCTTCATCCATGTTCTGGTAGTCGATCCAGCGGTAGCCGTGGCTGCAGATCTCGTGGCCGGCCTCGACCATGGCGCGGATCACGTCCGGGTGGCGCTGGGCGGCCATGGCCACGGCGAACACGGTCAGCGGTACACCGCTGTCCTTGAACAGCTTGAGCAGGCGCCATACGCCGGCACGGCTGCCGTATTCGTACAGCGACTCCATGCTCATGTTGCGCTGGCCCTGCAGTGGCTGGGCCGCGACCATTTCGGACAGGAAGGCTTCAGACTCTTTGTCGCCGTGCAGGATGTTGCGCTCGCCACCTTCTTCGTAGTTCAGGACGAAAGACAGCGCGATGCGAGCATTGCCCGGCCATTGCGGGTGAGGTGGGTTGTTGCCGTAACCGATCAGGTCGCGAGGGTAGTCAGCGCTCACTGCAGTCTTCCTTCTTGTGCGTTAGTGCGGGGTGTGGGCGGGCCGCGTCGGGATGTCGCACCACCGGATGGGCTGATTGTATACAACTTCTGAAATCATTTGTAAGCCTGTTTTTCCGCATTTCTTCCCATTTGTCGCCTGAGAAACTGTTGCAAGAAACCTGCCTGATTGGTCAGTTAATCAGATTGGCAACGGCACAGCGCTTGATTTTGCGACTATTGACCGGTTTGACCGGGCCTTAGCGGAAGGGCTCAAAAAATTGTGTACAATCTTTCGATGAAATGTCTTAATAACGCTATTCCCGCCCGTCGCAGGTTGTTTGCCGTGCGGATGGCTGTGTATTTTTTGCCCACAGATTGAACAAGAGGCGACAAGCAATGGGACGTTTGACTACACACGTACTGGATGCAGCTCACGGTTGCCCGGGCAGCGCGATCAAGGTCGAGCTGTACCGTGTCGAAGGCCAGCAGCTTGAGCTGGTCAACACCGCCCTGACCAACAGTGACGGCCGCGTGGACGCGCCGCTGCTGCAGGGTGACGATTACCGTACTGGCGTTTACCAGCTGCAGTTCAGTGCTGGCGCCTACTACCGTGCTCGCGGCGTACAACTGCCGGAGCCGGCGTTTCTGGATGTTGTCGTGCTGCGCTTTGGCATCGACGAGAAGCAGGAGCACTACCATGTGCCGCTGCTGATCTCGCCGTATAGCTATTCGACCTATCGCGGGAGCTAGTTGGTCGCTAGAAGAATCTTAGTAGGTCCTTGGCCCGCTCTCACACTGGCGGGCTTTTTTTCGTCTGCTATTTTGTGTTTTCCCCTGCGCCCTCATCGCCGGCAAGCCGGCTCCCACCTGGATTGCGGCGGCTTTTAGCAATGGGTAAGCCCGTTGCTTCGATAGGTAAAACGCTGACCTGAAGAACACCGCGGTCGGGGTGGGAGCCGGCTTGCCGGCGATGGGCTGCGCAGCAGCCCCCTTAGCAGACCTGTATTAGCCCAAGCGCGATCGGCGGGACCCGCGAGCATCTGGGTCCGCTTTGCGGCCCATCGCCGGCAAGCCGACTCCCACCTGGATTGCGGCGGCTTGTAGAAATGGATAATACCGTTGCTTGCACAGGTAAAACGCTGACCTGAAGAACACCGCGGTCGTGGTGGGAGCCGGCTTGCCGGCGATGGGCTGCGCAGCAGCCCCCTTAGCAGACCTGTATTAGCCCAAGCGCGCTCGGCGGGACCCGCGAGCATCTGGGTCCGCTTTGCGGCCCATCGCCGGCAAGCCGACAGCACAAAAAGGGCGCCGAAGCGCCCTGATCTGGTGCATGTGTCAGTTCAGAGGAACACGAACTTGGCAATGAAGATCGCGCACAGCACCCACAGGCTGGCCGAGATCTCTTTGTACTTGCCAGTACCGGCCTTCAGCGCCACGTAGGTGATGAAACCCAGGGCAATACCGTCTGCGACCGAGAAGGTCAGCGGCATCATGATCACCGTGACGATCGCCGGAATGCTGTCGGTGGCTTCATCCCAATGGATGTGCGCCATGCTGCCCATCATCAGCATGGCCACGTAAATCAGCGCACCCGCAGTCGCGTAGGCTGGAATCATCCCGGCCAGCGGTGCGAAGAACATCGCCGCCACGAACAACAGGCCAACCACCACCGCGGTCAGGCCAGTACGGCCGCCTGCGGCAACGCCCGCGGCACTTTCCACATAGCTGGTTACCGGCGGCACGCCAACCACGGCACCGAACACGCTGGACGCGCTGTCCGCCTTCAAAGCCTTCGACAGGCCTTCGATGCGGCCGTCCGGCGCCACCAGGTTGGCCCGCTGGGCGACGCCCATCAAGGTACCGGCGGTGTCGAACATGTGCACGAAGAGGAACGCCAGCACCACGCTGATCATGCTCACGTTGAACACGCCGGCCACGTCCATGGCCATCCAGGTGGGTGCCAGGCTCGGCGGCATCGACATCACCCCGCCAAACTTCACCAGGCCCAGGCCCCAGCCGGCCAGGGTGACGCCGATGATGCTGATCAGGATGGCGCCGAACACGCGCTTGTAGCTGAGGATTGCAATCGACAGGAAGCACAGTGCCGCCAGCAAAGGGCCAGGCTCATGCAGCGAACCCAGCTTGATCAGCGTGGCGGGGCTGTCGACGATGATGCCTGCGGTCTTCAGGCCGATCAGCCCGAGAAACAATCCGACGCCGGCCCCCATGGCATGCCACAGGCTGACCGGAATACTGTTCAGCAACCATTCGCGCACTTTCGACAAGGTCAGGAACATGAACAGCACGCCCGAGACGAATACCGCGCCCAGTGCCGTTTCCCAGTTGTAGCCCATGGTGCCGACCACGGTGTAGGTGAAGAAGGCGTTGAGCCCCATGCCTGGCGCCAGCCCCACTGGCCAGTTGGCATAAAGGCCCATCAGCAGGCAGCCCAGCGCCGCGGCGATGCAGGTGGCAACGAAGGCTGCGCCGTGATCGATGCCGGCGTCAGCCATGATGTTCGGGTTGACGAAGATGATGTACGCCATGGTGATGAAGGTGGTCACCCCGGCGATCATTTCGGTTTTGACGGTACTGCCGTGTTGCTTGAGTTTGAAAATCCGCTCCAGCCAGCTCGTTTCGAGCGGTGGAGCGAGATCCAGCGTAGGTGCGTCGGATTTGCGGCTTTCCACAGCGATACTCCTCAAGTCTTTCTTGTTGTTCTTGGAGCCAGTGACCTGCGCAATGCACTTGGCGGCTCCGCGAGGGATGGCAGACGTCTGACGCCGCTTTGTTGACTTACGGGTCAAGAAGTTGCCCGATGGATTATGCTTTTGTGTACAAAGAAAGCAAATAATGTTTTATTTTTTGTACGCATCATATGCCGCACATCAGCTATATAGATAAAACCCCACCTGCAGAAACGGCTCAGCTTGTGTACAATGCCGCCATACTTTCCTTCGTGCCTCGAGAGCCCATGAACGAACAGCTGCAACCTCTGAAGAAACCTGCGCGTGCCGGCAAGGCTGGCCGCAGCGGTACCCAGGACGATATCGTCTATGCGCACATCTTCGAGGCGATCCTCGAGCAGCGACTCGCACCGGGCACCAAGTTGAGCGAGGAAGCGCTGGGCGAGATATTCGGCGTCAGCCGCACCATCATCCGCCGTGCCCTGTCGCGCCTTGCCCACGAAAGCGTTGTGCTGCTGCGCCCCAACCGTGGTGCCGTGGTGGCCAGCCCGACGGTCGAAGAAGCCCGTCAGGTGTTCTTCTCGCGGCGCATGGTCGAACGCGCCATCACCGAACTGGCCGTGCAGCACGCCACCGTCGAGCAGCTCAACGAACTGCGGCATATGGTCCGTGAAGAGCGTGACAGCTTCTCGCGTGGTGATCGGGGTGCCGGCATCCGGCTGTCCGGGGAGTTTCACCTGAAGTTGGCCGAGGCGGCCGGCAATGCCCCGCTGGTCAGTTTCCAGCGCAGTCTGGTGTCGCAGACATCGCTGATCATTGCCCAATATGAGAGCGGCAACCGCTCGCACTGCTCGTATGACGAGCACATGCAACTGATCGATGCCATCGAGGCGCGTGATGCCGAGCAGGCGGTCAGCCTGATGATGCATCACATGGACCATATCGACAGCAAGCTCAACCTGGACGAGGAGAGCGCCTCGGACGACCTGCATGCGGTGTTTTCGCACCTGCTGAAAAAGCCCAAGGTCTCGCTGAAGGGTTGATCGTTTGCCTGGCTGAATGAGGGGCCGCTTCGCGGCCTGTCGCCGGCAATTCGGCTCCCGTGAGGTTGTGCGGGGGTCGCCTTGCCGGCGATGGGCGCCAAGCGGCCCTCGTTGTTGCTGGTCATTGTTCAAACGTCTGCTAAATTCTTGTGGGCAAACCTTCATCAAGCAGTTGGGCTTGCGCATCCGTTGCGTTCCACTTCTTGAGGAAAGGTCCATGACCATGTCTCTGGGTAAACGTATGGGTGCCGAGCTGATCGGCACCTTCTGGTTGGTACTCGGCGGCTGCGGCAGTGCGGTACTCGCAGCCAGCTCTCCCCTCGGCATCGGCGTTCTCGGTGTCGCCTTCGCTTTCGGTCTTACCGTCCTGACGATGGCATTCGCCATCGGCCACATCTCCGGTTGCCACCTGAACCCTGCCGTTTCCTTCGGGCTGGTAGTGGGCGGGCGTTTTCCGGCCAAAGAGTTGCTGCCATACGTCATCGCTCAGGTGATCGGTGCGATCATCGCGGCAGCGGTGATCTACTTCATTGCCAGCGGCAAGGCCGGCTTCGAATTGTCGGCGGGCCTGGCGTCCAATGGCTACGCCGACCACTCGCCAGGCGGTTACTCGCTGGGCGCGGGTTTTGTCAGTGAAGTGGTGATGACGGCGATGTTCCTGGTGGTGATCATGGGCGCAACTGACGCCCGGGCACCGGCGGGCTTTGCCCCCATCGCCATCGGCCTGGCCCTGACGCTGATCCACCTGATCTCGATCCCGGTGACCAATACCTCGGTCAACCCCGCGCGCAGCACGGGGCCGGCGCTGTTCGTCGGTGGCTGGGCCTTGCAGCAACTGTGGCTGTTCTGGCTGGCGCCGCTGATCGGAGCAGCGATCGGCGGCGCACTGTACCGGGGGTTGGCCAAAGCGCCTTAGCGCTGATGCACGCAGCGGCCGGCGGCGTAGGTTTCGCGCACGGTGCGGTCGTCGCCCAGGGTGGCGAGGACGAACAAGGTCTCTTCGATGCTGCCCGACTGCTGGATACGGTAGTCGAGCAGCGGCGTGGCCTTGTAGTCGAGCACCACGAAGTCGGCATCGTTGCCGGGGCGCAGGCTGCCGATCCGGTCATCCAGGCGCAACGCACGGGCGCCGCCGAGGGTGGCCAGGTACAGCGATTTGTAGGGGTGCAGGCGCGCGCCCTGCAGCTGCATGACCTTGTACGCTTCGTTCAGGGTACTGAGCAGCGAGAAGCTGGTGCCGGCACCGACGTCGGTGCCCAGGCCTACGTTTACCTTGAAGCGTTCGGCCTGGGGCAAGTTGAACAGGCCACTGCCCAGGAACAGGTTCGAGGTCGGGCAGAAGGCGATTGCCGAGCCGGTTTCGGACAGGCGTTGGCATTCGTCGTCGCACAGGTGCACGCCGTGGGCGAAAACGGAGCGCTCGCCGAGCAGTTCGAAGTGGTCGTAGACGTCCAGGTAACCTTTCTGCTCAGGGAAAAGTTCCTTGACCCAGTCGATTTCCTTGAGGTTCTCGGACAGGTGCGTGTGCATGTAGACGCCCGGATGCTCCTTGAGCAACTGCCCGGCAAGCTTCAACTGCTGCGGGGTGCTGGTGGGGGCGAAGCGCGGGGTGACTGCGTAGTGCAGTCGGCCCTTGCCGTGCCAGCGCTCGATCAGCGCTTTGCTGTCGGTGTAGCTGGTTTCGGCGGTGTCGGTCAGGTAGTCGGGCGCGTTGCGGTCCATCATCACCTTGCCGGCGATCATCCGCAGGTCCAGGCGCTCGGCCTCCTCGAACAGTGCATTGACCGACTGCGGGTGCACACTGCCGAACACCAGGGCCGTGGTGGTGCCGTTGCGCAGCAGTTCCTTGAGGAAGATTTTCGCGACTTTGTCGGCGTGATCCTTGTCGGCGAACTGCCTTTCACAGGGGAAGGTATAGGTGTTGAGCCAGTCCAGCAGCTGTTCGCCATAGGAACCGATCATGCCGGTCTGCGGGTAATGGATGTGGGTGTCGATGAAGCCCGGGGTAATCAGGGCGTCCTGGTAATGCACCACTTCGATGTCGGCATCCAGCGTCGGCAGCAGTTCGCTGGCATGGCCCAGTGCACTGATGCGGCCATCGTCGATCACCAGCAGGCCGTCCTCGTAGTACTCATGGGACGCGTCCAGGCCCACCTCGGCCGGGTCAGCGATGCTGTGCAGGATGGCGGCACGGTAGGCTTTGCGGGTAGCGGTCATAACTCACTCGTCAATTGGCTTGGCTGCGCCGGGACGGCGGCAGCAGTTGGGCGATGGGGCCCGCATTGACGCCAGCGTCATGCTGGCCAAAGCAGGCGTTGTAGGTGGCAATGATTTCGCCGGCGATGGACACGGCGATCTCGATCGGCAACTTGCCCTTGACCTCGGCCAGGCCCATCGGGCAGCGCATGCGCGCCATCACGGTCTCGTCGAAGCCGCGCTCGCGCAGGCGGTGCTCGAACTTGACCCGTTTGGTCTTCGAGCCGATCAGGCCGAACCAGGTGAAATCGTTGCGCTTGAGAATGGCGGCGGTCAGCTCCAGGTCGAGCTGATGGTTGTGGGTCATGACGATGCAGTAGCAACCAGGTGGCAGCTCGGCCACTTCGTCGACCGGCTCCTCACTGACCACCTTGGTCACCCCGTTGGGGATGAGCTCGGGGAATTCCTGTTCTCGCGAATCGATCCAGCGCACCCGGCAGGGCAGGGCGGCGAGCAAGGGTACCAGAGCACGGCCGACATGGCCCGCGCCGAACACGGCGATTTGCGCCTGTACAGCGGTCATGGGCTCGAACAGCAGCACGGTGACGCCGCCACAGCACTGCCCGAGGCTGGCGCCGAGGCTGAAGCGCTCCAGGTGCGGCGTGCTGCGCTGCTCTTCAAGCATCTGCCGAGCGATGTGCAGGGCCTTGTATTCCAGGTGGCCGCCGCCGATGGTGTCGAACAGGCCGCTGGCACTGACGACCATTTTCGAGCCTGCGTTGCGTGGGGTCGAGCCGCGCTCCTCGATGATGGTCACCAGCACGCAGGCTTCGCCACGGGACTGGTGGTCGGCGAGGGCGTTGATCCATTGGTGCATGATGCAGTTCCTCATTCCAGGTGGCCTGTTCGAGCCTTGTCGCTGGCAAGCCTGGTGCCCGCAGGTACAGCGCAGGGCTTGCTGGCGACAGGGCCCGAACAGGCGCCCACCCAACCTCAGTGTGTGACGGTTTCCCGTTGCGGTTCTGCAGGCTCGGTGGCAGCCACCGCCTTGCGCATCTGCTCGCAGCCCCACAGCACCCGCTCCGGTGTCGCCGGTGCGTCGATGTTCGGTTGCAGGCGGTAACCGGCGATACTGGCCACGGCATCCTTGATCGCACACCAGGCGGCGATGCCGAGCATGAACGGTGGCTCGCCAACAGCCTTGGAGTGGAACACGGTGTCTTCCGGGTTCTTGCGGTTTTCCACCAGCTTTACCCGCAGGTCCAGCGGCATGTCGGCCACGGCCGGGATCTTGTAGCTGGCCGGGCCATTGGTCATCAGCTTGCCCTTGCTGTTCCACACCAGCTCTTCGGTGGTCAGCCAACCCATGCCCTGGATGAAGCCGCCTTCCACCTGGCCAATGTCGATGGCCGGGTTCAGCGAATCGCCGACGTCGTGGAGGATGTCGGCGCGCAGCATCTTGTACTCGCCGGTCAGGGTGTCGACGATCACTTCCACGCAGGCGGCGCCGAAGGCGAAGTAGTAGAACGGCCGGCCGCGTGCCTGGCTGCGGTCGTAGAAGATCTTGGGCGTGCGGTAGAAGCCGGTACTCGACAGGGAGACCTGGGCGAAGTACGCCTGCTGCACCAGTTGTTCGAAGCTGACGATCTGGTCGCGCACGCGCACATGGCCGTTACGGAACTCGACATCTTCCTCGGTGACCTGATAATGCCGCGCGGCAAACTCGGTCAGGCGCTTTTTGAGAATCTCGGCCGCATTCTGCGCCGCTTTGCCGTTCAGGTCGGCGCCGCTGGAGGCTGCGGTCGGCGAGGTGTTGGGCACCTTGTCGGTATTGGTGGCGGTAATCTGGATGCGGCTGAAATCAACCTGGAAAATCTGCGCCACGACTTGGGCCACCTTGGTGTTCAGGCCCTGGCCCATCTCGGTGCCGCCGTGGTTCAGGTGGATGCTGCCATCGGTGTAGATGTGAATCAGCGCACCGGCCTGGTTGAGGAAGGTGGCGGTGAACGAGATGCCGAACTTGACCGGGGTCAGCGCCAGGCCCTTCTTGAGGACCGGGCTGTTGGCGTTGAACCGGCGGATCGATTCGCGGCGTTCTGCGTAGTCGCTGCTGGCTTCCAGCTCGGCGGTCATCTCCTCGAGCATGTTGTGCTCGACGGTCTGGTAATAGTGGGTGACGTTGCGCTCGGTCTTGCCGTAGTAGTTGGCCTTGCGCACGGCCAGCGGGTCGCGCCCCAGATGGCGGGCGATGTGGTCCATCACCTGCTCGATGGCAACCATGCCCTGTGGGCCGCCGAAGCCGCGGTAGGCGGTGTTGGAGGCGGTGTTGGTCTTGCAGCGGTGGCCGTGCACGGTGGCATCGCCCAGGTAGTAGGCGTTGTCGGAATGGAACATGGCACGGTCGACGATCGAACCGGAAAGGTCGGGCGAGTAGCCGCAGTTACCGGCCAGGTCCATGTCGATGCCCTGCAGGCGCCCTTCGTCATCGAAGCCGACGTCGTACTCGACATAGAAGGGGTGGCGTTTGCCGGTCATCATCATGTCTTCGACGCGCGGCAGGCGCATCTTGGTCGGCTGGCCGGTCAGGCGTGCGATCACGGCGCACAGGCAGGCCGGGCTGGCGGCCTGGGTTTCCTTGCCGCCGAAACCGCCGCCCATGCGGCGCATGTCGAGCACCACCTTGTTCATCGGCACGTCCAGCACTTCGGCGACGAGCTTCTGCACTTCGGTAGGGTTTTGCGTGGAGCAGAAGACGATCATGCCGCCGTCTTCGGTGGGCATCACCGAAGAAATCTGCGTCTCCAGGTAGAAATGCTCCTGGCCACCGATATGCAAAGTGCCCTGCAGGCGGTGCGGGGCGCTGGCCAGGGCAGTGGCCGAATCACCGCGCTGGTGAGTGTGGCTGTCGAGTACGAAGTGCTTCTTGCGCAGCGCCTCGACCACGTCCAGTACCGGCTCCAGGTCTTCGTATTCGATGATCGCCGCCATGGCGGCACGGCGCGCGGTGTCCAGGTCGCGCGCGGCCACGGCGAGCACCGGCTGGCCGAAGAACTCGACCTTGTCGATGGCCAGCAGCGGGTCACCGGCAACCACCGGGCCAATGTCCTTGAGGCCTGGGATGTCTTCATGGGTGATGGCGATGCGCACCCCTTCGAAGGCATAGCACGGCGTGGTGTCGATGCGCAGGATGCGGGCGTGGGCACGGTCGGCGGTGCGCGCATAGACGTGCAACTGGTTGGGGAATTCCAGGCGGTCGTCGATATACACCGCTTCGCCTGCCACATGCTTGTCGGCGCTGTCGTGCTTGACGCTGCGGCCGACCCCGGTGGTCAGGTCCTGGCTGAACAGTTCGGCCATCTCGGCCTGGCTCTTGACGGCGTGATGGTTAGACATAGTCGGTCACCCGGGTTTCGATGTGCGGCGTTTGCTGTTCGATGAAGTACTTGCGCAGCAGGTTCTGCGCGGTCAGCAGGCGGTATTCCTTGCTGGCGCGGAAGTCGCTGAGCGGGGTGAAGTCCTCGGCCAGGGCCTGGCAGGCGCGCTCCAGGCTCGCCTGGTTCCACGGCTTGCCGCGCAGCGCGGCTTCACAGGCGCGGGCACGTTTGGGGATCGCGGCCATGCCACCGAAGGCGATGCGTACTCCGCTGACCACGCCGTCTTCGATGCTCAGGTTGAAGGCGCCACACACAGCCGAGATGTCGTCATCCAGGCGCTTGGAGACTTTATAGGCGCGGAAGGCCCAGTCATTGCTGGCGCGCGGTACGATGATCTTCTCGATGAATTCGCTGTCCTGGCGGGCAGTGATGCGGTAGTCGATGAAGTAGTCCTCCAGCGGCATCGTGCGCTGGCGCTCGCCCTGGCGCAGCACGATCTGCGCATCGAGGGCGATCAGCAAGGGCGGTGAGTCGCCGATCGGTGAGGCGTTGCCGATGTTGCCGCCCAGGGTGCCCTGGTTGCGGATCTGCAGCGATGCAAAGCGGTGCAGCAAGTCGCCGAAATCGGGGTATTCCTCGTTGAGCGCGCCATAGCAATCGGTCAGTGGTGTGGCAGCGCCGATTTCCAGGTGGCTGGCGGTCTTGTCGATGCGTTTGAGTTCGGCCACGTGGCCGACGTAGATCATCACCGGCAAGGTCTTGTGGAATTGGGTGACCTCCAGCGCCAGGTCGGTGCCACCGGCCAGCAACCGCGCTTCGGGGTGCGAGCTGTAGAGGTCGGCCAGGTCGGCTACGGTCAGCGGCACCAGGCAGCGTTTGTCGCCGCTGTTGAGCTCGCCGGTCTGGGTCGGCTCGATGGCTTTGAGGCGGCTGATGGTCTGGGCTTTCTGCGCGTCGAACTGATCGCGGCACGGCTGGCGGCAGCTCTGTTCGGCGGCATCGAGAATCGGCCGGTAGCCAGTGCAGCGGCACAGGTTGCCCGCCAGCGCTTCCTGGGCCTGATGCAGGTCGTGGCCCTGGCTGTTCTTCTGCAGGGCGAACAACGACATGACGAAGCCTGGGGTACAGAAGCCGCATTGCGAACCATGGCAGTCGGCCATGGCTTGTTGCACGCTGTGCAGTTCGCCCTGGTGCTTGAGGCCCTCGACGCTGATCAGCTGCTTGCCATGCAGCGACGAAACGAAGGTCAGGCAGGAGTTGAGGCTGCGGTAGCGCAGGCTGTCCTGGCCTTGATCATCCTGGGTCAGCTCGCCGACCACCACGGTGCAGGCGCCACAGTCGCCGCTGGCGCAGCCTTCTTTGGTGCCGGGTTTGCCCAGGTGCTCACGCAGGTACTGCAGCACCGTCATGTTCGGGTCCAGGGCGTGCTCGCTGCGCAGCTCCTGGTTGACGAGAAACTGGATCACGGGGATGGCCTCGCAATGGTTTTATTGTTGTTGAGCGGACAATAAGCAGAGCTGACACGCTGGTCAATAATTTTCTGACTTAAGGGTCAAGAAATTCTCCGCACGAAGGTCTGGCCGCCCAGCCTGCCCATATATAAAGCATAGATCGGGCCGCCTTGACCGTTGCCTGGCAGCACAAATAAAGGCTGTAGCCCCTCTGCGCGACGGCTGGCCAAGTGCGCTACAATCGCCCACTTGTGCCCAGTTCAATGATTTCGAAGGAAAACCATGACGTTCAAGGCGCCGGACAGCCTCTCCGAGCAGATCGCCGACTACCTGGCCGAACGCATCATTCGCGGCGAGCTCGCGCCGGGTGAGCGCATCCAGGAGCAGAAGGTCACCCAGGCGCTGAATGTCAGCCGCGGCTCGGTGCGTGAAGCGTTGTTGATCCTCGAACGTCGCCATCTGGTTGCGATCCTGCCGCGCCGCGGCGCTCATGTGACCCGGCTCGACGAACGCAGTGTGCGCAGCCTGTGTGCCCTCATGGGCGAGTTCTACATCCTGCTGGGTAATGCCGTTGCCCAGAAATGGCGCCTCGATGCGGACCTGCGCCCGTTTCTGGACATCCAGCAACGCCTGCAGCAGGCCCGCGAACGGGGTGACATCAAGGCCTTCGTCGCCGACAGTTTTGCTGTAATGCGCGCCGCCTATCCGTTCGCCGACAATCCTTACCTGCAGGAAACCGTCGAAAACCTGCAGCCGGCCATGAGCCGAGCCTATTACCTGGCCCTCGATCAGCGCCAAGCCAACATGCTCGATTACCTAGACCTGTTCGCCCACCTGCTAGACGCCGTGGTGGCCCGTGAACTGCCGCGCATCCGCGAGGTACTCACCGCCTATTGCCAGCGCAGTTGCGAGCTGGTGCTGGCGGCGCTGGCCCGAGGCTGACCGATGCGCCTGAAGTGCATTCGCCTGGCTGGGTTCAAGTCGTTCGTTGACCCGACCACCGTCAACTTCCCCAGCAACATGGCCGCCGTGGTCGGCCCCAATGGCTGCGGCAAGTCCAACATCATCGATGCGGTGCGCTGGGTGATGGGCGAAAGCTCGGCGAAGAACCTGCGCGGTGAGTCGATGACCGATGTCATCTTCAACGGCTCCACCAGCCGCAAGCCGGTCAGCCAGGCCAGCATCGAGCTGGTCTTCGACAACAGCGAGACCACGCTGCTGGGCGAATATGCCGCCTACGCGGAAATCTCCATCCGCCGCAAGGTCACCCGTGACGGGCAGAACACCTATTACCTGAACGGCACCAAATGCCGCCGCCGCGACATCACCGACATCTTCCTCGGCACTGGCCTGGGCCCGCGCAGCTACTCGATCATCGAACAGGGCATGATCTCCAAGCTGATCGAGGCCAAGCCCGAGGAGCTGCGCAACTTCATCGAGGAGGCGGCGGGCATCTCCAAGTACAAGGAGCGCCGCCGCGAGACCGAGAGCCGCATCCGCCGCACCCAGGAGAACCTGGCGCGCCTGACCGACCTGCGCGATGAGCTTGAGCGCCAGCTCGAACGCCTGCACCGCCAGGCGCAGGCCGCTGAGAAATACCGTGAGTACAAGGCGCAGGAACGTCAGCTCAAAGCACGTCTGGCGGCGCTTCGCTGGCGTGATCTGGATGAGCGTGTACGCCAGCGCGAGTCGGTGATCGGCGATCAGGATGTGGCCCATGAGGCGCTGGTGGCCGAACAGCGCAACGCCGATGCGAGCATCGAGCGGCTGCGTGACGGCCATCATGAGCTGTCCGAGCGCTTCAACCAGGTGCAGGGCCGCTTCTATTCGGTGGCCGGCGACATCGCCCGGGTCGAGCAGAGCATTCAGCATGGGCAGCAGCGCCTGCGCCAATTGCAGGATGACCTGAAGGAAGCCGAGCGCACGCGCCAGGAAACCGAGTCACACCTTGGGCATGACCGCACCCTGCTGGCGACCCTCGGTGAAGAGCTGGCGATGCTCGAACCGGAGCAGGAAATGACCCTGGCCGCAGCCGAAGAGGCTGCCGCCACCCTCGAAGAGGCCGAGCTGGGCATGCACGGCTGGCAGGAGCAGTGGGACAGCTTCAACACCCGCTCTGCCGAGCCGCGGCGCCAGGCCGAAGTGCAGCAGTCGCGCCTACAGCAACTTGAAGCCAGCCTGGAGCGCTTGGCCGAGCGCCAGCGCAAGTTGGGTGAGGAACGCGACCAGTTGGGCGCTGACCCGCAGGAAAGCGCCATGCTGGAGCTGTCCGAGCAGTTGGCTGCCAGCGAGATGCTGCTTGAAGAGCTGCAGTTGTCCGAAGAACAGGTGGTCGAGCGCCTGGAGGGCCTGCGCGCGCAATTGCATCAGGCGACCCAGGCTCAGCAGCAACAGCAAGGCGACTTGCAGCGTCTGGGCGGCCGCCTGGCATCCCTGGAGGCGTTGCAACAGGCTGCGCTCGAACCCGGTGCAGGGGCTGCCGACTGGTTGCGCGAGCAAGGGCTGGAGCAGCGGCCACGCCTGGCGCAAGGGCTGCGTGTGGAGCCGGGTTGGGAGCTGGCGGTGGAAACCGTATTGGGCGCTGACCTGCAAGCGGTGCTGGTGGACGGCTTCAACGGCTTGGATTTTGCCGGGCTGGAGCAAGGCGAGTTGCGTCTGTTGGTGGCGGGGCAGGAAGGTGCGCGCCGGCCCGGCAGCTTGCTCGACAAGGTCGAGGGGCACACCGACCTGGCCCCTTGGCTGGCCCAGGTGCGGCCAGTCGAAGACCTGGCTCAAGCCCTCGCTGAGCGCGCCGGCCTTGACGAAGGCCAGAGCCTGGTCAGCCGCGACGGCTTTTGGGTTGGGCGGCATTTTCTGCGCGTCAGCCGCGGCAGCGAAGCCCAGGGTGGGGTGCTGGCGCGGGCGCAGGAAATCGAGCGCCTCGGCCAGGAACAGCTGGAGCTGGAAGCTACGCTGGAGCACACGGAGCAGCAGCTGCAAGCCTTGCGTGAGCAGCAACTGGGCCTGGAAGAGCAGCGCGAGCAGCTACGCCGGCGCACCCAGGAAGAAAGCCGCCAGCATGGCGAGTTCAAGGCCAGCCTTTCGGCAGGCCGGGCCCGTGCCGAACAGGTCGAGCTGCGTCGGCGCCGTCTGCAGGAAGAATTGAGCGAACTTCAGGAGCAGCGCGCCCTGGAGCAGGAGCAACTGGGCGAAGCCCGCCTGGTGCTGCAGGAGGCCCTGGACCTGATGGCCCAGGACACCGAGCAACGCGAACAGTTGATGGCCCGCCGCGATACCTTGCGCGAGGGCCTTGACCGGGTCCGCCAGGAGGCTCGCCAGCACAAGGATCATGCCCACCAGTTGGCTGTGCGCCTGGGTTCGCTGCGCGCCCAGCACGACTCGACCCGCCAGGCACTGGAGCGCCTGGAGCTACAGGCGGCCCGCCTGAGCGAGCGGCAGGAGCAGTTGAGCCTGAACCTGGAAGAGGGCGAGGCGCCGCTGGAAGAGCTGCGCCTGAAGCTGGAAGAACTGCTTGAGCGGCGCATGAGCGTCGACGAAGAAATGCGCCAGGCGCGCCTGCACATGGACGACGCCGACCGCGCCCTGCGCGACGCCGAAAAGCGCCGCACCCAGGCCGAGCAGCAGGCGCAGTTGCTACGCGGCCAGCTCGAGCAGCTGCGCCTGGAGTGCCAGGGGCTGGATGTACGGCGCAAGACCTTGCAGGAGCAATTGTTGGCCGACGGCTACGACCTGCAGGGTGTGCTTGCCACTGTCGAGGCCGAGGCCAGCGAACAGGGCACCGAGCAGGAGCTGGAGCAGATCGACGCCCGTATTCAGCGCCTGGGCGCGATCAACCTGGCTGCGATCGAGGAGTACGAACAGCAATCCGAGCGCAAGCGCTACCTGGATGCCCAGGACGCCGATCTGGTCGAGGCGCTGGAGACGCTGGAAAACGTCATTCGCAAGATCGACAAGGAAACCCGCACCCGCTTCAAGGATACCTTTGATCAGATAAATGCCGGATTACAGGCACTTTTCCCAAAAGTTTTCGGTGGTGGCAGCGCTTATCTGGAACTGACGGGCGAAGATTTACTCGATACAGGGGTGACGATCATGGCGCGCCCGCCTGGCAAGAAGAACAGCACCATTCATCTGCTGTCCGGCGGCGAGAAGGCACTGACCGCATTGGCGCTGGTGTTTGCCATTTTCAAGCTGAACCCCGCACCGTTCTGCATGCTCGACGAGGTCGATGCGCCGCTGGACGATGCCAACGTCGGCCGGTATGCCCGGTTGGTCAAGGAGATGAGTGAAAGCGTGCAGTTCATCTACATCACGCACAACAAGATTGCCATGGAGATGGCGGATCAATTGATGGGGGTGACCATGCACGAGCCTGGGTGTTCACGTCTCGTTGCAGTGGATGTGGAGGAGGCACTGGCCATGGTCGACGCCTGATGAGCCAAGAGAAGGCGGAATGTGCAGGTAAATGCCCCCGCCATGTGCGACAGACGGTGTAAAGTTGTCTTTGGTCGTGCTAGCTTAATGTCACTCGTTTTATGCGTGGGTAAAACGCCTGTCAGAACATAGAGTTGGCGCCACGTGTTAAAGGGCTTTGAAGCCTTTGTTTTCAAGCATATTTTTATAGAGGCACGGGATTACATGGAAATCGGTCTGCGCGAGTGGCTGATCCTCATCGGCATCATTGTCATCGCCGGTATTCTTTTCGACGGCTGGCGCCGCATGCGCGGCGGAAAAGGCAAGTTGAAATTCCGTCTGGATCGCAGCTATTCCAACCTCCCGGACGAGGAAGGCAGCGCTGAGGTGCTGGGCCCGTCGCGCGTGCTCGATACCCAGAAGGAGCCGGAGCTGGACGAAAGCGACCTGCCGTCGCTCAGTGCGCCGGCGCGTGAGCGCGAGCGCGAGCAGAAACCGGCCAAGGCCAGCAAGCGTGGCAAGCGTGCCGCTGAAGTGCAGCCGCAGGGCGACCTGGACCTGGTGGCCGAGCCGCGCGAGCCCGACCTGTTCGCCGATGCCGACGACGATTTCGCTGCCGACAACAACCGCAACGGTGGTTTTGCTGCTGCGGGCAGTGCTGCCAAGGAGCTGCCACCGGTCGAAGAGGTGCTGGTGATCAGCGTCATCTCGCGTGATGAAGGTGGCTTCAAGGGCCCGGCGCTGCTGCAGAACATTCTTGAAAGTGGCTTGCGCTTCGGCGAGATGGACATCTTCCATCGTCATGAAAGCATGGCCGGTCACGGCGAAGTCCTGTTCTCCATGGCCAATGCTGTCAAGCCCGGCATCTTTGACCTGGACGACATCGATCACTTCAGCACGCGCGCGGTCAGCTTCTTCCTCGGGCTGCCAGGCCCGCGCCATCCGAAGCAGGCCTTCGATGTGATGGTCGCCGCAGCGCGCAAGCTGGCCCACGAGCTCAATGGTGAGCTCAAGGATGACCAGCGCAGCGTGCTGACCGCCCAGACCATCGAGCATTACCGCCAGCGCATCGTCGAGTTCGAGCGCCGCGCGCTGACCCAGAAACGCTGATGTCATCGAGCGAGCGGACCATGCCCTGGTCTTGCTCGCTTCGTTTCAAGCGCAAGAGCAGCCTAGGGCTGATGCCAATCAGTGAGTGCGAGCAGGGCTGCTCTGCAGCCCATCGCCGCCAAGCCAGCCCCACAGCCGCAGCGCAGGCCTCTGGCGCTGCGCCATCTCTGTGGGAGCTGGCTTGCCGGCGATGGGCCGCAGAGCGGCCCCAAACCGCTTGCCTGACTGGCATTGAGCCAAGGGCTGCTCTTGTGCTTCGCAAGAGAACCTGAAGAATGAACGCCGAATCCCGAATCCACGCGCTGCGCGCCGAGCTCGACCAGCACAACTACCGCTACTACGTACTCGACGAGCCCAGCGTACCGGACGCCGAATACGACCGCTTGTTCAACGAACTCAAGGCGCTCGAAGCCGAACACCCGCACCTGGTCACCCCCGACTCGCCCACTCAACGCGTCGGCGGTACCGCCCTGGCCGCGTTCAGCCAGGTGCGCCACGAAGTGCCGATGCTCAGCTTGGGCAACGCCTTCGAGGAAGCCGACCTGCGTGAATTCGGCCGCCGTGTGGTGGAGGGCCTCGACCAGCCGGGCGCGGTCGATTACAGCTGCGAGCCCAAGCTCGACGGCCTGGCGGTCAGCCTGCTCTACCGCGATGGCCAGCTGGTGCAGGGTGCGACCCGGGGTGACGGCACCACCGGCGAAGACATCAGCGCCAATGTGCGTACCGTGCGCAATATCCCGCTCAAGCTGCAGGGCGAAGGCTGGCCAGCGGTGCTCGAAGTGCGTGGTGAAGTGTTCATGAGCAAGGCGGGTTTCGACCGCCTCAACGCGGCCCAGGCCGAGGCCGGTGGCAAGACCTTTGCCAACCCGCGCAACGCCGCTGCCGGCAGCCTGCGCCAGTTGGACTCGAAAATCACCGCCAGCCGCCCGCTGGAGTTCTGCTGCTATGGCGTTGGTCAGGTATCGGCAAGCATTGGCGAGAGCCATATTGGTATCCTCGAACAGCTCAAAGCATGGGGCCTGCCGATCAGTCGTGAGCTCAGGCATGCGGCCGGTATCGAGGAGTGCCTGGCTTACTACCGCGACATCGGCGAGCGGCGCAACAGCCTGCCGTACGAAATCGATGGGGTGGTGTTCAAGGTCAACAGCCTGGCCTCCCAGCGCGAGCTGGGTTTTCGCGCCCGCGAGCCGCGTTGGGCCATCGCCCACAAGTTCCCGGCCATGGAAGAGCTCACCGAGGTACTGGATGTCGAATTCCAGGTCGGGCGTACGGGGGCGGTCACGCCGGTCGCACGCCTCAGGCCGGTCAAGGTGGCTGGCGTGACCGTGTCCAACGCCACCTTGCACAACATGGATGAGATTGCCCGCCTGGGCCTGCGCATCGGCGATACGGTGATTATTCGCCGTGCGGGTGACGTGATCCCGCAAGTCATGCAGGTGGTGCTTGACCGCCGTCCTGAGGACGCCCGCCCGGTGCAGGTGCCAAGCGCGTGCCCGGTGTGCGGTTCCCAGGTCGAGCGCACCCAGCTGGTCAAGCGCAGCAAAGGCAAGGAAACCACCAGCGAAGGCGCGGTGTACCGTTGTGTCGGCCGTCTGGCCTGTGGCGCCCAGCTCAAGCAGGCGATCATTCACTATGTTTCGCGGCGCGCCATGGATATCGACGGCCTGGGCGAGAAGAGCGTCGAGCAGTTGGTGGACGAAGGCCTGATCGGTTCGCCGGCGGACCTGTACAAACTGCAGTTCGAGCAGATCGTCGGCCTGGAGGGGTTTGCCGAAGTCTCCAGCAAGAAACTGCTGGATGCCATCGAGGCCAGCAAGCGCCCGAGCCTGGCGCGCTTCATCTATGCCCTGGGCATCCCGGACGTGGGCGAGGAGACCGCCAAGGTGCTGGCCCGCTCGCTGGGCAGCCTGGCACGGGTGCAGCAGGCGTTGCCGCAGGTGCTGACGTACCTGCCGGACATTGGTCTGGAAGTGGCCTACGAGATCCACAACTTCTTTGAAGACGAACACAACTGCAAGGTCATCGAGCAGTTGCTCGCTTGCGGCATGCAGTTGCAGGACGAAGGCGAGTTGGCGGCAGAGTTCGCTGCGAGCACCACCCTGGCCGGGATGATCGCCAAGCTCAACATCCCTTCGGTCGGGCCAACCGGCGCGCAGAAGCTGGTAGCCAAGCTGGACAGCCTGGAAAAGATCATCGCCGCCGATGGCATCGACCTGCGCCAGGCACTGGCGGCGAAACAGGCCGAAGCCGTGCGCGAATTCTTCAAGGAGGAGGCCAACCAAAAGCTGGCCAGAGACATCGAAGCCCAGTTGCTGGCGTTCGGCATGCACTGGACCAGCCAGAAGAAGGTCGCCGAGGGCTTGCCCCTGGCTGGCCAGACCTGGGTGCTGACCGGCACGCTGGAGCGTATGAGCCGCGATATCGCCAAGGAGAAGCTGGAAAGCCTGGGTGCCAAGGTGGCCGGCTCGGTGTCGGGCAAGACACACTGCGTGGTCGCTGGCCCAGGCGCGGGCTCCAAATTGGCCAAGGCCAGTGAACTCGGGGTCAAGGTACTGGATGAGGATGCGTTCGTCGTGTTTCTGGGCGAGCAGGGCATTGCCATCTGATCGTCCAGGCCTCATCGCCCCCAGGCTCGGCGCAGCCCCTGTGGAAGCCGGCTTGCCGGCGATGAGGCCAGGCCAGGCCCCTCGATCTGGACAAGTCATTGAGAAATGATGACTTTTTCTCCGGTTAAAGGTTGTAACTTCGCCCCAGACCGGTACAATGGCGCGGCTCGCTACTTGGCGAGCCGCGTAGTGGTGGCCCCATCGGTCCCCCCGCATTGATTACCCGTTAACCTGGTCAGGCCCGGAAGGGAGCAGCCATAGCGGGAACATCGAGTGCCGGGGTGTGGCTGGTGGGGCCGCCTCCATTTACGCCAGCCTCTCTCAAGAACCCCTCGCACTGCCCCCCTTTCAGATGTTCACTATTTTGCCAGTTCATGGCGCTTTAGCCTTTTCATCACCAGAATAACCGCCACAAGTCCAGCCAGCCCTAGCCCATGCCCAAGGTAAACGGTATCAGGACCCGCCAGGGTGAACTCATCCTTGCTTTGCGCAGGTCTTCGTCGAGCGCTTCCAGTTCGCGTTGAAACCTGATCGCGCTTTCTTCGTTCATCCGGGACATCGTCGTTCCTCATGTAAAAACTCAGAGCTTTATCAGGAAGCTCAGGATGCCTGCGACCGCCACCCTAAAAGCGGTTCCGATCTTTGAGGGGTCGCAGAGTGTCTCTTTGCTGAGCTTGCATGCTTCGGCTGCGAACTTTCGTGCCTCCGCTGCCAGCTGGCGATTTTCGAGGTGGAGTTTGTCGTCGTTTGGAAATCGTTCGCCTCGTTCGCCGTTGTAGTCCAAGAAGCTAAAAGCCGTATTCCATTGGTCTCGCGTTGCTTGGTTGGCTGGATCCCACGGGTATTTAAGAAAGGGCCTACTGCTATTCCACTGGCGTGGAAATATCCTACGCAACCTGTCGACGCCCGTCTGATTGTCCCTGGAAACCTCGCCCTATAGTCTTTTGCGGTCGCTGTCAGTTCAGCGATCGGGTGTGGAAGCCTGGGGTTCGGTTTTTGTCGTTATGACAGTTGTTCGCGGGAGGCCTTCGGGCCTGCCGGGTTCACCGTACCCCTGGTCTTCCACCCCGCGTACAACTGTCACCCTAAAGTGTGGAAGCGAATGGGTGCCCTCAATCCGGTACGGTGCTTTCATGAAAAAACTTGTCCCTGATCCACCACACACCTTCGAACTTCCTCCCGGCAAATCCCTCTCCCGCGCCATTAGCGACGGCATCGTGCCGATTGAATTCGTGATGATGAATGTCACCCATTACCTGATGTTCGCCTACAGCGACAGCCGGCGCGCGCTGGAGAGGATCGAGGATGAAGAGACGCGGCAGCAGCTGGAGCATGGATTGCGCGCGATGCAGATTGCCTGGGGGCAGGCGGATGCGGTGGCGATGGCGGTTGAGCGGCGGCGCTAGTTTTTCAGCGTTCGTACGCCCCATGAAGAAAGCCCCTACATCTATCCACCTTTGTAAAAAATAAGGTCATGCCTGCTGAAATAGGAGAGCAGGCATGGGAATGTGCAAACGGGATTTGACCATCGGTGTGCTGGTAACGGTGCTGTGGGGTTGCAACTACGGTGTGATCGAACTGGGCTTGAGCACGCTCGAACCCTCCGTCATGACACTGCTGCGTTTCACCCTCTGTGCGCTGCCGTTGGTGTTCTTCATCAGGCGGCCGACGGGCGTTTCCATGGCGGTCATGGCGCTCTATGGCGTGCTGTTCGCAGTGGGGATCTGGTGGATGGTCAATTTTGCCATGTACCAGGGGCTTAGCCCCGGCATGGCCTCGGTCTTTCTGCAGTTCAGCGCATTTTTCACCATCCTGCTGAGTGCGGTATTCCTGCGCGAGCGCATCACTGCCGCACACTTCTGGGGAATGGCGCTCGCGGCCTGTGGCCTGGGCATGATGCTGTTGTCGAGCAGCCAGTCGTCGACGGTGATAGGGCTATTTCTCGTGCTGCTCGCCGCGCTTGCCTGGGCATTTTGCAATCTGCTGATCAAGCTCAAGCGCCCTGGTGAGATGACGGCGTTCATCGTCTGGTCGAGCCTGTTCTCGCTGCCTTTCATCTTCGCCTTCATAGTCGTCTCGCAAGGCTGGAAGGCATTCGAAGGCCTTGGTCATGGCCTGGCGTGGGAGGCGCTGTTCTCCGTGCTGTTCCAGAGCCTGATCACCACCATTCTGGGTTATCGGGTCTGGAACAACCTGATGAAAAAGTATCCGGCTACCCAGGTCGCCCCTTTGTCGTTGCTGGTGCCGGTATCAGGGCTGGTCACCTCCTGCATGTTCTTCGGTGAAAGGCTGGGCGCGGGCCAGTGGTTGGCCATCGGCCTGATCTTGACGGGGATGATGGTATTTTTCGCTGGCCACTTGCTTCGGGGTATCGGGCGTCGGGTTGTGCGGCTGCTTTGACGGAGTTTTCCGACGCCGTGGCAGTTATTTCCCAGGTTGTTGTGCAGCAACCTCATCAAAAGCCGCCTTGGCACCGTAACGCTGCATGATCCGCGCGATCTCGCCAGACTGTTGCATGCGTACCAAAGCCCTGAGTATTCCCTGCGTCGGTATTGCCGGGTCGTTCCTCACCATGCACCCCAGCGCCTGCTCATCTAGCACCGCCAGCACCTGCAGGCGCTGCTCGGCCGGCAGCCGCTGGTTGAACCACTGCAAGGACAGCTCATTGCTGACCGCGTGCCGATAACGCCCTATTTGCAGCTTCTGCAGCGCCAACGCCTGGCTTCGGCTGTCCTCGCGGCGCAACTGCCCCTGCTCGAACAAAGGCTCCAGCGTCGTGTAGGTGTACCCCAATACCGTGCCAATGGCCTGCCGCGGCAGTTGTTCCGGCCGGATCGGGGCGTTGTCACCTGGCTGCCCGACCAGTACATCGCGCTGATGGAACAACGGTAAGCTCCAGACAAAATGCCCTGGCCGGTCATTGAACCACTGCGTGCTCACATAGCAGCGCACGTCGATGTCGCCATTATCCATCGCCTGCTGCAGGCGCAGGCGGGCCAGTACGTGGTATTCGGGGCGGGCGCCGACTTCGCGAGCGATCCCTTGCATCAGGTCGAACAGCAGCCCTTCGACCGGCTGCTGGCCCTCGACGCGCACCAGCGGCATGCTCCAGCTTTCGGCGACGGAAAAGCGCAGCACCGGTGGATCGGCCAGGCTGCAAGTGGTCCACAGCAACAACAGGGCCAGCAGTCTTCGCAAAGCACATCCTCCATGAACAACGTGCGCCAGTTACTGAGCGTAGACGAACCATGCAGGGTGCAATTTCGGCCCCGCTCCGCTAGCATTAGCGATCTTCCGCTCGATCAGGCTGCGATGGTTTTTCGATGAGTTATCAGGTTCTTGCACGTAAATGGCGTCCGCGCTCGTTCCGCGAAATGGTCGGCCAGGCCCATGTGCTCAAGGCCTTGATCAATGCCTTGGACAACCAGCGCCTGCACCATGCCTACCTGTTCACCGGTACGCGGGGTGTGGGCAAGACCACCATTGCGCGAATCATCGCCAAGTGCCTCAACTGCGAGACCGGCATCACCTCCACGCCCTGTGGCACCTGCTCGGTGTGCCGGGAGATCGATGAAGGCCGTTTCGTCGACCTGATCGAGATCGACGCCGCCAGCCGTACCAAGGTCGAGGACACCCGCGAACTGCTCGACAACGTGCAGTATGCCCCCAGCCGCGGGCGCTTCAAGGTCTACCTGATCGACGAAGTGCACATGCTGTCCACGCACTCGTTCAACGCCTTGCTCAAGACGCTGGAAGAGCCGCCACCCTACGTCAAGTTCATCCTCGCCACCACCGACCCGCAAAAGCTGCCGGCCACCATCCTTTCGCGCTGCTTGCAGTTCTCGCTGAAGAACATGAGCCCGGAGCGGGTAGTCGAACACCTGAGTCATGTGCTGGAGGCCGAGAACGTCCCGTTCGAGCCCGATGCGCTGTGGTTGCTTGGCCGTGCTGCCGATGGTTCGATGCGTGATGCCATGAGCCTCACCGACCAGGCTATCGCGTTCGGCGAGGGTAAGGTGCTGGCCGCCGATGTGCGGGCCATGCTCGGCAGCCTCGATCACGGCCAGGTCTATGGTGTGCTGCAGGCATTGCTGGAGGGGGATGCACGGGCGCTGCTGGAGGCGGTGCGCAACCTCGCCGAGCAGGGGCCGGACTGGAGTGGCGTGCTGGCCGAAATGCTCAATGTGCTGCACCGTGTCGCCATCGCCCAGGCGCTGCCCGAAGCGGTGGACAACGGCCAGGGTGATCGCGAGCGGGTGCTGGCGCTGGCGTCGGCGTTGCCTGCCGAGGATGTGCAGTTCTATTACCAGATGGGCCTGATCGGTCGCCGCGACCTGCCTTTGGCACCCGACCCGCGGGGCGGTTTCGAAATGGTCCTGCTGCGGATGCTGGCGTTCCGCCCGGCCGACAGCGACGATGCGCCGAAACCGGTACTAAAGCCGGTGGGGATCAGCCAGGCCACAGCTGATCCTGCAACCCCGGTGGCAGCGCCTGCGGTGCTTCCCGGCGCGTCTGTCGTTGCCCAAGCCCCCGCTGCTGTGGTGATGGCCCCGCAAGCCGAGCCTGCGGTCGTCGCCGAGGCGCTGTCGGCGGCGCCACCACAACCTGAGCCGAAGGCTGAGCTGGCAGAGCCCGAGCCCGAGCCCGAGCCGGCACTGGAAGAGGAAGTCATCGACCTGCCCTGGGAGGAGCCTGCTGCACAGCCTGAGCCGCTGGCCGTTGAGCCCACGCCTGCGCCGGCTGCCGCGCCCCGGCCTGCAGTCGCCGAGCCGCAAGCTGCCCAGCCGGCCTATGATGCGCCGCCATTCGATCCGTCGGAGTACGCCTCGGTGGGCATGGAGCGTGATGACGAGCCGCCCATGGATGAGGATTATTACGGGGGCGAAAGCGACCCGGTGGGCTTCAGCTATCTGGACGAACTGGTCGAGCACGTCCAGGAAGACGCCCCCATCGCTGCGCCCGAGCCGCTGCCGGCTGCCAAGCCCGCCACCGGCCTGGCCCTGCAATGGCTGGAATTATTCCCACAGTTGCCTGTGTCCGGTATGACAGGCAACATCGCCGCAAACTGCACGCTGATCGCTGCAGACGGTGACGATTGGCTGCTGCACCTTGACCCAGGCCAAGGCGCCTTGTTCAACGCCACCCAGCAACGGCGCTTGAATGACGCGCTCAACCAGCACCTGGGGCGCACGCTGAACCTGCGCATCGAGCTTATCCTGCCCGAGCAGGAAACCCCGGCCCAGGCAGCCTCGCGCAAGCGTGCCGAGCGCCAGCAGGACGCGGTGGCGTCGATCGAGCAGGATCCGTTGATCCAGCAGATGATCAAGCAGTTCGGTGCTACCGTGCGGCAGGATACTATTGAACCTGTAGCGGCCCTGGTCAGTCAGGGTCAGTAACGGATAACCATGCGGCCGCCCTGTGGCGGGCTGCATCACACGACCCAATCGAGGTATACCCCCATGATGAAAGGTGGCATGGCCGGCCTGATGAAGCAGGCCCAGCAGATGCAGGAAAAAATGGCCAAGATGCAGGAAGAGCTGGCCAACGCCGAAGTGACGGGCCAATCGGGTGGCGGCCTGGTCAGCGTGGTGATGACCGGTCGTCATGACGTCAAGCGCGTCAGCATCGATCAAAGCCTGATGTCGACGGATGAAGACGACAAGGAAGTGCTCGAAGACCTGATTGCTGCTGCGCTGAATGACGCCGTACGCAAGGTCGAGCAGAGCAGCCAGGAAAAAATGGGTGGCATGACTGCTGGCATGCAGCTGCCGCCGGGCTTCAAGATGCCGTTCTAAGGCGTTTGCTGTTCAAAAGCCGCCGTGGGGTTCCAAGGCGGCTTTTTTTGTGGTGATGTTTACAGGGGGCGTAGGGGTGTGGCCGTGCGATCATTCTGGCGGCCTCAAGATGGAGCGCCGCTTGTGATGTGTGAGATTTGACGCTGTCACCCTGCGCCGGTATAAACCGCCTCTCATAGAATTATCAGGCCTTTCCCATGAGCTTCAGCCCCCTCATCCGCCAACTGATCGACGCCCTGCGCACGCTGCCGGGCGTTGGCCAGAAAACCGCCCAGCGCATGGCCCTGCAGTTGCTGGAACGCGACCGCAGCGGGGGTGTGCGCCTGGCCCAGGCGCTTACCCTGGCCATGGAAGGGGTTGGCCATTGCCGCCAGTGCCGCACGTTGACCGAGCAGGAGTTGTGCCCGCAATGCGCTGACCCGCGCCGCGACGATACCCAGCTGTGCGTGGTGGAGGGGCCGATGGATGTGTATGCGGTGGAGCAGACCGGTTATCGCGGTCGTTACTTCGTGCTCAAGGGGCACCTGTCGCCGCTCGATGGCCTGGGGCCTGATGCTATTGGCGTGCCGCAGTTGATGGCGCGGATCGAGGAGCAGGGCAGCTTCACCGAGGTGATCCTGGCCACCAACCCGACCGTGGAGGGTGAGGCAACCGCCCATTACATCGCCCAGTTGCTGGCCGAGAAGGGGCTGGTGGCCTCGCGGATTGCCCATGGCGTGCCGCTGGGCGGCGAGCTGGAGCTGGTCGATGGCGGCACCCTGGCGCATGCCTTTGCCGGGCGTAAGCCCATTGCGCTTTGAGAGCTGCAAGCTTCAAGCTGCAAGCTGCAAGTAAAAGCAGGTCCGCGTACGCTTGTGGCTTGTGGCTTTGAGAGCTGCAAGCTGCAAGCTGCAAGCTGCAAGCTGCAAGTAAAAGCAGATCCGCGTTCGCTTGTAGCTTGTAGCTTGTAGCTTGCGGCTTGCGGCTTGCCGCTCAGTACTCGCTCAGGGAAAACTCGGTCAGGCAGAAGGTCGGCACACCCGCCGCCTGCAGTCGGCGCGAACCGTCCAGCTCAGGCAGGTCGATGATTGCCGCCGCCTCGAACACCTGGGCTCCGGTGCGGCGCACCAGGTTGGCTGCGGCCAGCAGGGTGCCACCGGTGGCGATCAGGTCATCGAAGATCAGCACCGAATCGCCTTCGCACAGGCTGTCGGCATGCACCTCCAGGAAGGCCTCACCATACTCGGTCTGGTAACCCTCCGACAGCACATCAGCCGGCAGTTTGCCTTGCTTGCGGAACAGGATCAGCGGCTTGTTCAGCTGGTGGGCGATGATCGAACCGATCAGAAAGCCACGGGCATCCATGGCGCCGATGTGGCTGAACTCCGCCTCTACATAACGTTCGATGAACTGGTCGGCGACATAGCGCAGCCCGCGTGGCGACTGGAACAGCGGGGTGATGTCGCGGAAGATCACACCCGGCTTGGGGAAGTCCACTACCGGGCGGATCAGGGCTTTGAGGTCGAAGGCTTCGCTGTGCATTGTTGCAGGTATCCTGAAAAACGAATGCGCCAGTATACCTTTTTCAAGCAGCCTTTCAGGCCTCCATCGCACCACCGGCCAGCGCACACAACTGGATCGGATCGAGAATGTGCACTTCCTTGCCCTCGGCGCGCAGCAGGCCGTTCTGCTGGAAGCGGGTGAACACCCGCGACACGGTTTCAACGGCCAAGCCCAGGTAATTGCCGATTTCGTTGCGCGACATGCTCAGGCGGAACTGGTTGGCCGAATAGCCGCGGGCGCGGAAGCGTGCCGACAGGTTGACCAGGAAGGTGGCAATGCGCTCATCGGCGGTCTTTTTCGACAGCAACAGCATCATCTGCTGGTCGTCGCGGATTTCACGGCTCATCACCCGCATCAGCTGGCGGCGCAGCTGGGGAAGTTGCACAGACAGCTCATCGAGCCGCTCGAACGGGATTTCACAGACCGAGGTGGTTTCCTGCGCCTGAGCCGAGACCGGGTAGGCTTCAGTGTCCATGCCGGACAGCCCGACCAGTTCGCTGGGCAGATGGAAGCCGGTGATCTGCTCCTCACCGCTGTCGCTCAGGCTGAACGTCTTGAGGGCGCCGGAACGTACGGCGTAAACCGAGCCGAAATTGTCACCCTGTCGGAACAGAAACTCGCCTTTTTTCAGCGGGCGCCCGCGTTTGACGATTTCATCCAGTGCATCCATGTCTTCCAGGTTGAGCGAAAGAGGCAGGCACAGGGGTGCCAGGCTGCAATCCTTGCAATGGGCCTGGCCGTGGGCGCGCAGTTTGACTGGCTCGGACATTTGAATCGATCCTTGTGGGAAAGCACACATAAGTCGTAAGGGTAACCTACGGCATAGGGTGTAGGCCAGCGTGCGCGAGGATGATGCGCCTTGGCCGAACCCCAGCTGCATCATGCCGGGGGTCCGTCATTGCCCATAGTGTGCCTGGCAAGCGGGCTTGTCCACACGGTCGAGGGTTCGCCTGGCTAGATCACTCGCGAAAAACGCTGACGGTCATGCATCACCAGGTACGCGTCGAACACCATGCAGACCGAGCGTGCCAGCAGGCGCCCGGCCGGCAGGATGCGGATGCCCTGTTCATCGAGGCGGATCAGGCCGTCCCGTTGCATGTTCAGCAGCGCTGGCCAAAGGTCGTTGAAATAGCCGCGAAAATCGATGGTGAAGGCGCTTTCGATAGGCTCGAAGTCGAGTTCGAAGTGGCAGATCAGTTGCTGGATCACTGCGCGTCGCACGCGGTCATCGTGATTGCACAGCAAGCCGCGCTGGGTGGCCAGCTGCGAGCCGGAGAGCGCGTCCTGATAGGTGATGAGGTCGCTGCTGTTCTGGCAGTACAGGTCGCCGATCTGGCTGATTGCCGAAACCCCCAGGCCGATCAGGTCGCAGTGGCCGTGGGTGGTGTAGCCCTGGAAGTTGCGCTGCAGGGTGCCTTCTTCCTGGGCAACGGCCAACTCGTCGTCGGGCAGGGCGAAGTGGTCCATGCCGATGTAGCGATAGCCGGCGGTGGTGAGCTGCTCGATGGTGGCCCGGAGCATCTCCAGCTTGGCAGCCGGGGCCGGCAGGTCGTTGCTGTCGATACGCCGTTGCGGCATGAAGCGCTCAGGCAGGTGGGCATAGTTGAAGACCGAGATGCGGTCAGGCTGCAGGCGGATCACTTCCTCGATGGTACGGGCGAAGCCCTCCGGGGTCTGCTTGGGCAAGCCGTAGATCAGGTCCAGGCTGACCGAGCGGAACTGCAAGGTACGCGCCGCCTCGATCAGGGTGCGGGTCTGCTCCAGGCTCTGCAGGCGGTTGATCGCGCGCTGCACCGCAGGGTCCAGGTCCTGCACGCCGAGGCTCACCCGGTTGAAGCCCAGTTCGCGCAGCAGGCCCATGGTCGACCAGTCGGCCTCGCGGGGGTCCAGTTCGATGCCGTAGTCGCCGGAATCATCGTCCAGCAGGTTGAAGTGCTGGCGCAGGGTGGCCATCAGCTGGCGCAGTTCCACATGGCTGAGGAAGGTCGGCGTGCCGCCACCCAGGTGCAGTTGTTCAACACGCTGTTTAGGGTCCAGGTGGCAGGCGATCAGCTGGATTTCATGTTCCAGGCGCTGCAGGTAGGGTGCGGCTCGGGCACGGTCCTTGGTGATCACCTTGTTGCAGGCGCAGTAGTAGCAGATGTTGGCGCAGAACGGCACATGCACGTATACAGACAGCGGGCGCACGGCCCGGCGGCTTTCGCGCAGGGCGTGGAGCAGGTCGAACGAGCCGACTTCGCTGTGCAGTTGCACCGCAGTCGGGTAGGAGGTGTAGCGCGGGCCGGCCAGATCGTAGCGGCGGATCAGGTCGGCATCCCAGCGTAGATCTTCGAGCATGTGGGCGGTCCCCGGAATGAGCAGCAGTGCCCCGGAGTCTATGGCCGTCTGTAGGAATCTGTGTTGATTTGTGTCAAGCGCTATGGGGGCCGCTGTGCAGCAGCCCGGTCAGTGCCCCATCAACCAATGCTGGTGCGGCCCCGGCAGGGTCCACAGGCCGAACAGGATGACCAGCAGTCCGCCTGCCATGCGTACGCTGCGCCGCCGTAACAGGGTGTTGACCCGCTCCGCCGCCAGCCCTGTGGCCAGCAGCACTGGCCAGGTACCCAGCCCGAATGCCAGCATCAGGGCCGCGCTGTACCCCGCGTTGCCTTGGCTGGCTGCCCACAGCAGGGTGCTGTACACCAGCCCGCACGGCAGCCAGCCCCACAGCGCGCCAAGCAGCAGGGCCCGGGGCAGGCTGGAGACCGGCAACAGGCGCGAAGCCACGGGCTGGATACGCCGCCACAGCCCCCGGCCCAGTGCTTCGAGGCGTGTCAGCCCGCTCCACCACCCGGCCAGGTACAAGCCCATGGCGATCAGCAGCAACGCGGCCACCACCCGCAGTGCCAGGGCAGCAGGGCTGCTGGCTACGGCCCAGCCGGCCAGGCCCAGCAGCAGGCCGGCGCAGGCATAGCTGAGAACACGCCCGACGTTGTACGCCAGCAACAGACGCAGGCGCCGGCCGCGTTGCTCCGGCGGGATGGCCAGCGTCAGCGCGCCCATCAGGCCGCCGCACATGCCCAGGCAGTGGCCGCCGCCCAGCAGGCCGAGGACCAGCGCGGAGCCAAGCAGGGGAAGCAGGTCAGGCACGGGGTGGTTGGTCCTTGTCTTGCGGCTCGGCGGGCTCGGGGGTGACGGCAGCCTGGTGGCGGGGGTCCTGGTCGTCGAACAGGATGCTGTGGGCAGGGCTTTCAAGGTCGTCGTACTGGCCGCTGTCCACCGCCCAGAAAAAGATGTACACGGCGACGCCAACGAGCAGCAGGGCGGCCGGGATCATGACATAGAGGGCTGGCATGGGCGGCTCCTGATCAGGCAATGGCAGGTTGTGGGGCGCTGGCCCTGGCCGCCACGCCAGGCAGCCGGGTCAGGCGCAGGGCATTGAGGACCACGATCAGCGAGCTGACCGACATGCCGACGGCGGCCCATACCGGGGTGATCCAGCCGAGCGCGGCGAACGGCAGCATGAGGCCATTATACAGGGTCGCCCAAAGCAGGTTCTCAAGGATGTTGCGGCGGGTGCGGCGGGCCAGGTCGAAGGCATGTACCAGCGCTTGCAGGCGGTTGCTCAGCAGCACGGCATCGGCACTGGTCTTGGCAAGGTCGGTGGCACTGCCCATGGCAATGCTGATATCAGCGGCGGCCAGCACCGGCACATCGTTGACCCCGTCACCCAGCATCAGCACCTTGCGTCCGGCGGTCTGCAGGGCCTTGAGCCGGTCCAGCTTGTCGTCCGGGCGCAGGCCGCCAATGGCCTGGTCGATACCCAGCTGGGCGGCCACCTCGGCGACCATCGGCGAGCTGTCGCCCGACAGCAGCAGGGTGCGCCAGCCACGCGCCTTGCATGCCGCCAGCAGGGCAGGGGCGTCCTCGCGCAGGCGATCGTCCAGGCCGAACCAGGCCAGCGGGCCTTGGCGGTCGCCCAGCAGCAGCCATTGACCGCGAGGTTCCGGGACGGTCGGGATTTCCGCGCCGCTGAGGGCGCAAACGAATGTGGGCTGGCCGATGCGCAGGCGCTGCCCGCCGACCAGCCCTTCCAGGCCCAGCCCGGGCACCGTTTGCACCTCGTCCGCGGGCTCGGCATTGCGGCCGAAGGCGCGGGCGATGGGGTGTTCGGAACGGTTTTCCAGGGCGGCGGCAAGCGCCAGGCAGCGGTCGGCGGCCACCGCGCCCAGCGGGCGAATGCTGCGCAGGGTCAGGCGGCCCTCGGTGAGCGTGCCGGTCTTGTCGAAAATGACCGTGTCGATCTGGTTGAGGCCTTCGAGCACGTGACCGCGGGTGACCAGCAGGCCGAGCTTGTGCAGCGTACCGGTGGCGGCGGTCAGTGCAGTAGGGGTGGCCAGCGAGAGCGCGCAGGGGCAGGTGGCTACCAGCATGGCCAGGACAATCCAGAACGCCCGTGTCGGGTCCAGGTGCCACCACCACAGGCCGATGACGATGGCGGCCACCAGCGTGAACAGCAAAAACCACTGCGAGGCGCGGTCGGCAATCTGCGCCAGGCGTGGCTTTTCGGTCTGCGCGCGTTCCAGCAGGCGGACGATGGCCGACAGTCGCGACGCCTGGCCGAGTGCTTCGATTTCCACGTTCAGCAGGCTTTCGACGTTCAGGGTGCCGCCGGTGACCCGATCGCCGACCCGCCGCGGTTGCGGCAGGTACTCACCGGTCAACAGCGACTCGTCGACACTGGAACGGCCCTCGACAATGCGCCCGTCAGCCGGGATCAACGCACCGGGCAGCACCTGCACGGTGTCGCCGCAGTGCAGTTCGCTGAGCAGGATGCGCTCGCTGCGGCCAAGGCTGTCCAGGCGCAGGCAGGAGGCCGGCAGCAGGTTGACCAGTTGCGCAGTGGCCGCCGCCGTGCGCTCTCGGGCGCGGCGTTCAAGGTAGCGGCCGGTGAGCAGGAACAGTGCGAACATGCCCACGGTGTCGAAATACAGCTCGCCACTGCCGGTAACGGCTGTCCAGATGCCGGCACCGAAGGCCAGGGCGATGGCCAGCGATACCGACACGTCCATGGTCAGGTGGCGGGTGCGCAGGTCGCGGGCAGCCCCTTTGAAGAACGGCGCGCAGCTGTAGAACACGATCGGGATGGTAAGAAACAGCGCCACCCAGCGCAGGATGGTGTGCAGCTCGGGCGACAGGTCGATGTTGAATTCCGGCCAGGTGGCCATGGTGGCCATCATGGCCTGGAACCACAGCAGCCCGGCCACGCCCAGCCTGCGCAAGGCACTCCGGTTTTCCCGGGCCAGTTGCTCGGCGGCCTGGTCGGGTTGGTAGGGGTGGGCGGCGTAGCCGATCTGGCGTAGCTCGGCCAGCAATCGCGAGAGCGGCAGGCGTTGGTCTTCCCAACTGAGCAGCAAACGGTGGTTGGACAGGTTAAGGCGTGCGTCGGCCACCCCGGGCAGGTTGCGCAGGTGCTTTTCGATCAGCCAGCCGCAGGCGGCGCAGCTGATGCCTTCGACCAGCAGGGTGGTTTCGGCCAGCTCGCCCTGGTGGTGGACGAAGGTTCTTTGCACGTCGCTACGGTCGTACAGGGCCAGTTCGTCCTGCAACTGCTTGGGCAGGGCCTCGGGGTTGGCGCTGTTTTCGCTGCGGTGCTGGTAGTAGTGTTCCAGGCCACCGGCGACGATGGCCTCGGCCACCGCCTGGCAGCCGGGGCAGCAGAACTGCCGGGGCTGGCCAAGGACCATGGCGGTGAAGCGGCTGCCAGTGGGGACGGGCAGGGCGCAGTGGTAGCAGGGGGTGGGCTGGGTCATCACATCATTGCCTTGCATATTTGGCTGGCCGGCGCGTGGCTACAGGTGTTCAGCGCCCTGGATTGCTTCATCACCCAGCTGCAAGGTCACACCGTGCGCCACCTTTTCCTCCTCGAACAAGCGCCACACCTGGCCGTTTTCGCTACCCAGCAGTTCGACGAAGCGGCGCCCGTCGACCTTGTCCTCCAGCTGCCCCACATAGCGCCCCGCCTCGACCCGGCTCAGCAGCACCTTGCGGTCCTTCTCTGGCTGGGTGGGGGAAATCAGGTTCAGCTCCAGGCGCTTCGGGTCGCTGCTACCGGTCAGGCGCAGGTCCACTTCGCCCGTCAGTTCGTCCAGGTGCACGCTGGCCTGCAAACCCAGGTTGTGCGCCAGCAATTCACGGTCCAGCGAGCGGTTGATGCCTTTGCCGGCTTCGTAGTAGTTGTCGTTGACCAGGTTGTCCGGGTTGTTCACGGCGATGCTGACCATGGTCAGGCTCAGGCACACCGAGGTGGTGAGGATGCCGATGATGATCCAGGGCCAGAGGTGCTTGTACCAAGGGCTGGTGGCGGTGGCGGCAGGCATGGTTCGCGTTCTCTCTCAGCGGATCTGTGGGCCGATGAAGCGGCTCTTGGCTTCGACCTCGGCAGCGCTGTCATCGGCGCTTTTGAGGGTGAAGGTGATTTCGTTGGTGGTCGAAGGCAGTTTTTCAGGGGCGACCGACAACTGCACCGGCAGGCTGACGATATCACCGGCGGCCACGCGGATTTCCCGCTGGCCTTCGAGCCGCAGGTCAGGCAGGCCGGCAGCGTCCAGCACGTAGACGTGGTCACGCTGGTCCTTGTTCATGACCTTGAGGCTGTACACGTTCTCGATCCGGCCCTGGGCGTTCTCGCGGTACAGCACGCGGTCCTTGCTGACGTCGAAGCCCACCAGCGAGCGGGTGGCGAAGGCGGTGGCCAAGGCGCCGATCATCACCAGCAGTACCAGCGCGTAGCCGATCAGCCTTGGGCGCAGCATGTGGGTTTTCTGCCCCGACAGGTTGTGCTCGGTGGTATAGCTGATCAGGCCTTTGGGGTAGTTCATCTTGTCCATGATGCTGTCGCACGCGTCGATGCAGGCAGCGCAGCCGATGCACTCGATCTGCAACCCATCGCGGATGTCGATGCCGGTAGGGCAGACCTGTACGCACATGGTGCAGTCGATGCAGTCGCCCAGGCCCTGGGCCTTGTAGTCCGTGTCCTTCTTGCGCGGGCCGCGGGTTTCGCCGCGGCGCGGGTCGTAGGAGACGATCAGTGTGTCCTTGTCGAACATCACGCTCTGGAAGCGGGCGTAGGGGCACATGTACACGCACACCTGCTCGCGCAGCCAGCCGGCGTTGCCGTAGGTGGCCAGGGTGAAGAAGCCGACCCAGAAGTAGGCCCAGCCATCGGCCTGGCCGGTGAAGAACTCGATGACCAGTTCGCGAATCGGCGAGAAGTAGCCGACGAAGGTCATGCCGGTGACGAAACCGATCAGCAGCCACAGGCTGTGCTTGGTGAATTTGCGCACGAACTTGTTGGCACTCATCGGGGCCCGGTCGAGCTTCATACGCTGGTTGCGGTCGCCTTCGGTGACCTTTTCGCACCACATGAAGATCCATGTCCACACGCTTTGCGGGCAGGTGTAGCCGCACCACACGCGGCCGGCGTACACGGTGACGAAGAACAGGCCAAAGGCGGCGACTATCAGGATGCCCGAGAGCAGGATGAAGTCTTGCGGCCAGATGGTGGTGCCGAAGATGTAGAACTTGCGCTCAGGCAGGTTCCACCATACCGCCTGATGCCCGCCCCAGTTCAGCCACACCGTGCCGAAGTACAGAATGAACAGCGCTGCCCCGCCGACCATCCGCAACCTGCGGAACAGGCCGGTGAAGGCGCGGGTGTAGATTTTCTCGCGAGAGGCGTAGAGGTCGACGGAATCCTTCCCTTTGCTGGCAGGCGGGGTGACGTCATGTACCGGAATGTGCTTGCTCATCATCAAGTCCCACGGCAGTGGAGAAATGCCGCGGCCAGTGCGTGCCGGCCGCAGTCTCGCGCATTCTGCTAGCGCTGCGACCCATGATACGCCGCTGATGGCACGCCGGGGTCGATCTGCGACCTTTAGTCGCGTTGGTTTCGTGGTGTTTATCGTGTTAAGGCGGGTGTCAATTGATCCAGGTCATGCGGCGCTGAATCAACCGGCGCTATCGCCGGAAAGCCGGCCCCCACAGCGGCCCCAGCGAACCGGAGTTCACGGGGTGACTGTGGCAGCCGGCGTGCCGGCGATAGCGCCAGTGCAGGCCTCACTCGGCCTTTTCAGGCTCCTGCCCTTGATGCGACAGGCTGTACACATAAGCCGCCAGCAGGTGCACTTTGTCATTGCCTTGCAGTTGCTCCTGCGCCGGCATCTGGCCCTGGCGGCCATAACGGATGGTCTGTTGCAATTGAGCGAAGCTCGAACCGTAGATGAATGCCTGCGGGTGGGTCAGGTTCGGCGCGCCCATGGCGGGTGTGCCCTTGCCTTCAGGGCCATGGCACGCCACGCAATTGGCGGCGAAGATCTTCTGCCCGTTCTCGACATCGGCCTTGGCCCCCTCGGGCAGGCTGCGGCCATCGAGCTTGCTGATCACGAAGGCTGAAACGTCGGCCACACCTTGTTCGCCAATCACTTGCGCCCATGCCGGCATCACGCCATGGCGGCCGCCCATGATGGTGGCCTTGATGGTCTCCGGCTCGCCACCCCAACGCCAGTCGTTGTCGGTGAGGTTGGGGAAGCCATAGGCGCCCTTGGCGTCGGAGCCGTGGCACACCGAGCAGTTGGAAGCGAACAGCCGCGCACCCATCTTCAGTGCTTGCGGCTGCTTGGCCACTTCCTCGATAGGCATGGCCGCGTACTTGGCGAAGATCGGCCCGAAGCGGGCATCGGCCTTGGCCATTTCCTTCTCCCACTCGTGTACGCCGGTCCAGCCGGGCTGACCGTTGGTGAACTCGGTCTGCTTGTCGTTATCCAGGTACGAATACCCTGGCAGCACGCCTTTCCAGTTGCCCAGGCCCGGGTACAGCACCAGGTAGCCGAGGGCAAAGATGATGGTGCCGACGAACAGCCAGAACCACCATTTGGGCAGCGGGTTGTCGTATTCCTCGATGCCATCGAAGGCATGCCCGACGGTTTCGTCGGTGACCTCTTCGCGCTGGCCCTTGCGGGTCGACAGCAGCAGCCAGGTCAACGCGAAGATGGTGCCCAGGGTCAGGACGGTGACGTACAGACTCCAGAAGGTTGTCATTGTTGTTTGCTCCCAGAAGCTTTTGCTTGCGCTTGCTCGACGTGCGTTTTGGCCTCGGGGTCATCGGCGAACGGCAGTTGGGTCGCCTCGTCGAACTCCTGCTTGCGCCGTGGGTTGAACACCCACAGCGCCAGGCCCACGAAGGCCACCATCACCACGACGGTGCCCAGGCCGCGAATCATCCCGATATCCATCAGCGTCACCGTTTGCTTTTGATGATGGTGCCAAGACCCTGCAGGTACGCGACCAGTGCGTCCATTTCGGTCTTGCCCTTGACCGCGTCGCGGGCACCGGCGATGTCGGCATCGGTGTACGGCGTGCCAAGGGTACGCAGCACTTCCAGCTTCTTCGCGGTGTCTTTGCCGTCGAGCGTGTTCTCCACCAGCCACGGGTAGGCCGGCATTTTCGACTCCGGCACTACGTTGCGCGGGTTGTACAGGTGTGCGCGGTGCCAGTCATCGGAGTAGCGGCCACCGACGCGGGCCAGGTCCGGGCCAGTGCGCTTGGAGCCCCACAGGAACGGGTGGTCCCACACGCTTTCACCGGCCACCGAGTAGTGGCCGTAGCGCTCGGTTTCGGCGCGGAACGGGCGGATCATCTGCGAGTGGCAGCCTACGCAACCTTCGCGGATGTAGATGTCGCGGCCTTCGACTTCCAGCGCGGTGCGCGGCTTCATGCCTTCGACGGGTTTGTTGGTGACGTCCTGGAAGAACAGCGGGACGATCTGGGTGAGGCCACCGACGCTCACGGCGATGACCATGAAGAAGGCCAGCAGGCCGATGTTCTTCTCGACAGCTTCATGCTTCATCAGTGGGCTCCCACAACGACGATCTTGGCGGCTTCATCCGCTTCTGCCGGGTTGGCGGCGCGTACGGTACGCAGCACGTTGTAAGCCATCAGCAGCATGCCGGAGGCGAAGAACGCACCGCCCAGTGCGCGGACGATGTAGCCCGGGTGGCTGGCCTGCAACGCTTCGACGAAGGAGTAGGTCAGCGTGCCGTCATCGTTGATGGCGCGCCACATCAGGCCTTGGGTGATGCCGTTGACCCACATCGAGGCGATGTACAGCACGGTGCCGATGGTCGCCAGCCAGAAGTGCGCGTTGATCAGGCCCACGCTGTGCATCTGTTCACGGCCATACAGGCGCGGGATCATGTGGTACACGGCGCCGATCGAGATCATCGCCACCCAGCCGAGCGCGCCGGCATGTACGTGGCCGATGGTCCAGTCAGTGTAGTGCGACAGCGAGTTCACGGTCTTGATGGCCATCATCGGGCCTTCGAAGGTGGACATGCCGTAGAACGCCAGGGATACCACGAGGAAGCGCAGGATCGGGTCGGTGCGCAGTTTGTGCCAGGCGCCGGACAGGGTCATCATGCCGTTGATCATGCCGCCCCAGCTCGGTGCCAGGAGGATGATCGACATCACCATGCCCAGCGATTGCGCCCAGTCGGGCAGCGCGGTGTAGTGCAGGTGGTGCGGGCCTGCCCAGATGTACAGGGTGATCAGCGCCCAGAAGTGGACGATCGACAGGCGATACGAGTAGATCGGCCGCTCGGCCTGCTTGGGCACGAAGTAGTACATCATCCCCAGAAAGCCGGTGGTGAGGAAGAAGCCCACGGCGTTATGGCCGTACCACCACTGGATCATGGCGTCGGTGGCGCCGGAGTAGGCCGAGTACGACTTGAACAGGCTCACCGGCAGCGAGACGTGGTTGACGATGTGCAGCATCGCGGTAACCACGATGAAGGCGCCATAGAACCAGTTGCCGACGTAGATGTGCTTGGTCTTGCGCTTGACGATGGTGCCGAAGAACACCAGCCCATAGGTGACCCAGACGATGGCCAGCAGGATCGCCAGTGGCCACTCGAGCTCGGCGTATTCCTTGGTGGTGGTGTAGCCCATCGGCAAAGTGATCAGCGCGCCGACGATGACGGCCTGCCAACCCCAGAAGGTGAAGGCGGCCATGCTGTCGGAGATCAGCCGGGTCTGGCAGGTTCGCTGCACCACGTAGTAGCTGGTGCCGAACAACGCACAGCCGCCGAAGGCGAAGATAACCAGGTTGGTGTGCAAGGGGCGCAGGCGGCCGAAGCTGGTCCAGGGCAGGTCCAGGTTCAGTTGCGGCCACACCAGCTGCGAGGCGATGAAAACGCCCAGGCCCATGCCAAGGATCCCCCAGACCACCGTCATGATGGCGAACTGGCGGACGACCTTATAGTTATAAGCAGTCGGACTGATTGCTGTGCTCATTCTAAGGTTCCACGGTTTTGGTGTTCTTGTTGGTTGAAAAATCGGCGCCAGTATCGATAACCGCCAGGGTTATGGCAACGCAAGGAGCCCTGCGCCGACCCGTGTCCGGGCCCTTTTGCCGGTGTCCCACGGCAGTATGGTCTGGGCGATTGTACACAAATAAATATTTGTAATGTGTACCGTTTTTCGCCTTTTTCTGATCGATCGGTCAAGCTTTTTTTGCGGGCGGTGTCAGGCGATGCACCGCGTCTGCTGCGCTGGATCGACAGCGAAGGCAACTGTGCCAACAAGCTTAGTTCTGTTCGGAGGGGGTGCAAGGCGGGGGCGGGGCGGGGAATGCCGGGGCCGCTTTGCGGCCCCGGGGTGTTACTTGGCAGTCACGGTTTCAGTCATACCACCCTGTGAAAGGCTGTACACATAAGCGGCCAGCAGATGCACCTTGTCATTGCCCTGAATTTCCGCCTGGGCGGGCATCTGCCCTTGGCGGCCATAGCGAATGGTCTGCTGCAGCTGGGCAAAGCTCGAACCGTAGATGAACGCTTGCGGATGGTTCAAGTTTGGCGCGCCCATGGCCGGGGTGCCATTGCCCTCGGGCCCGTGGCAGGCCACGCAGTTGCCGGCGAAAATCTCCTTGCCCCTGGCCACATCAGCCTTGGCCCCTTCGGGCAGGCTGCGGCCATCGAGGTTCGTCAGCACGTAGGCGGCTACATCCGCCACGCCCTGTTCGCCGATCACCTCAGCCCAGGCCGGCATCACGCCGTGGCGTCCATTCATGATCGACGCCTTGATGGTTTCGGGCTCGCCACCCCAGCGCCAGTCGTTGTCGGTCAGGTTGGGAAAACCATAGGCGCCTTTGGCATCCGAGCCGTGGCACACCGAGCAGTTGGAAGCGAACAGACGGCCGCCCATCTTCAAGGCCTGCGGGTCCTTGGCCACTTCCTCGACCGGCATGGCGGCGTACTTGGCGAAGATCGGGCCGAACCGGGCGTCGGCCTTGTCCATTTCTTTCTGCCATTCGTTCACGCCGGTCCAACCGTTCTCGTAGCCGGGCAGAACGCCCTTCCAGTTGCCCAGGCCCGGGTAGAGAATCAGGTAGCCCACGGCGAACACCAGGGTGCCGACGAACAGCCAGAACCACCACTTGGGCAGCGGATTGTCGTACTCCTCGATGCCGTCGAAGCTGTGCCCCATGGTCTGGTCGGTGGTGTTGCTGCTCTGGCCCTTGCGGGTCGACAGCAGCAGCCAGGTCAGGCCGATCAGGCTGCCGATGGTCAGTACGCAGATGTACGTACTCCAGAAGGTAGTCATTGGGGATTACTCCTCATGCCAGTGTCCTGCCCGGCAGGGGGCAGGCGGTCGTCGACGAAGGGCAGCAGGCGCGCTTCGGCGAAATCATGGTCGCGGCGGCGGTTGAACACCCACAGCGACAGGCCGATGAAGGCAATCATCACCACCAGGGTGCCCACGCCACGGATCATGCCGATATCCATTTCCATCGCTCTTACCTCTTGTTCTTGATCGCGGTGCCGAGCACCTGCAGGTAGGCGACCAGGGCGTCCATCTCGGTCTTGCCCTTGACCGCATCACGCGCACCGGCAATGTCCTGGTCGGTGTACGGCACCCCCAGCGTGCGCAGGGTGCGCATCTTGGTGTCGGTGTGGCTGTTGTCGACCTGCTGGCCGACCAGCCATGGGTAGGACGGCATCTTCGACTCCGGTACCACGTTGCGCGGGTTGTACAGGTGGGCGCGGTGCCAGTCGTCGGAGTAGCGCCCACCGACCCGGGCCAGGTCCGGGCCGGTGCGTTTTGAGCCCCACAGGAACGGGTGGTCCCACACGCTTTCACCCGCGACCGAATAGTGGCCGTAGCGCTCGGTCTCGGCGCGGAATGGGCGGATCATCTGCGAGTGGCAGCCCACGCAACCTTCGCGGATGTAGATGTCGCGGCCTTCAAGCTGCAGCGCGGTGTAAGGCTTCATGCCTTCGACCGGCTTGTTGGTGACGTCCTGGAAGAACAGCGGGACGATCTGGGTCAGGCCGCCGATGCTGACGGCGAACACCATCAACAGGGCCAGCAGGCCAACGTTTTTCTCGATGACTTCATGTTTCATAAGGCAAGTCTCCTCAGGCCAGCTGGGCGTTGGCAGGGGCGGCCTCGGCGGCCGGTGCACGGATGGTGCGCCAGGTGTTCCAGGCCATCAGGAACATGCCACTGAGGAAGATCGCGCCACCGACGAAACGCACGATGAAGCCCGGGTGGCTGGCCACCAGGGTTTCCACGAACGAGTAGGTGAGCGTGCCGTCGCTGTTCACCGCGCGCCACATCAGGCCCTGGGCGATGCCGTTGACCCACATCGAGGCGATGTACAGCACGGTGCCGATGGTGGCCAGCCAGAAGTGCGCGTTGATCAGGCCGATGCTGTACATGCGTGCCTTGCCGAACACTTGCGGGATGGTGTGGTAAAGCGCGCCGATCGAGATCATCGCCACCCAGCCGAGGGCGCCGGCATGCACGTGGCCGATGGTCCAGTCGGTGTAGTGGGACAGGGCGTTGACGGTCTTGATGGCCATCATCGGGCCTTCGAAGGTGGACATGCCGTAAAACGCCAGGGATACCACGAGAAAGCGCAGGATCGGGTCGCTGCGCAGTTTGTGCCAGGCACCGGACAGGGTCATCATGCCGTTGATCATGCCGCCCCAGCTGGGGGCCAGCAGGATCAGCGACATCACCATGCCCAGCGACTGCGCCCAGTCGGGCAGCGCGGTGTAGTGCAGGTGATGGGGGCCTGCCCAGATGTACAGGGTGATCAGCGCCCAGAAGTGCACGATCGACAGGCGATAGGAATACACCGGGCGCTCGGCCTGCTTGGGCACGTAGTAGTACATCATCCCCAGGAAGCCTGCAGTGAGGAAGAAGCCCACGGCGTTGTGGCCGTACCACCACTGCACCATGGCGTCGGTGGCCCCCGCGTAGACTGAGTACGACTTGGTCAGGCTGACCGGCAGCTCCAGGTTGTTGATGATGTGCAGCATGGCCACGGTCAGGATGAAGGCGCCGAAGAACCAGTTGCCGACGTAGATATGCTTGGTGGTGCGCTTGATCAGGGTCCCGAAGAACACGATGGCGTAGCAGACCCAGACAATCGTGATCAGGATGTCGATCGGCCATTCCAGCTCGGCATATTCCTTGGAGCTGGTGTAACCCAGCGGCAGGGTGATGGCCGCCAGCAGGATGACCAGTTGCCAGCCCCAGAAGGTGAACGCGGCCAGGCCGGGTGCGAACAGGGTGGTCTGGCAGGTGCGTTGCACCGAATAATAGGAGGTGGCGAACAGTGCGCAGCCGCCGAACGCGAAGATCACCGCATTGGTATGCAGTGGGCGCAGGCGGCCGAAGCTGGTCCAGGGGAGGTCGAAATTCAGGGAAGGCCAGGCGAGCTGGGCGGCGATGAAGACGCCGAGCCCCATCCCGACGATTCCCCACACCACCGTCATGATGGCGAATTGGCGGACCACCTTATAGTTATAGGCGGTACTGCTGGTTGTGTTCATGTATGGGTTCCCATCCACGGTTATTGGCAGGCTTTACAGCGAGGCAAGCATGATTAATGGGCAACGTGCCGGTATTGACGGGGATCAATGGGCGAAGATCGGAAATGTCCCAGGCTTGCACTGCAATCCGCCGCACACGCCGCAAGATGGCAGAGCGGCGGCGTGCCTGATCCTGGCCCATGGCGCTGGCGCGCCAATGGACAGCGGGTTCATGGACGAAATGGCGCAAAGGCTGGCGGCGCTTGGCGTCGGGGTGGTTCGCTTCGAGTTCCCCTACATGGCCGAGCGCAGGGCAGGGGGTGGCAAGCGGCCACCTAATCCACAGAAGGTGCTGCTCGAATGCTGGCGCGAGGTGTACCGGCAGGTGCGACCTTTGGTCACGGGCAAGCTGGCGATTGGCGGCAAGTCAATGGGCGGGCGCATGGCCAGCCTGCTGGCTGACGAGTTGGGTGCTGACGCGCTGGTGTGCCTGGGTTATCCGTTCTATGCCGTGGGCAAACCGGAAAAACCGAGGGTCGAACATTTGGCAGGCTTGCAGACGCCGACGTTGATCGTGCAGGGCGAGCGGGATGCGCTGGGCAATCGTGAGGCGGTGCAGGGGTATGCGCTGTCACCGTCGATCGAGGTCAGCTGGCTGGTGGCAGGCGACCATGACCTGAAGCCGCTGAAAGCCTCGGGGTTCAGCCATGAGCAGCATTTGCAGGCGGCGGCTGAGCAGGTTGCGGAGTTTCTGTTGCGATAGCGTTGCCACCATCGCCGGCAAGCCGGCTCCCTCCAGGGTTAGCGCTGGCCTTGAGAGCAGCGCGGTAGCTGTGGGAGGCCTCGGGGTTCAGCCATGAGCAGCATTTGCAGGCGGCGGCTGAGCAGGTTGCGGGGTTTCTGTTGCGATAGCGTTGCCACCATCGCCGGCAAGCCGGCCCACTGGGTTAGCGCTGGCCTTGAGAGCAGCGCGGTACCTGTGGGAGCCGGCTTGCCGGCGATGAGGCCGGTGCAGGCAGCGCTTAGTCGCGGTACTCGCACAGGTAGGCAGTGTCTACCGCTACCTTGAGCTGGAACTTGCTGTCGGCAGCCACATTGAACTTGTCGCCCGCGTTGAAGGTTTCCCAGTTGTCGCTGCCTGGCAGCTTGACGGTCAGCGCACCGGAAACCACGTGCATGATTTCGCGCTTGGCGGTGCCGAACTCGTATTCGCCCGGTGCCATGACACCGACGGTGGCCGGGCCTTCAGTGCCTTCGAAGGCGATCGACTTGACGGTACCATCGAAGTACTCGTTGACCTTGAACATGGGGCGACTCCTGAAAAAGAGGGATGAAAAAGGGCTGGCCAGTATGCCCAAGCCCATCCGCCTCGTCATCTGCTTTCAGGTGGCCTGCGCTCAAATGCCCGGCAGGCTCAAGGGCAATAGCCGCGCGGTATTGCGGGCATCCTCCAGCGCCCGGTGCTGCTGCCCGCAAAAGTGCATGCCGGCCAGTTGCAGGGCACCGTTCAGGCCCATCGGGCGCTGCAGGTGACGAGCCTTGGCGAAGCGCTGCTTGAGGTTGATATGCGGCAGGTTGTGCAACAGGCTATCGAGCTCATGTTGCTGCCATTCCTGAAGCAATTGCTGGCGATCGTAATCACCCCAGCTGACCCAGGCCTGCAATTGCCCACGGTGGTGCCCCAGCCAGCGTTCGAAACGCGCCCATACCTCGGGAAATGGCGCCGCGCTGTCCACGCTGGCCTGGCTGATATGAGTCAGTTCTCGGCAGAACGGCGTCAGTTGCGGCCGCCGCCTGGGCCGCACGAAGCGCTGGAAGTGGTCCACTTCGCGGCCTTCACGGGTCACCAGGCTGGCGCCGATTTCAATGATTTCCATCTCCGTCACCGGCCAGCCACCGTCGTCGGTGGTGGCTTCCAGGTCGATTACCAACCAGTGGCCCATACCAGGCTCCCTCGCCATACATGCCAGAGCAGCGTAGCCAATGTCCGGCGTCACGGCATCCCCTGGCAAAATGCCCTCACTTTGGCATAACCAGCAGTTGTGCCTTGCCAGGAAAACGCCTAGCTTAGGCGCATCCAGGTATGAACCGTTATGAGTGTCCGTCTTGACTCCAGCGCCCGGCCTGAAGGCTTTGACCACCCTGTTGATGCTGGCCGCTGTATGGCTGGCGGCACCGGTCTGGGCAGCTGACGCCATCAAGGTGAAGATCGGTGCCGCGCATTTTCCGCCTTATACGGTGCGCCCCGAGCAAGGCGCGGACACCGGGTTGCTGCCGCAACTGGTCGAAGCGTTGAACCGCCTGCAGCAAGACTATCGCTTCGTGCTGGTGCCCACATCGATCCAGCGGCGCTTTGGCGATTTCCAGCAAGGCCGCACCGACATGGCCATCTTCGAGAACCCGCAGTGGGGCTGGCAACGAATACCCCATCAGGCGGTGGACATGGGCCTGGAAGATGCCGAGGTGTTCGTGGCCAAGCAGGTCGATGGCCGTGACCAACGCTATTTCGATGACCTTGCCGGCAAGCGCCTGGCGCTGTTCAACGGTTACCACTATGCATTCGCCCGTTTCAACCCGGACCCCAACTACCTGCGCAAGGCCTACAACGCCACGCTGACCTATTCGCACGACAGCAACCTGCTGATGGTGCAGGCTGGCCGCGCCGACATCGCGCTGGTGACGCGCTCGTACCTCAGTGATTTCTTGGCGCGCAACCCGGCCAGCCAGGGCCAGCTGATCGCCTCCACGCGCATCGATCAGGTCTACCATCACTATGCGCTGCTGCGCCCTGGCGCGCCGATCAGCGACGCGCAGTTGGCCGCTTTGCTGCGCCGCCTGCGTGATACCGGCGAACTGACCCGCATCTTCCAGCCTTACCAGATCACCGTCCAAGCCCCCCACGACTAAATTCCCCGATTGCAATGACGTTTTCAGAAGCGAGCCTTCAATTCATTTCTGTGAGCCCTGACCATGCCTTTCGATGCCGCTTCGCAGCCCTTGTCACAGCCCCGCTGGCGTAGCCTCAGCGCTGAAGAGGGCGATCTGTGCCTGAGCCTGACCCTGGAGGGCCGCCCGCTGATCCAGGTGCGCCTGGCGCCAGCCGCTACCCTGGCGGTGCATGTTGAACGCCTGTGCCCCGAGCGCCCGGAGCAGGCCCTGTGGGCCGCCTGTTATTGGTTGTTGTCGCGTGACCCAGCCTGCCAGCGCCTTGCCTGGCACCTGCCGCAGGCTGTCCCTGAGGCCCTCGCCAGTGGCCTGTTGCTCAGCACGCAACAGCCAGGCGTGTACCTGTGCGAGCGCTCCATGTTCTGGCAGTTGCCACAGCCCTGGCTGGCGCAGCCGGTCAAGGGCGCATACCCGCAACAGATGCAGCTCAGCGATGGCAAGCGCCACCCGCGCCGGGCACCCAAGCCCCGTGGCGAGGTGTATCGGCGCTTCGATGCGCGCCTGGGCAGCTGGGTGTCGCTGCGTACCCTGGAGATCGACCAGGACCTGGAGCGCTTCAATCGTTGGCAGAACGATCCGCGTGTGGAGCAGTTCTGGCAGGAGGGCGGGTCGCTGGAGCAGCATCGGGAGTACCTGGCCAAGCTGCAAGCCGACCCGCGCACCGTGACCTTGATCGGCTGCTTCGACGATCAGCCATTTGCCTACTTCGAGGCTTATTGGGCCAAGGAAGACCGCATCGCGCCGTTCTACCAGGCCGACGACTACGACCGTGGCATCCATATGCTGGTGGGTGAGCAGGCGCATCGGGGGCGGCACAAGGTCGCCAGTTGGCTGTCGGCGCTGGTGCACTACCTATTTCTGGATGACCCCCGCACTCAGCGGGTGGTGGCCGAGCCCCGTGCCGACAACGGCAAGATGATCGGCTACATGCAGGACCAGTGCTTCCACTGCGACAAGGAGTTCGACTTCCCGCACAAACGTGCAGCGTTGATGATCCTGGGTCGGGAGCGGTTCTTCGACCGCTGCAGCCTGGCCTAGGCCTGGAGCGGCAAGCTGCAAGCTTCAAGCTGCAAGAGAAAAGCGGGTCGGCGCTGATCCGTCTTGCAGCTTGCAGCTTGCAGCTTGCCGCTGGGTCAGGCCTGGCGGCTGGCGGTCTTGCGGCAGTGCACCAGCGCATCACGGATCATGAAGTTGACCAGCGTCGGCGACACGCCCAGCTCCTTGGCGATGTCTTTTTGCGGCACACCGTGCAAACGGTACATCTCGAAAGCGTAACGGGTGCGCTGGGGCAGCTCGTTCAGCGCCTCGGCAATGTGCTCGAGGGCCGCCAGGTTGATGTGCGTCGCTTCGGGCGACGCGTTCTGGATGACCACGTTCAAGCCTTCCTCCTCGCTGCCCGAATACTTCAGCTCCATCGCCTGTTTGCGGTAATGATCGATGGCCAGGTTGCGCACGATCTGGAACAGGTAGCTCAGCTGCGCCTTAAACGACGAGGTGATCTGCGGGGCGGCGCCGAGCCGGAAGAACGCGTCCTGCACCACGTCTTCGGCGCGTGAGCGGCAGCCGGTGATGCGCGCTGCGATCTTGACCAGGATGCTGCGATTGGCGACGAATGCCTGGAGTAATGGTGAATCGCACTTACTTGTGGATAGTTGTTCCGCCATGGAAATCACCTTGTCACAGAAAGGAATAGGAGCACCCCGCACAGGGAAGCTTCCTACGACGTGCGACAAACTATGCAGAATGATAATGATTGTCAAATACGAAAGTTAATGAGTATCTATTAGTTTCAGTTCTAAGCCGGCGAGCGTGACGCGGTTCACCTTTCGCTGCGTACAAAGCCGCCTCATCCCGGTAATTTCTTCCCTCGCCCGTCCGTTCCCCTCTGTACATCCGGCCGCCGAACGCTGCCCGCCGACCTTGCGCGGGCAACCGGCCCGACTTACCCAGACACTGGCAGGAACACCCCATGACGGACGCCTTCGAACTCCCGCTCTCGCTGGTCCAGGCCCTGGCGCAACGCGCCGCACAGACCCCGGACCGCATCGCCTTGCGCTTCTTGGCCGATGCTCCAGGCGAGCAGGCCGTGCTCAGCTATCGCGACCTGGACCTGCGCGCGCGCACCATCGCCGCCGCCTTGCAGAGCCGCGCCGCGTTCGGTGACCGTGCCGTGTTGCTGTTCCCCAGCGGCCCCGATTACGTGGCGGCGTTCTTTGGCTGCCTGTATGCCGGCGTGATTGCCGTGCCGGCCTATCCGCCGGAGTCTTCGCGCCAGCATCACCAGGAGCGCCTGCTGTCGATCATCGACGATGCCGAGCCGCGCCTGCTGCTGACTGTGGCAGCGCTGCATGACGGTTTGCAGGGCCTGCCAGCCCTGGCCGCCGACAACGCCCCCGAACTGCTGGCGGTGGATGGCCTGGACCCGACGTTGGCGAGTGCCTGGCGCGAACCTGCGCTGGCTGGCGACGACATCGCCTTTCTCCAGTACACCTCCGGTTCCACCGCGCTGCCCAAGGGCGTGCAGGTCAGCCACGGCAACCTGGTGGCCAACGAGCAATTGATCCGCCACGGCTTCGGCATCGACCTCAACCCCGACGATGTGATCGTCAGCTGGCTGCCGCTGTACCACGACATGGGCCTGATCGGCGGGCTGCTGCAGCCGATTTTCAGCGGCGTGCCCTGCGTGCTGATGTCGCCAGGTTATTTCCTCGCACGGCCGCAACGTTGGTTGCAGGCGATCAGCGAATACGGCGGGACCATCAGCGGCGGCCCGGACTTTGCCTACCGCCTGTGCAGCGAACGGGTCAGTGAGGCGGCCCTGGCCGGCCTGGACCTGAGCCGCTGGCGTGTGGCCTATTCCGGCTCCGAGCCCATCCGCCAGGACAGCCTGGAGACCTTCGCCGAAAAATTCGCCCCCTGTGGTTTCACGCCCAGCAACTTCTTCGCCAGCTATGGCCTGGCCGAAGCCACCCTGTTCGTCAGCGGCAGCCGCCGTGGCCAGGGCATCGGTGCGCTGGAACTCGACGCTGAAGCGTTCGCCGCCAACCGCGCCGAACCCGGCAAGGGCAGCGTGCTGATGAGCTGCGGCTACCCGCAACCCGGCCATGCGGTGCGTATCGTCGAGCCGCAGCGCCTGCAAGTGCTGGAGGACAACCGGGTGGGCGAGATCTGGGCCGGTGGCCCAAGCATCGCCCTGGGCTACTGGCGCAATCCCGAGGCCAGCGCCCGCACCTTCGTCGCCATGGACGGCCAGACCTGGTTGCGTACTGGCGACCTGGGCTTCATGCGCGACGGCGAAGTGTTCGTCACTGGGCGCCTGAAGGACATGCTCATCGTGCGCGGCCAGAACCTGTACCCGCAGGATCTGGAAAAAACCCTGGAGCGCGAAGTCGAGCTGCTGCGCAAGGGCCGCGTCGCGGTGTTCGCCGTCGACGATCAGGGCGAGGAGGGCATCGGCGTGGCGGTGGAAGTCAGCCGCAACGTGCAGAAGGCGGTCAAGCCCGAGGCGTTGATCAAGACCTTGCGCCAGGTCATCGCCGATGCCTGCCGCCAGGCGCCGGCGGTGGTTCTGTTGCTCAACCCGGGCGCGCTGCCGAAGACCTCCAGCGGCAAGCTGCAACGTTCGGCGTGCCGCCTGCGCATGAATGACGGCAGCCTCGATTGCTACGCGCGTTTCCCGAGCGCTACCGAAGCGGCCGAGACCGCTGCAGCCGGTGATGGCCTGCAGGCCCGCATCGCCGGCGTCTGGCGCGAGATTCTCGACGCCGAAGCGGTCGCCGCCGACGACCATTTCCTGCTGCTGGGCGGTAACTCCATTGCCGCCACCCAGGTCACCGCGCGCCTGGCCGATGAGCTGGGTATCTCGCTGAACCTGCGCACCTTGTTCGAAGCGCCGACCCTGGCCGACTACAGCGCCGCTGTGGCGGCGATCATCGCCCAGGGCGGTGGTGGCGCGGCAGCTGTCGCGGCCCTCGACCGTGGCCAGGCGCTGGCGCAGTCGCTGGCGCAAAACCGCCTGTGGTTGCTGTGGCAACTGGAGCCGCACTCGGCGGCCTACAACATTCCCGCCGGCCTGCACCTGCGCGGCGAGCTGCACCAGGCCGCGCTGGAAGGCGCGTTCCAGGCGCTGGTGCAGCGCCACGAAGCACTGCGCACCGTGTTCAGCGAAGCAGATGGCCAGGCCCTGCAGCACATCCTGCCCGAGCAGCCTTTCAATCTGCAGCGCCTGGACCTGCAAGGGCTGACGGCCAGCGAAGTGGCCGAGCGCCGCGAAGCCGAAGCCCAGCAACCGTTCGATCTGACCCAAGGGCCACTGCTGCGTGTGACCCTGGCGCAGCTGGGCGATGAAGATCATCAACTGTGGGTGACCTTGCACCACATCGTCGCCGATGGCTGGTCGCTGAATATCCTGCTCGACGAGTTCGCCAAACTGTATGCGGCCCGCTGCCAGGGCCTGGAAGCCGCGCTGGCGCCGCTGCCGCTGGGGTACGCCGACTACGGCAGCTGGCAGCGCCAATGGCTGGCCGACGGCGAAAGCGCCCGTCAACTGGACTACTGGAAGGCACACCTGGGCGGTAGGCTGCCGGTACTCGACCTGCACCCCGACCAGCCGCGTTCCACCCAGCAGACTCGCCGCGCCGCACGCCTGAGCCTCAAGGTCCCGGCTGCGCTCAGCGACGCCCTCAAAGGCCTGGCCCGCGAACAGCAAGCCAGCCTGTTCATGGTCTTGCTGGCCGCCTGGCAAGGCCTGCTGCACCGCTACACCGGCCAGGCGGAAATCCGCGTCGGCGTGCCGAACGCCAACCGCCCTCGCCAGGAAACCCAGGGCATGGTCGGCTTCTTCATCAACACCCAGGTACTGCGTGCGCAACTCGATGGCCGCCTGCCATTCAGCGCACTGCTGGCCCAGGTGCGCCAAGCCACCCTCGATGCCCAGGCCCACCAGGACCTGCCGTTCGAGCAACTGCTCGAAGCGCTGCCCGAGGCCCGTGAACAAGGCCTGTTCCAGGTGATGTTCAACCACCAGCAGCGCGACCTCTCGGCCTTGCGCCGCCTGCCGGGCCTGCTGGCAGAAGAGTTGCCATGGCACAGCCGCGAAGCCAAGTTCGACCTGCAGCTGCACAGCGAGGAAGACCACCAGGGCCGCCTGAGCCTGGCCTTCGACTATGCCGCCGAACTGTTTGCCGAGGGCACTGTGAAGCGCCTGTCCCAGCACCTGCTGGCGCTGCTCGAACAGGTGTGCGCACAGCCGCAGCTGGCCGTGGGCGACGTCGACTTGCTGGACGAGCAAGGCCGTCAGCAACTGTTGGCCTGGGGCCAGGCTCCGGCGCCGGTACCGCAGCGTCTGGTGGTCGAGCAGCTCAACGAACAAGCGCGCCTGACCCCCGAGCGCACTGCGCTGGCCTGGCAAGGCGGCAGCCTTGACTATGCCGAACTGCATCAGCAGGCCAACCGCCTGGCCCATTACCTGCGCGACAAGGGCGTTGGCCCCGACACCTGCGTGGCCATCGCCGTCGAGCGCTCGCCGCAACTGCTGGTTGGCCTGCTGGCCATCCTCAAGGCGGGTGGCGCCTATGTGCCGCTGGACGTCGACTACCCCGCCGAGCGCCTGGCTTACATGCTGCGCGATTGCCAGGCCAGCCTGTTGTTGAGCAACAGCGCCATGCTCGCCAGCTTGCCGCAGGTCGACGGCGTCAGCGCCATCGCCCTCGACCAGCTGCACCTGGACAGCTGGCCCAGCCAAGCGCCGGGCCTGCACCTGCACGGCGACAACCTCGCCTACGTGATTTACACCTCCGGCTCCACTGGCCAGCCCAAAGGCGTGGGCAATACCCACGCGGCCCTGGCCGAGCGCCTGCAGTGGATGCAGGCCACCTACGCGCTGGATGACAGCGACGTGCTGATGCAGAAGGCGCCGATCAGCTTCGATGTGTCGGTGTGGGAATGCTTCTGGCCGCTGATCACCGGCTGCAAACTGGTGCTCGCAGGCCCCGGTGAACACCGCGACCCGCAACGTATCGCCGCACTGGTGCAGGCGCATCAGGTCACCACGCTGCACTTTGTGCCGCCGCTGTTGCAGGTGTTCGTGCAAGAGCCGCTGGCCGCAGGCTGCACCAGCCTGCGCCGGTTGTACTCTGGTGGCGAAGCGCTGCCGGCCAACCTGCGTGACCGCGTGCTGCAACTGCTGCCGCAGGTGCAGCTGCACAACCGCTACGGCCCGACCGAAACCGCCATCAACGTCACCCACTGGCACTGCCAGGCCGAGGACGGCCAGCGTTCGCCCATCGGTCGCCCGCTGGGCAACGTGATCTGCCGCGTGCTGGATGCCGACCTGCAGTTGGCTGCGCCAGGCGTACCGGGTGAGTTGTACCTCGGTGGCGCGGGCCTGGCCCGCGGCTACCTGGGCCGCCCAGGCCTGACCGCCGAGCGCTTCGTGCCCCAGGCCGATGGCAACGGCGAGCGCCTGTACCGCAGTGGCGACCGTGCCCGCTGGCAGGCACAAGCCCTGGAGTACCTCGGCCGTCTGGATCAGCAAGTGAAGGTGCGGGGCTTTCGCGTCGAACCGGAAGAAGTTCAGGCCTGCCTGCTCAGCCAGCCGGGTGTCGAACAGGCGCTGGTGCTGATTCACCAGGACGCTGTCGGGGCGCAACTGGTCGGCTACTACAGCGGCTCGGCTCAGGCTGAAACGCTGCTGGCCAACCTGGCCGAGCGCCTGCCGGCCTACATGGTGCCGGCGCAGTTGATCGCGCTTGAACACATGCCGCTGGGCCCCAGCGGCAAAGTCGACCGCAAGGCCCTGCCGGCACCGGCCTGGCAGCAGCGTGAACATGTCGAACCGCAAACGGCGCTCGAACAGAAGGTCGCGGCGATCTGGCGTGAAGTGCTCAACCTGCCGCGCATCGGCCTGCATGACGACTTCTTCGCCCTCGGTGGCCACTCGTTGCTGGCCACCCAGATCGTCTCGCGCACCCGCCAGGCGTGCGACGTCGAGCTGCCGCTGAAAGTGTTGTTCGAGGCCAGCGAACTGGGCACCTTCTGCGCCGAGATCGCCCGTATCCGCGATGCCGGTGAACGCAACCTGCAAGGCGAGATCCCCCGCGTCGACCGCCGCCAGGCCGTGCCGCTGTCGTACTCGCAACAGCGCATGTGGTTCCTCTGGCAAATGGAGCCGGACAGCCCGGCCTACAACGTCGGCGGCATGGCGCGCCTGCGCGGCACGTTGCATGTGGATGCCTTCGAGCGTGCGCTGCAGGCGTTGATCGTGCGCCACGAAACCCTACGCACCACGTTCCCCGCCATCGACGGTGTGCCGTACCAGTGCGTGGCCGCTGACAGCGCCGTGCACCTGGACTGGCAGGATTTCAGCAATTTGCCAGCAGCCCTGAGCGAGCAGCGCCTGCAGCAATTGGCCGAGGCCCAGGCGCACCAGCCGTTCGACCTGGAGCGTGGCCCACTGCTGCGCACCTGCCTGGTCAAGGCCGCGGAGCGCGAGCACTATTTCGTGCTCACGCTGCACCACATCGTCACCGAAGGTTGGGCCATGGACATCTTCGCCCGCGAACTGGGCGAGCTGTACGAAGCGTTCGTCGATGAGCGCGAGTCGCCGCTGACGCCGTTGCCAGTGCAGTACCTGGACTACAGCGTGTGGCAGCGGCAGTGGCTGGAAAGCGGCGAAGGGGCGCGTCAACTGGCCTACTGGAAAGCGCGCCTGGGCGATGAGCACCCGGTGCTGGCCCTGCCGGCAGACCGGCCACGCCCGGCTGTGCAAAGCCACCGTGGCGAGCTGTACCGCTTCGATCTGGACCCGGCCCTGGTGGCCCGCGTGCATGCCTTCAACAGCCAGCGCGGCTTGACCCTGTTCATGACCATGACCGCCACCCTGGCCGCCTTGCTCCACCGCTACAGCGGCCAGCGTGACCTGCGCATCGGCGCGCCCGTGGCCAACCGCATCCGCCCCGAAAGCGAAGGGCTGATCGGCGCCTTCCTCAACACCCAAGTGCTGCGCTGCGAGGTGGACGGGCAGATGACCGTAGCCGCCTTGCTCGACCAGGTGCGCCAGGCCGCCATCGAAGGCCAGTCGCACCAGGACCTGCCATTCGACCAGTTGGTCGAAGCCCTGCAGCCACCGCGCAGCAGTGCCTACAACCCGCTGTTCCAGGTGATGTGCAACGTGCAGCGCTGGGCCTTCCAGCAAAGCCGCGAGCTGGCCGGCATGCAGGTGGATTATCTGGTCAACGACGCCAGCGCCACCAAGTTCGACCTGTATCTGGAAGTCACCGACCTCGACGGCCGCCTGGGTTGCTGCCTGACCTACAGCCGCGACCTGTTCGACGAGCCGCGCATCGCGCGCATGGCCGAGCACTGGCAGCAACTGCTGACTGGCCTGCTCGACGACCCCGAGCAGCGCCTTTGCGAACTGCCAATGCTGGCCGACGCCGAGCAGCAGGTGATGATCGGGCAGCTGCAAGGCGAACATCACTATGCCCTCGACCAGACCCTGCACGGCCTGTTCGCCGCCCAGGCCGCACGCACCCCGCAGGCCGGCGCGCTGACCTTTGCCGGCCAGCACCTGAGCTATGCCGAACTCGACCAGCAGGCCAACCGCCTGGCCCGTGCCCTGCGCGAGCGTGGCGTCGGCCCGCAGGTGCGCGTGGGCCTGGCCCTGGAGCGTTCGCTGGAAATGGTCGTCGGCCTGTTGGCCATCCTCAAGGCCGGCGGCGCCTATGTGCCGCTCGATCCGGAATACCCGCTCGACCGCCTGCGCTACATGATCGAGGACAGCCGCATCGGCCTGCTGCTGAGCCAGCGCGCGTTGCTCCAAAGCCTGGGCGAGTTGCCAGGCGGGGTGGCCAGCTGGAGCCTGGAGGACGATGCCGCAAGCCTGTGCGCCCACAGCGATGCGCCGCTGGACAACCTCAACCTGCCGCAACACCCGGCCTACCTGATCTACACCTCCGGCTCCACCGGCAAGCCCAAGGGCGTGGTGGTCAGCCACGGTGAAATCGCCATGCATTGCCAGGCGGTGATCAGCGCGTTCGGCATGCGCAGCGACGACTGCGAGCTGCACTTCTACTCGATCAACTTCGACGCGGCCAGCGAACGCCTCTTGGTGCCATTGCTGTGCGGCGCGCGCGTGGTGCTGCGTGCCCAGGGCCAATGGGGCGCCGAAGAGATCTGCCAGCTGGTGCGTGAGCAGCAGGTCAGTGTCCTTGGCTTCACCCCAAGCTACGGCAGCCAGCTGGCCCAATACCTCGCCTCGCAGGGCGAGCCACTGCCGGTGCGCCTGGTGATCACCGGCGGCGAAGCGCTGACCGGCGAGCACCTGGCGCGCATCCGCCAGGCCTTCGCCCCGCAGCAGTTCATCAACGCCTATGGCCCGACCGAAACCGTGGTCATGCCGCTGGCCTGCGTGGCCCCCGACACACTGCCCGCCGACGCTGGCAGCGTGCCCATCGGCCGGGTGATCGGCGCCCGCAGCGCCTACATCCTCGACGAGGAACTGGCACTGCTGCCACAGGGCGGCATCGGTGAGCTGTACGTCGGTGGTGCCGGCCTGGCCCAGGGTTACCACGATCGTCCGGGCCTCAGTGCCGAGCGCTTCGTCGCCGACCCGTTCAGCCCTGACGGTGGGCGCCTGTACCGCACGGGTGACCTGGTTCGCCTGCGCGCCGACGGTCTGGTGGAGTACATCGGCCGTGCCGACCAGCAGGTGAAAATTCGCGGCTTCCGCATCGAGCTCGGCGAAATCGAAAGCCGCTTGCAGGCGCATGCCGATGTCGACGAGGCTGTGGTCCTCGCGCTCGACCTGCCCGGTGGCAAGCAACTGGTGGGCTACCTGGTGTGCAAGCAGGCCAGTGCCGACAGCGAGGCCCAGGCCCAGCTGCGCGAAGCGGTCAAGGCCGACGCCCGCCAGCATCTGCCGGATTACATGGTACCGGCGCACCTGGTGCTGCTCGCCAGCCTGCCGTTGATGGGCAACGGCAAGCTCGACCGCCGCGCCCTGCCGATGCCCGACCTGGAGCAGGCGCGCCAGCACTATCAGGCGCCGGCCAACGAGCTGGAGGAACAACTGGCGCAGATCTGGCGCGAAGTGCTCAACGTCTCCCGCGTGGGTGTGCAGGACAACTTCTTCGAGCTCGGCGGCGACTCGATTCTGTCCATTCAAGTGGTCAGCCGGGCGCGTCAGCTGGGCCTGGAGTTCACCCCCCGCGACCTGTTCCAGCACCAGACCATCCAGACCCTGGCCGCCGTGGTTGGCCGCAGCGAGATAGCGAACATCATCGAACAGGGCCAACGCCAGGGTCACAGCGGCCTGACGCCGATCCAGCAGTGGTTCTTCGACAGTGAGGTGGCCCAACCGCACCACTGGAACCAGGCGGTGTTGCTCCAGGCGCGGGTGCCGTTGGACAGTGCCCTGCTGGAGCGGGCCCTGGCTGCATTGCTGGCGCACCACGACAGCTTGCGCCTGCGCTTCACCCAGGCCGATGGCCGCTGGCAGGGCGAATACGCCGTATCGCCTGGCGAGCAGTTGCTATGGACTGCCACGGTGGCCGATTTCAACGACTGCCAGGCGCTTTACACCGACGTACAACGCAGCCTGGACCTGGAACACGGGCCATTGCTGCGGGCCTTGCTGGTCAGTGACGGGCAGGGCGCCCAGCGACTGTTGCTGGCGGTCCATCACCTGGTGGTCGATGGGGTGTCGTGGCGCGTGCTGCTCGAAGACCTGCAGGCGCTGTACCGTGGTCAGCCGCTGGCGGCCAAGACCCACGCCATGGCCGACTGGGCCGCGCGCCTGGCAAGCTACGCCGGCAGCGATTCGCTGCGCGACGAGCTCGGCTGGTGGCAGGACCAACTGGGGCATGTGCGCCATGAGCTGCCATGTGATCACCCGCAGGGCGGCAACCTGCACCGGCATGCCGATACCCTGGCCATCGCCCTGGATGTGGAGCAGACCCGTCAGTTGTTGCAGCAGGCCCCCGCGGCGTACCACACCCAGGTCAACGACCTGCTGCTGACTGCCCTGGCGCGCACCCTGTGCCACTGGACCGGTGACGACGAGGTGCTGGTGCAGCTCGAAGGCCATGGCCGTGACGGGCTGTTCGAAGACATGGACCTGACCCGCAGCGTGGGCTGGTTCACCAGTGCCTACCCGCTGCGCCTGAACCCTCAGGCGGGTGACGACGACCGCGCACGCGCCACCTCGATCAAACGCATCAAGGAACAGCTGCGCGAGGTGCCGCACAAAGGCCAGGGCTTCGGCGTGCTGCGTTACCTGGCTGATGACGCCGGGCGCGAACGCATGGCCGCGCTGCCGCAAGCTCGCATCACCTTCAATTACCTCGGCCAGTTCGACCAGCAGTTCGACAGTGCGGCGCTGTTCCAGCCGCTGGATGCCCCTGCCGGCCTGGCCCACGACCTCGACGCGCCGCTGCCGAACTGGCTGAGCGTCGACGGCCAGGTCTATGGCGGTGCCTTGCAGTTGCGCTGGACTTATAGTCGCGAGCGTTTCGACCAGCAGACCATTGCGCGTCTGGCCGATGCCTATCGCCACGAACTGCTGGCACTGGTTGGCCACTGCCTGGCCGAGGGTACGGGCAGCTTCACGCCCTCGGACTTCCCGCTGGCGCACCTGACCCAGGAACAGATCGACGCGCTGCCGGTTCCGGCTGGCGAAATTGAAGACGTCTACCCGCTGACCCCAATGCAGGAGGGCCTGCTGCTGCATACCCTGCTGGAGCCGGGTACCGGCATCTACTACATGCAGGACCGTTATCGCATCAATAGCGCCCTCGACCCGCAGCGTTTCGCCCAGGCCTGGCAGGCGGTGGTGGCGCGCCACGAGGCACTGCGAGCATCGTTCAGCTGGAATGCCGGCGAAGCGATGCTGCAGATCATTCACAAACCGGGTAACACGCCTGTCGACTATCAGGACTGGCGCGGCCTCGACGAGGCGGCCCAGGAACAGCGGCTGCAAGCACTGCACAAGCAGGAACGCGAGGCTGGCTTCGAGCTGCTGCGCCAGGCGCCGTTCCACTTGCGCCTGGTGCGGGTGGACGATGAGCGTTACTGGTTCATGATGAGCAACCACCACATCCTCATCGATGCCTGGTGCCGCTCGCTGTTGATGAACGATTTCTTCGAGCTTTACCAGGCCCTTGGCGAAGGCCGCCAGGCCCAGCTGCCGGTGCCGCCACGCTACCGCGACTACATCGGCTGGCTGCAACGCCAGGACCTGGACGAAGCACGAGGCTGGTGGCAGGCCAACCTGGCCGGCTTCGAGCGCGCCACGGCGATCCCAAGCGACCGCCCGCTGCGTAATGACCATGCCGGTGACGGCATGGTGGTCGGTGACTGCTACACCCGCCTGGCGGTGAGTGACGGCGTGCGCCTGCGCGAACTGGCCCAGGCTCACCAACTGACCATCAACACCTTCGCCCAGGCGGCCTGGGCCCTGGTGCTTGCCCGCTACAGCGGCGAGCGCGACGTCGCCTTTGGCGTGACCGTGGCCGGGCGGCCGGTGAGCATGCCGCAGATGCAGCGCACCGTTGGCCTGTTCATCAACAGTATCGCCCTGCGTGTGCAATTGCCCGAACCGGGCCAGCGTTGCAGCGTGCGCCAGTGGCTGAAAGGCCTGCTGGAGCGCAACATGGAGCTGCGCGAATACGAATACCTGCCTTTGGTGACGATTCAGGAATGCAGCGAACTGCCCAAAGGTCAGCCCCTGTTCAACAGCCTGTTCGTGTTCGAGAACGCCCCGGTGGAAACCGCGGTGCTCGACCACGCCCAGCACCTCAACGCCAGCTCCGACTCGGGCCGTACTCACACCAACTTCCCGTTGACGGCGGTGTGCTACCCGGGCGATGACCTTGGCCTGCACCTGTCGTTCGACCAGCGCTACTTCGAGCATTCGACCGTCGAACGTCTGCTGGCCGAGTTCAAGCGCCTGTTGCTGGCGTTGGTGCAGGGTTTCGAGGGCGAGGTCAGCGAACTGCCGCTGCTGGGTGAAGAAGAACAGCGCTTCCTGCTCGATGACTGCAACCGTACCGAACATGCCTACGCCCTGGAGCAGAGCTACGTCGCGCAGTTCGAGGCACAGGTCGCCGCGCACCCCGAGCGCACGGTGGCCCGCTGCCTCGAGGCGAGCTACGACTACGCCGGCCTGAACCTGGCAGCCAACCGCCTGGGCCATGCGCTGGTCGCTGCGGGCGCAGGCATCGATCAGCCGATCGCACTGCTTGCCGAGCGGGGCCTGCCACTGCTGGGCATGATCATCGGCAGCTTCAAGGCCGGTGCCGGTTACCTGCCGCTGGACCCCGGCCTGCCGTCGGCGCGCCTGCAGCGCATCGTCGAGCTTAGCCGCACGCCGGTGCTGGTGTGCAGCGCGGCCTGTGCCGAGCAGGCGCGCCTGTTGCTGGACGAACTGGCGGGTGGGGCACGGCCACGCCTGCTGGTGTGGGAAGAGGTACAGGCGAGCAGCGTCGCCAGCCATGACCCAGGGATTCACAGCGGGCCGGACAACCTGGCTTATGTGATCTACACCTCAGGCTCCACAGGCCTGCCCAAAGGCGTGATGGTCGAGCAGCGCGGCATGCTCAACAACCAGCTGAGCAAGGTCCCTTACCTGGCGCTGAACGAGCATGACGTGATTGCCCAGACCGCCTCGCAAAGCTTCGATATCTCGGTCTGGCAATTCCTTGCCGCGCCATTGTTCGGTGCCAGGGTCGAGATCGTGCCAAACGCCATCGCCCACGACCCGCAAGGCCTGCTGGCCCATGTGCAGGCCACCGGCATTACCGTGCTGGAAAGCGTACCCTCGCTGATCCAGGGCATGCTGGCCAACGATCACCAGGCGCTGGACGGCCTGCGCTGGATGTTGCCGACCGGCGAAGCCATGCCGCCTGAGCTGGCCGCGCAATGGCTGCAGCGCTATCCGCGCATCGGCCTGGTCAATGCCTACGGCCCGGCCGAGTGCTCCGATGACGTAGCGTTCTTCCGCGTCGACCTGGCCTCGACGCGCGGCAGCTACCTGCCGATCGGTACGCCAACCGACAACAACCGCCTGTACCTGTACGGCGAGGATCAAACGCTGGTGCCGTTGGGCGCGGTGGGCGAGCTGTGCGTTGCCGGTACCGGCGTGGGCCGTGGCTATGTCGGCGACCCGGTGCGCACCGCCCTGGCCTTCATCCCGCACCCGCACGGTGCGCCGGGCGAGCGCCTGTACCGCACGGGTGACCTGGCGCGGCAGCGCCCCGATGGCGTGCTCGAATACGTCGGACGCATCGACCACCAGGTGAAGATCCGCGGTTACCGGATCGAACTGGGTGAAATCGAAGCCCGCCTGCACGAGCAGGCCGAAATCCGCGACGCCGCCGTGGGTGTGCAGGACGGTGTCAACGGCAAGCACCTGGTCGGATACCTGGTGGCGCATCAGGGCGTCAGCGCCGATGCCACGCTGCTGGAGCAGGTCAAGCAACGCCTACGCGCCGACTTGCCGGAATACATGGTGCCGCTGCACTGGGGCTGGTTCGATAGCCTGCCGCACAACGCCAACGGCAAGCTCGACCGCAAGGCATTGCCGGCCATCGACATCGGCGGCCAGCATGGCCGGGCCTACGTGGCGCCCCGCGACGAACTGGAAGAGGTGCTCGCCGGTATCTGGGCCGACGTGCTCAAGGCCGAGCGGGTAGGGATGCACGACAACTTCTTCGAACTGGGCGGGCATTCGCTTCTGGCTACGCAGATTGCCTCGCGGGTGCAGAAGCAGCTGCGGTTGAACGTGCCGCTGCGGGCGATGTTCGAGTGCAGTACGGTCGAGGAGCTGGCTGAATATGTGCGTGGGCTGCAGGGCAGTGCGCTGGATGAAGGCAAGGTGGATAGGTTGAGTGATTTGATGGCGGAGCTGGAGGGGTTGTGACCGGTACGGATTGACCCGTAGCGGCCTCTTTGCGGGTAGATCCCCTGCTTTGTGCCCCACCTCTGAACTCGAGCGCCGCGTGTGCGGCGCTCGAAAACACTGGATGGGCGAGGTTAGCGCTTGCCGAGAATTTTCCCCAATGCCTCCGGCCGTGGTGCCCCTTGCTGGCTCTGCAGGTTGCCCTGCTCATCCTGATAGAAGATCGCCGGCGTGGCCTGCAAGCCCATTTCTTCCATCAAGGCCAGGTTCGCCGCCAGTTTCTGCTGCACCGCCTCTGGCACCTTGTCCAGCGCTTTCAGGGTACTGGCCTTGCCTGCTTTCTCATGCTGCTCCAGCGCTTTGGCCGGGTCTTTGGCGGCCAGCAGTGCCGCCGACTTGCCCGGGCTGTCCTCGCGGATGATGCCGACCATGATATGGCGCAGTTGCACCTTGCCTGATTCCACCCATGGCCGCGCCTGCTGCCAGAACATGTTGCAGTACGGGCAGTTCGGGTCGCTGAACAGGTAGACCTTGCGCGGTGCATCGGCCTTACCGTCAGCGATCCAGCTGGTTTTTTCCAGTTTCGCCCAGATGGCCTTGGACATAGGCCCGTACACCAGCTTTTCCAGGGGTTCGGCACTGAGGTCCTGGCCCTGTTCGTCAAACAGGCTGCCGACCAGCACATGCTTGCCATCGGGCGTGAGGTACAGGGCGATGCCGTTGTTCTGGTACTCGGCGGCGTAACCGCGCAGGCCATTGGGTGCATCGAAGCTGCCTTTGATCACGGCACCCTTGGCTTGCAGTTGCTCGATTGCCTTGGGCAGCGTTTCGGCCTGCGCCAGCGGGGCGGCCAGCAGGGCCAGAGACAGGGGCAGCAGTGCAGTCATTCGCATGTCATTTTCCTTGTGCGGCAGGGGCGGGCGCGGCGGCCCGTTCGAAAGGTTCCAGGGCACGGTGCAGGCTGGCCCGGGACAGCTCGCCCAGGTGGCTGCCGATCAGCCGCCCGTTGGCGTCGTAGAACAGGGTGGTGGGCAGGGCCATCGAACCGACTCGCTGGGCCAGAATACCGGTGCCGTCGAACAGCACATGGGTCAGGCTCAGTCCCGTGGTGGCGAGGAAGGTGCTGACGTTTTCCGGCGTCTCGCCTTGGTTGACGAACAGGAACGTCACATGAGGGTACTCGCCCTGGGCGTGTTGCAGCACCGGCATTTCCCGGCGGCACGGTGGGCACCAGGTCGCCCAGATGTTGATCACCAGCGGCTTGCCGCGATAGCTGTGCAGCGCGACCGATTGCCCGCTGGCATTGCGCAGGCTCAGCTCTGGCAGCTCGGTGCCCTTGCTGTACAGATGGCTGCCAAGGCTGGCCAGGCCCCAGAACAGCGCGCCACTGAACAGCGCCCAGCCCAGTGGGCGACGCAGCCCGGGGTGGCGCCAACCTTGCCAGAGGCTGGCGAGCACGACGCCGGTCAGCCCCGACCAGAGCAGGAATCCGCCGTCGCGGATGTCGATCACCTGCACCAGGTCATCGCGGTACATCGGCCAGTAGGCCAGCACGAAGCCCAGGCGAGCGCACAGCAGGCCGATCAAGAACAGGTTGAACAGCGCCGACTCCGGGCTTTCGCCGCCACGCCGGGCCACCCACCAGCCGACCACGCTGGCGATGCCCAGGGCGGCGAGCATCAACAGATGATTGAGGGCCATGGTCAGGGGCCCCAGGGTTACCGTCAGCATCAGCCTTGGCTCCTGGTCTGGGCCCAATGTTGCAGGAAGGCGGCCGCATCCACCTCGCCGGTGATGCGCCGCGCGCGGCGTTCTTCGCCTTCCGGGCCGAGCCAGAGGATGCTGGGCGGGCCGGGTACCTGGTAGCGCTGCAACAGGGCACGGCTGGCGGGGGCATCGGCGGTCACGTCCAGGCGCAGCAGGCGCACGCCGGCCAGGCTGGCTTGCACATCGTCACGGGCAAACACCTTTTTTTCCATCACTTTGCACGATACGCACCAGTCGGCGTAGTAATCGACCATCACCCATTGGCCACGGGCTTTGGCCGCATCGAGCTCGCGTTGCAGGTCCTCCGGGCGGCTGACGGTGACGAACGCATCTTCGCCGTGCTCAGTGGCCGAAGGTGCGGGCCCGCCGGCAAATGGGCGCAACGGCTGCCAGAGGTCATCGCCGCCGGCGGCAGCGCCTATCAGCAGCAGGCCGCCCCACAAGGCGCCCAGCAACGGTACGGCGCGCAAGGCCGGCAGACGCTGCAGGGCCGGCCAGGCCGCCCAGCCCAGCGCAATCAGCCAGGCGCCGCTCAAGGCCAGCAGCAGCGGTGCGGCGAGCAGGCTGCGGACGGTGTACAGGGCCATGGCCAGGAACACGAAGCCGAACACCCCCTTGACCCGCTCCATCCAGGCGCCTGGGCGGGGCAGATAACGGTTGCCCAAGGTGACCAGCAACAGCAAGGGCACACCCATGCCCAGGCCAAGGCTGAACAGCACCAGCGCGCCTTGCAGCACATCGCCACTCTGCGCGATGTAAAGCAGGGCGCCGGCCAGCGGCGCGGTCATGCACGGCCCGAGCAGCAGTCCCGACAGGGCCCCCAGAAGCGCCGCACCGTAGAGGTTGCCGCCACGGGTGCTTTGCCCGGCACGGTCCAGGCGATCACGCAGGGCGGCTGGCAATTGCAATTCGAAAGCGCCGAACATCGGCAGGGCAAGTATCACGAACAGCGCCGCCAGGCTGCCCAACAGCCAAGGCTGCTGCAACCAGGCTTGCAGGCTGGCGCCAAGCAGCGCTGCAACCACGCCGAGCCCTGCATAGACCAGCGCCATGCTCAGCACGTAGACCCCGGCCAGCACCCAGCCACGGCGTGCGCTGGCGCCGTTGCCCATGACCAGGCCGGCCAGGATCGGCAGCATCGGCAGCGAGCAAGGGGTGAAAGCCAGCAGCAGGCCAAGGCCGAAGAACGCCAGCAGGCTCCAGAGAAGGCTGGCGCTCTGCAGGCCGCTGGCCAGGGCTTGGTCGCTGGCCTGGTCGGTGGCAGGCGCGGCGCTGCCGCCCAGGTCGATGACAGTGGTTTGCGGTGGGTAGCACAGGCCGGCGTCGGCGCAGCCTTGCCAGCCCAGGCGCAACTGGCCTTCGGCGTTGGCGGGGAGCAGCAGTTCGAGTTGCTCGCGGTACACCGCGCTGTCGCCGAAGAATTCATCGTGATGGTTGAGGGCTGGCGGCAGTTGCGGGTGCTGCTCGACGGGCAGGCCATCGAATTTCAGGCGCTTCTGGTAGAGGTAGTAGCCCTGTTTGATCTGGAAATGAAGGCGCATCTGGCCGTCGGCCTGGCGGTCGTGGGTCAGGACGAACGCCTGGTTCACCGGCAGGAAGTCGGGTTTTACCGCGAACGGGTTGGCCTGCAGCGGGCCGGCCACAAGGAATGTGAGGAAGAGCAGGAGGACGCGCATGTCTTCGCCTTGGCAGAGTTGAACGGGGCCATGCTGGCCTGAGCCGATTAACCCAAAGTTAACCTGTGGCCGTGTCCGGGCGCGAGCAGCGCGGACATACCGCGACATACTGTCTGCTTGACTTTGCCAAAACCTATTGGAGTGCTGTAAAGTTGACGTGAAAGTCAGTTTTTGTGGGCGTCCTGCGTAGGCGGTCACATCCTTCCGCGTTTCCAGCACAAGAATCAAAAGATGGGCAGGCAGCGGCCTGCCCAGAGGATCAAGCATGTCCAACCGTGATATTTCCCGGCGCTCCTTCCTGCAAGGTGGCCTGATCGCCGGTGTCGGCGTGAGCATGGCGCCGCTCGGCAGCCAGGCCTTCGCCGCGCTGATGGAGGACCGTGTCACCACGTCGCCGCAGAAGTGGATGAACCACGACGGCAAGGCGCGTTTCCGTAACGACGCGTTGTCCAAGGTCTGTGGCAACAAAGTCTTTGCCCGCGACATCCGCGCCAAGGACATGCCCGGCTGGCCCGAGCAGCAAGGGCATGCCATGTTGCTCAAGACCACCAAGGCCGACCGCATCTACGCCGGTTTCGACCTCGGCCTGCTCGGCGCCGAGCTGCAGCCGGACCGCATCGTCACCGCCGCCGACCTGGAAAAGGACGGTATCGCCTGGCCCGAAGCCCATTCGCCTGACCCGCTGCTGCCACCTGGCAAGGTGCCGATGTTCATTGGCCACCCGGTGGCGATCCTGATCTGGAACGACTTCGAGCGCTTCCGCCAGGCCAAGCGCAAGCTGCAGTTCAACGACAAGGCGATCCGCTACGGCGCCCAGGCCCCGTTGTACCAGCGTGACCCTTACGGCAGCTTCCGTTTCGTGCGCGTCGGCGGCGCCACGCCGTTCGACGAGGACGAGTTCTCCAGCCTGAAGAACAGCATGCTGTTCCCGACCATCCTCAACCGCAAACCGGTGTGGTCCAAGCAGCCCAACCAGCACGGCGACCTCACCGAGCAGGGCCTGTTCTACGCCCAGCGCATCGGTGAGCAACTGGACAACCCGCCGGCAGACTGGCTGGTGTTCGATGAGCGCTACAAGACGCCTTCCATCGAGCCGGCGGCGCTCGAGCCCGACAACGGCAATGGCTGGTACGACGCCGGCACCGGTACGCTGCACTTCGTGGTCGCCACCCAGTGCCCGTTCGAAGTGGCGCAGGACTGCGTGCACATGATCAAGCCTTCGCGCTTCGCCCTCAACCACCTCAACATGCACCCGGGTTACACCGTGGGCTATGGCTCCAAAGACAACAACATCTTCGTTTTCTACGCCGCAGTTGCCGCGCTGTATGGTGCCGGTGTGCCGATCCGCCTGGCCAACGACCGCTATGAGCAGTTCCAGAGCGGCATCAAGCGCCATGCCTTCGACATCCGCTATCAACTGGCCGTGGACAAGAAGGACAACAGCTTCAAGATCTTCCGCGCCGACATGAGCTGTGATGGCGGTGGCCGCATCAACTACAGCCCGTCGGTGGCTGCGGTTGGCGCCACGGCGGCGCAGTCGATCTACTACATGCCGCAGAACGACCTGTCCGTCACGGCCTACCACTCGCGTGGCGTCGAGGCCGGCTCCATGCGCGGCTACGGCACCTTGCAGACCATGGCCGCTACCGAAATGATGGTCGACGAAGTGGCGGGGCGCCTGGGCGTCGATGCCATCGACCTGCGCCGCGCCAACGCGCTCAAATCGGGTATGAAGAACACCCAGGGCGCGGTCCCGGCAGGTGCCCTGCGCCTGCACGAGATCCTCGACAAGGCCGCCGCCCACGACTGGTGGCGCAACCGTGACGCACGCAAGCGCGAGATGGACGCCAAAGACAAGGACCACTGGTACGGCGTCGGTTTCGCCATCTGCCAGAAGGACTTCGGCACCGGTTCCGAAGCACCGATGGCCAGCGTCGAGTTCACCGCCGATGGCCGCATCAGCCTGCGCCACATCGGTACCGAGCTGGGCACCGGCATGTCCACTTCCCAGGCCCTGGTGGTCAGCGACTTCCTCGGCCGTTCGGCCGACGAGGTGAAGACCGCAGTGACCGAGTGGCCTGAACTGCAACTGGCCACCAGCGGCAACCCGTACCTGATCAGCCAGGCCGAGCAGGACGCGGCGCTGCGCAACCCGCGCTGGGTCGGCAAGCTGGCATCGCCGTCGTCGGCGACCAACTCGGCGTTCTATTTCAGCCACGCCACCCGCGAAGCGGCGCGCGTGCTATTCAACCATGGCCTTTGGCCGGCGGCCGTGGCCCTGTGGCGTCAAGGCCCGTTCGGTGGGCAGGCCAACCCCTTGGTGGTGCGCCGCGAGAACGCGGTGTGGGTCAACGGTGAACTGACCGGCAATGGCCTGGCGCCGATCCCGTTCGCCGAGCTTGCGAAGAAAGCCCACGAAATGGGCCTGGTCACCGGCGTCAGCGTGCACGGTTTCAACCGTTGGAGCTGGGCAGAGGCCGACTTCGTCATCGACGGCGTGCGCGAGCGTTTCCCGCTCGATGCGGTGGCCGTGAAATACGGCGACGGTGCGCCGAACGCCAAGAAAGCGCAGATGAGCAGCAACGGCTACCACTTGCTCGACCGGCAGAACGCCGCCTACCCGGCCACCCAGTTGAACAACGCCATGGTCACCTACTACAGCCCGGTGGCCACCATCGTCGAAATCAAAGTGAACAAGGGCACCCATGAGGTGCAGGTCCTCAACCATCACAGCTGGGTCGAGTGCGGCCGTGTGCTGGTGCCGGAGCTGGTCAAGGGCCAGCTCGAAGGCGGCATCGCCATGGGCATTGGCCATGCGCTGACCGAAGAGATGCCGTTGCATGAGGGTGGCCCGGGGGAGGGCGACTGGAACTTCAACCGCTATCGCCTGCCGCATGCCAAGGACGTGGCGGTCTGGAAGCAGACGTCCGAGATTCTCCCGCCCTTGTCGCCCACCGACCCGTCCAAGGGCATTGCCGAGGTGGTGATGATCCCGGTGGTCGGCGCCATCGGCAACGCCGTGGCCCATGCCATCGGCAAGCGTGTGCGTGACCTTCCGATTACTCCAGCCCGCATCAAGGAGGCCCTCAATGGCTAACCGTCCGCTTCAACTGACCCTCAACGGTCAACCTGTCGGTCCGGTCGAGGTCCCCGACGACCTGGCGATGATCGACTACCTGCACGAACACCAGAACCTCACCGGCTCGCGCCTGGGCTGCGGCCAGGGTATCTGCCATGCCTGCGTCGTGATCGTCGACAACCCGGATGGCACCAGTGAAGAAGTGCGTACCTGCATCACCGGTGCCCATTACTTCACCGGCAAGAAGGTCCGTACCATCGAAAGCCATGCTAAGCAGGACGAGGCCGGCAACTTCACGCTCAACCCCATCCAGCAGAAGTTCGTCGACCTGTTCGCGTTCCAGTGCAGCTACTGCGCACCGGGCTTCGTCAACGCGGCCACCGTGCTGGTGGAAAATGCCCAGCGTCAGCCGGTGAAGAAGAGCGAGCTGGAGGACCGTATCGAAGAGAGCCTGGGGCACCACATCTGCCGTTGCACTGGCTACGTGCGTTACTACGACGCCACCCGTACGGTCCTCAACGACCTCGGCCTGGTCAAGGAGGGTTGAGCATGGCGTTCGTACGTTCCAGCCTGGCGCTGGCGCTTGGCCTCGCCGTATCGATGGCGGCCCAGGCCGATGACCCGGCACAGATCAAGCGCGGCGAATACCTCGCCCGTGCCGCCGACTGCATGGCCTGCCACACCGCCGAAGGCGGCGCGCCCTATGCTGGCGGCCTGCCGATTCACTCACCGTTCGGCACCATCTATGGCACCAACATCACCCCGGACAAAGAGTACGGTATCGGCAATTACACCGCCGACGAATTCTTTGCGGCCGTCACCGAGGGCAAGCGCAAGGACGGCGCCAACCTGTACCCGGCCATGCCCTACACCTCGTACCACCTGATCTCCCGGGAAGACTCCGATGCGATCCTGGCGTACCTGATGACCGTGCCGCCGATCAACCGCCCGGCACCGCAGACCAAGCTCAGCTTCCCGTTCAACGTGCGCATGGGCCTGTCGGGTTGGAACATGCTGTACGGCAAGAGCGTGCAGCTACAGCCCACCGAAGGTAAAAGCCCGGCATGGCAGCGCGGGCAGTACATGGTCGAAGTCATGGGCCACTGCGGCGAGTGCCATACCCCGCGTAACCCGATTGGTGCGCTGCAGCAGGACCAGCGCCTGACCGGCGGGCTGCTCAATGGCTACCTGGCACCGAGCCTGCTGGCCAAGGACCTTGCCGACCGTGGCTGGACCCAGCCCGACCTCACCACCTTCCTCAAGCACGGTATCAGCGCCCAGGGCAGCATGTTCAACGAGATGTACCCGGTGGTGCACCACAGCACCCAGCACCTCAAGGACGCCGACCTGGCTGCCATGGTCACCTATTTGTTGGGTGAACAGCCGCCGCCTGCCAAGGTCATACAGGAAGTCCCCCTGGACCAGCTCAGCGACAGCGCCAAGCGCGGCCGCCAGCAATACCTCAATGTCTGCGCCGGTTGCCACGGTGTCGACGGCGAAGGCAAGCCGCATATCGCGGTGGCAATGCAGGGCAACACGGTGCTACGTCAGGGGGATTCACGCAACCTGGTCAAGGCCATCCTCGACGGTATCCGTGAGCAGCAATTCACAGGTTTCGAGCGCATGCAGCCGATGCCGGGCTTTGCCGACACGCTCAGTGATGAGCAGGTCACGGATATGGTCAATTACCTGCGTCAGGCCTGGGGCGGATTGCCAGGTGATTTGAGCGTACAACAGCTTGCTGAGCTGAAGGCGGAGTAATACGTGCAACATCTTGATCTGCAGGTTGTACACCAGGCGATGCAGTGGTCGGGTAACGGCCAGCGGGTCTGGTTGTGCACGGTGCTGGCCACTTACGGTTCGGCGCCGCGCGCGCCGGGCTCGCTGCTGGCGGTGAACGAAGCAGGGCAGTGGGTGGGCTCGCTGTCGGGCGGCTGCGTCGAGGACGACTTCCTCGAGCGCGTGGCCCTGGGCGAGTTCCCCGAGCCGGTCGCGATCGTGCGCTATGGCGATGGCAGCGACCGGCGTTCTAGCATTCGCCTGCCGTGTGGCGGGGTGCTGGAGGTGCTGGTGGAAAACCTGCCGGCCGATTGCGACGTGCAGGCGCATCTGCGCGCCTTGGCAAGTGCGCTGCAGGGCCAGCGGCGGCTTCTGCGCGAGGTGAGCCTGCCCGACGGCTCCCGCCGGCTCAGCGACGACACGTGCCAGGGCCCAAGGGTCGAACGTGCTGCCAACCGTGTGCGCCTGCGTGTGGGCGCCGCTCAGCGGCTGCTGTTGGCGGGGTATTCCAGCGTTGCGCAGTATTGCGCCGAGTTCGGCAAGGGGCTGGGGTTTGAAGTCATCCTCTGCGAGCCGCGCAGCGAGGTGCTTGAAGGCGTGGTGCTGCACGGCATCGAAGTGCGCCGCGAGTTGCCGTCGGAATTCATCGCCAACGGTGGTTGCCATGCCGACACGGCAGTGGTTGCATTGACCCATGATCCCAAAATCGATGACTTGGCCATGCTTGAAGCAGTACGTACCGAGGCGTTTTACATTGGCGTCATGGGTTCCAAGGCCACCTCCGACAAGCGTCGCGAACGCCTGCAGCGCATCGGTGGCCTGGGCAGTGGCGAGTTGGCGCGCATCCACGCACCGATCGGCCTCAACCTGGGCAGCAAGACCCCCGCAGAGATCGCCCTGGCAGTGCTGGCCGATATCCTGCGCATGCGTAACGGCATCCAGCGGGCGGCGCTGTGAGCATCGTCGCGCTGGTGCTGGCGGCGGGCAGCAGCGTGCGTTTCGGTGGCGACAAGCGCCGGGCCACGTTGGCCGATGGGCGCAGCTTGCTGGTGCATAGCGTCGAGCGTGCCTGTTCGGTATTCAGCGATGTTCGCGTGGTATTGCGTGAGGGGGAGCGCGGCGAGGATCTGGGTTTACCGGGCCAATGCCGGGTCATTGCCAGCCCGGATGCCGGGTTGGGGATGGGGCATAGCCTGGCGGCCGGGGCTGCCTCATTGATCGACAGTGAGGCACAGGCGGTGGCGGTGCTGTTGGGCGATATGCCCTGGATCGCTCAGGCAACGTTGGGCCAGCTTGCCGCGGTTGCCGATTTGTCCAGGATCGTCTTGCCAGAACATGACGGACAACAGGGGCACCCGGTGTTGTTCGGGCGCGATTTCTGGCCGGCGCTTTCACGCCTGACGGGTGATGAGGGCGCGCGCTCGGTGCTGAAGGCGCACCCGGCGAGTTGCATCAGGCTTGCAGTGCAGGACGCCGGAGTGTTGCAGGACGTGGACCGGCCCGAAGCCATCAATCGCTGAGCACGTCGTTCTGCCTATTCATTTTCTTCTTCCTCTTCGTCGAGGTCATACGGCTGAAGGTCAGCCAGTTGCGCGAGCAGACTCAAATGCACTTCGGCATCCAGTCGCTGAAGGCGCTCCGGCTCGGCAGAGCCTCCCAGCATCAGGGCAGGTACGAAACCGTACATCTCGCCGGCCTCCAGATCGCCCAATGCTTTTCTGGCCTCGTCGAAAAGCCCAAGGCCGATGTTTTCGGTCATGGCCCGCATGAGCAAGCTTTGGATTTTGTTGTCCCGTTCTTCGCTGTTGGCGCTTGGCACACTCAGGAAGTACCGGGAATGGTAGGCCGCAATGGTCAGCAGCGAGCCGGTGTTTTCACCCCATAGGTACAACTCGCCGAAAGCGCTGTGGGCAATGAGGTGGTATGTGTCGTGGGTGGTGCCACCCAGCCAGGCATCGACTACGGATTCGTATTCACGTGGGTTTACCAGCCAGAAAAGGCCACTGCCGTAGCCGCACCAACCGTGTTCTTTCCAGTAGTCGAGGAGTTGGTTGGGGAGTTTGTCTTTGTAATGATCGAGGGCTGAAGGCGGTACGGGTTGTTGGCCTATACGGTCTCCGAAGGCTTCAAGGAAGATGGAGAAAACTACGTTCATTGGTAAATTCCTTTTTAGGGTTTTGTGTGTGAAGTTCTACTGTTTGTTATGTGATAATTGTCAAGCGTTTGGCGGAGGCTCTTTTGTGTGCCATCAGAAATCGGAGAATGGATAGGGTTCAAGGGGTGAAAGCTGAGAGAGTAGTGTCAAGTGCTCCACTGTCTTGACTTTTTGAATATTTTCAAGCCGGAGTGTTCCGCCGAACGCAAGTGCGGGGATAAAACCATAAATTTCGTCAGGTTCAAGTCTGCCTAATTTGTTTTTTGCTGGCTCGAAAAAATTCCCGAAATCGTTGGATTCACGATCCATTAATAGAAAAAATCCCTGTACCTGTTTGTCCGAGTCATTTGTTGCGGATGCTTGAATTCGGCCGCAGTAATTTGATGTGTACGGTACGATATCTAACGAAAAACCGGATCTTTCGCCATATAGGTAGAGGTCGCCAAAAGCGCCTCGCGCGATGATGTGATAGTTATCTCGGCCTTGGAGTGGTGTACCTTCTATGAGTGAGGCAACTACACCTTCGTAGTCCTGAGGATTAACTGTCCAAAATATCCCGTCGCCATACCCGCACCAGCCGTGCTCGATCCAGTAGTCCAATAATTTTTCTGGGAATACACTTCGGTAGCGTGCTATGGTTGATGGAGGAACTTCCTGTCTGAATATAGGTTCGCCCATTTCCTCTATGAAGAGCGAGAAGATTTCGTCCATATTCATGATCCTTGTTTGTTAGCACTTATGCAGTTTGATGTTTAGGAAGCTAGAGGCGCCTCCCGCCTTGGACTGTTGCTTGACAGATTGCACGAGTACTCCAATTTTGCTTTTCCACTGAGGGCCTATGCTCGAATTGACTTGCCTGTCGCCAAAATCACTAATGAGGTCTTTGCCGCCGGCGATCAAGTCTGGATTATGCAATGCTGCAAGTGAAGACATTGTTTCTTTGGCCTGTTTTGTTGACAGTTTTTTTGCTTCGATAGGATTCATCTGCTCAGCCAAATCTCGATAAGCCCTCTTTCTTAGATCATCATACAATTTCTTTCTTGCTTTTCTGGCTATGTTTGGGTCCCGCTTTGCAGGGTTAGCAATATTTTCCAAGAATTCCTCAACTGTGAGGCGATTTAGCCCATCCTGCTGTCCCTTCAGTTGCCGTTCAAACTCAATGTGCTTAGAGGCTGGCAATTTATCCGCCTTGAAGCAAGCCACAGTATGCAACGGCATGCTTTTGGGCTTGCCCTGGGAAGACTCCTTGTCCTTCCCCGCAGGGCGATTCGCCTGCGCAGGCTGCGGATGATCCAGCGCCCCCTTACGCCGCTCCGGCACCTGCAAATCCGGCCGGTTCTTCAGCCCTTCTTCATGCTTTAGCATCCATTGCCCAAGCCGCGCCCCCTTGCTGCTGGCCGCCATCTCCTGCGCCAGCACCCGGGCATCGCCCCGACCGCGTGTGAGGTACGAAACCATTGCCCCCAATAGCAGAACCACCACTTCCACATGGCCCAAGGCAATGTGATGGGCCGCCCTGGAAATTGCATGCGGATCATCCCGCCCGAAAGGGTTAAGGCTTTCGTCCCGTGTGCCCTCCCAGGCGATGCGGATGCCATCGATGTAGTACTCGCCGATCCGGGGCAAACCATCGATAAAGAACTCGGCAATGGAGGCAAGTCCCAGTGCACCCAGGATCCAGCCACTGACCTTGAGGCCCACTGTCGCGCCAGTGCCGGCCAAGGGGATGGCCCCTGCACCGGCGCCGAATGCCCCGATCCCGGCGCCAATGGCGCCGCCGGTTAACGTGCTGCCGACAACGATCATCGCCATCTGCCTGACGACGATCAGCAGTTCGTCAATGATGACGGCGATGTTCAGGTCGGCGAAGCGCTGGCGCAGCATGTGCGCGGCCTGCCATTCGGCCTGGTTGAAGGCAGACTGCACCGCCCTGAGTCGGCGTAGGTTGAGTGACAGTGAAGCCACTGGCTGGTTATGGTGGGTGCGGAAATGGGCGCCTCCCTGATAGCCCACTTTATCGATGACCCGTGACTCGATCTCGTGCCATGACGGCACCAGGTGGCTCAGAAACATGTGTGTCTCCCTGACAGCGCTGTGCAGGGGAAATCACATCATGGTTTGGAAGTAATCATTTCCGTGGTTCTTGTAGGAAAAGTCTTTATCGTCTTCGAATGGAGATGATCATGGTGCAAAAAGACCGATGCCCCTGCCTGAGCTCACCGGCCTTGAACGGCATGCCCACCATGGCCCGAAAAAGGCCCATAATCCCCCGTTAATCCCTTCATAGTGCAATGCCAGCCACACCACTGCGGGAGCCCCCACCATGCACGTTTTGCTCTGCGAGGACGACGACCTGATCGCCAGCGGCATCTGCGCCGGCCTCACTGCCCAAGGCTTGACCGTCGACCGCGTAGCCAACGCCGCTGCCGCCCGGGCCATGCTCCAGGCGGCGCAGTTCGATGTGATGATCCTTGACCTCGGCCTGCCCGACGAAGACGGCCTCAAACTGTTGCGCCGCCTGCGTCAGCAGGGCATCGACCTGCCGGTGCTGGTGCTCACCGCCCGCGATGCGGTCACTGATCGAGTCGACGGCCTGCAGGCCGGTGCCGACGACTACCTGCTCAAGCCCTTCGACCTGCGCGAGCTGGCCGCGCGCCTGCACACCTTGCTGCGGCGGGTCGCGGGGCGGGCGGTGAACGTGATCGAGCATGGCCCGCTGCGCTACGACCCCAGCAGCTGCGAAGCGACCCTGGCCGGTCAGCCGGTCGACCTGTCGCGGCGTGAGCAGGCCTTGCTCCAGGCCCTGCTGCAGAACCCTGGTCGGGTGCTGTCCAGCGAGCAGCTCAAGGACTGCGTGTACGGCTTCAGTGACGAGGTCGAAAGCAACGCCCTCAACGTGCATATCCATCATCTGCGCCGCAAGCTTGGCAACAGCATCGTCGAGACCGTGCGCGGCCTGGGTTACCGCCTTGGCCCGGCGCAGGCGCCAGAGGAAGCTGCATCATGAGCCTGCGGGTGCGCCTGAGCCTGATTCTGGGCAGTGCGTTCATCATCATCTGGGTGCTCGCGGCTGCCTGGATGCTGCGCGACCTGCGCCAGCAGATGATGTTCTCCCTCGACCAGCGCCTGGTGGCGTCAGCGCGCATGGTCGCGGGGCTGATCGATCAGTTGCCCAAGCCTCTGAGCGCCAAGGGCGAAGAGGCGCATTTTTCCGCCGACCAGTTCACTGTGCCCGACGGCATGGCCTGCCAGGTCAGCTCGCTGCGCGGCGAGATCCTTGCCAGCAACCACAAGCATGATGGGGGCATGGACGATGAACAGAGCGGCTTCCGCGACCAGACCATCGACGGCGCGCTGTGGCGTACCTTCACCTACAACCATGGCGATGTGCGCATCACCACTGCCGACCGCCACATGGAGCGCGAGGCGCTCAACCAGTCCATCCTGCTGGCCGCCTCGGCGCCGGTGCTGATGGCTTTGCTCGGCAGCCTGGGGCTTGTGTGGATCGGCCTGGGCAAAGGCCTGGAGCCGCTCAATCGTATGCGTGACGCCTTGCGCAGGCGGCGAGCCGACAGCGTGGAGCCGTTGCAGGTGGCGGGCTTGCCCAGTGAGTTGCAACCCTTGCTCGACACCCAGAACCAGCTGTTTCTGCGCATCGCCCAGACCCTGGAGCGCGAACGCCGGCTGACCGACGACGCCGCGCATGAACTGCGCAGCCCGCTGACGGCGATCAAGACCCACCTGCAGGTGGCCCGCATGACCGATGGCGCAGTGCGCGAGCAGGCGCTGGCGCATGCAGAACAGGGCACCGACCGCATGCACCGGACCCTGGAACAACTGCTGCTGCTGGCGCGGGTCGAAGGCAGCCTGTCGTTCGAAGATGGCGTGCAGTGCAGCGCCGAACAGGTCGCCCGGCAGGCGGTGCAGGATGCCGGTGGGGGTGATAACCGGCGCATCGTCGTGCGCCTGCCGGAGGAGGCCACGCGCATCTACCTCGGTATGCCGGCACCGCTGGCGGTGGCGGCGCTGCGCAACTTGCTGGACAACGCCTTGCGCCATGGCGGTGACTCGGAAGTGGAACTGGAGGTGCAGATGGCCGATGGGCAGATTGGCTTCATGGTGCGCGACCATGGGCCTGGTATTGCCGCTGATGACCTGCAGCACTTGACCGAGCGTTTCTGGCGCAACGGCCAGAGCGGTGGCTGCGGGCTGGGGTTGGCGATCGTCCAGGCGATCGTGCAGCGCTGTGCCGGCAGCTTGCGCTTCGACAGCCAGAGCGATGGCTTGCGGGTGGTGCTGCAAGTGCCGGCGCGCTCGGGCGCTTGATCTGCGCCGGCTGTACCGGCCCTATCGCCGGCAAGCCGGCTCCCACTGGGCTGCGGCAGTTGCAGCAGTTGCAGCAGTTGCAGCAGTTGCAGCACTTGCTGCAGTTTTTGGGGCCAGCGCAGTACCTTGTGGGAGCCGGCTTGCCGGCGATGGGCTGCGCAGCAGCCCTGATCACGCTAACGGTCTGACATTGGGCGCGCAGTCCAGAGCAGCGCTACGGTCGCCGTGGGCGCCGGCTTGCCGGCGACTGGGCAGCACAGGCCACAAAAAATCCCACAACAAGCGCTAAATCCTCCCCCCAGCCAAGCGTTTTCCAAGCGACAACTACCCGCACATTCGCTTGCTTGCGAGGATTTACCCATGTCGACCGCTTCCAGCCTTGCCCAGGTCCTGCCGGCCAGCGCGCCGCAACCGCTGTACGAGTTCACCGAGTCGCCCCTGCTGCAACGCCAGCAGCAACAGGAATCCAACGCCCGCAGCTATCCGCGGCGTATCCCGTTGGCGCTCAAGCGCGCCCGTGGCATCCATGTCGAAGATGTCGAGGGCAGGCAGTTCATCGACTGCCTGGCTGGCGCCGGTACCTTGGCCCTGGGCCATAACCACCCGGTGGTGATCGAGGCCATCCAGCGTGTCCTGGCCGATGAAATCCCCTTGCACACACTCGACCTGACCACGCCGGTCAAGGATCGCTTCGTTCAGGACCTGTTCGGCATCCTGCCCGAGGCGCTGCGCCGTGAGGCCAAGGTGCAGTTCTGTGGCCCGACCGGGACCGACGCCGTGGAGGCGGCGCTCAAGCTGGTGCGCAGCGCCACCGGGCGCAGCACCGTGCTGGCCTTCCAGGGCGCCTACCATGGCATGAGTCAGGGCGCGCTGAGCCTGATGGGCAGCCATGGCCCCAAGCAACCGCTGGGTGCCTTGTTGGCCAACGGGGTGCAGTTCATGCCGTACCCCTACGATTACCGCTGCCCGTTCGGCCTGGGTGGCGAAGCCGGGGTCAAGGCCAACCTGCATTACCTGGAAAACCTGCTGCTGGACCCTGAAAGTGGCGTGCCGCTGCCCGCTGCCGTGATCCTGGAGGTGGTGCAGGGCGAAGGCGGGGTGATACCTGCCGATGTCGAATGGCTCAAGGGGGTGCGGCGCATCACCGAGCAGGCCGGCGTGGCACTGATCGTCGATGAGATTCAAAGCGGTTTTGCCCGTACCGGGCGGATGTTCGCCTTCGAACACGCCGGCATCGTGCCCGATGTGGTCACCCTGTCCAAGGCCATTGGTGGCAGCCTGCCGCTGGCGGTGGTGGTGTACCGCGACTGGCTCGACACCTGGAAGCCGGGCGCCCATGCCGGCACGTTCCGTGGTAACCAGATGGCCATGGCCGCGGGTTCGGCGGTGATCAACTACCTGGTCGAGCATCGCCTGGCCGAGCATGCCGAGGCCATGGGCCGGCGCCTGCGTGATCACCTGCAGCGGCTGCAACGCGACTATCCGCAGTTGGGCGATATCCGTGGGCGTGGCCTGATGCTCGGGGTCGAGCTGGTCGATGTGCAGGGCCAGCGCGACGTGCTGGGCCACCCGCCGGCCAATCGCGAACTGGCACCCAAGGTGCAGCGCGAATGCCTCAAACGCGGGCTCATTCTGGAGCTGGGTGGGCGCCACGGTGCGGTGGTGCGCTTCCTGCCGCCGCTGATCATCACTGCGCAGCAGGTCGATGAGGTGGCGCAGCGCTTTGCGCAGGCCCTGGCTGCGGCGGTCTGACCCCTGAGGGGCGCGCTGCGCCCCATTTCTCGGCAAGCCCGCTTTCCCTAGAACTGGCGGGGCATGCCCGCCGCGTTCGCTACCGCTTACCAGCCGCGCCCGGAGTTGACCCAGAAGTTCACAGACAGCGATGTCGATACCGACTCCACCTGGTGGAACCAGCCTTCTGGCAGAAACAACAGATCCCCGGCTTGCAGCAGCACCCGCAGGAAGGTAACCCCGCGCGCTTCGGGGAAACGCTGATAATCCGGTGCATCAGGGTTGAAGTCGCAGCCGTCCAGGCCACCCTTGGGCGAGGTCGACCAGGTGCCCAGGGCCGGGCGATGGTGTGGCGCCGCCAGGATGAACGACTTGTCCCCCCACACCTGGGCGAACAGGTTGTCGGCATCGTCGCGGTGCAACGGCGTGAGGGTACCTTTGGGGCCGATCCAGATGCGCGGTGCGATGTATAGCGAGCGCTCGAAGTAGGGCGGGTACTGGATCAGCTCGAGCAACTGCGCAGGCACGATGTTGTTGCCCATGTAAGCCGGTGGCTCGCCGTTGCTGTCACGCGGCTGCGGGTTGTCCAGGGCGTTGATGAAATCTGCCATGGACGTGGAGCGAAAGTCGCGCTCGGTGGAGAAGGTCTTCTTCACGTAGTCGCCATGACGGGTGATGCCCTGCAGTTCGGCGAAGTGCTCCAGCGAAGCCTGGCGGTCGAGGTTGAACAGCTTCCACTCACGCAGGGCGTCACTGATCACCACCGGTGTGCCGTACGGCAGATACTGGCGCTGGAAACGCTCTACATTCAATTGCGCGGCGGGGATTCGTTCTACTTCGGTCAACTGCGGCAGGCTGGCCGACACACGTTCGCTGTAGCGCGGTGGCGTGACATGGCGCTGGTTCATGTCAGTCTTCTGCGCCGTCACGCCCTTGCGCGCCAGGTCGATGATTTGCGGCAGCAGCGTGGCCAGGCCCAGGTTGCCGCCGATTTTCAGCCGGCCGCCGGCAAACAGCTCCTCGACGTTGGCGCTGCCGGCCATGATGCCCAGCAGGTCCTGCTGGGTGACTTCGATGGTGACATCCGGCGTTGCATGCCGGCCGGCTTCGGTGCGCGGCCGGGTACCGGCTTCACACCAGTAGGCCTGCTGCGGGCCGAAGATGAATTGGAAGATGCCTTCGACGCCTACGGCACCGGCATTGGCGAACAGCTTGCTCAGCAAAGGTTGCAGTTCCACGGCGCAGCCTCTTCGTGGGGGAGGGGTGTGAGAACGGAACGAAGGGCGGGTTGCGAAATTTAGCGCGCCGCCCAGCGCTGGCCAGGGGGTTGGCGGTGGTAATTTTTTGCAGGTTGTATCCGTTTCGTAGGGATAGCCGGGCACTGCCCGTGGTACCCCACTCGTACGGAAAGCAAGCTGATGAATCCCGAAAAGTCCCTGCAACTGGCCCGCCGTTTCATTGAATTGCCGCTGGAAAAGCGCCGCCTGTTCCTTGAAACCCTGGCCAGAGAGGGCATCGACTTTTCCCAGTTCCCGATTCCGGCCGCAGTGGCGGCCCAGGACCGTCTTGCTCCGTCGTTCGCCCAGCAACGCATGTGGGTGCTCTGGCAGCTGGACCCGCAGGGCGGTGCCTATAACCTGCCAGGTGCGGTCCGCCTCAAGGGGGCGCTCGACGAGGCGGCCCTGCAGCAGGCGTTCACTTGCCTGCTCGAACGCCACCAGACCCTGACCTGCGTGTTCCAGCAGCAGGCCGATGAGCGCCTGTGCCAGGTGCACCGCCCGGCCGCGCCGCAGATCCAGCGTCTGGACCTGCGCGAGCTTGCCGAAGACGCCCGTCAGGGCCGGGTGCAAGCCGAGATCGAGGCCGAGTCGCTGCGCCCCTTCGACCTGGAGCATGGCCCGTTGCTGCGCATCCGCCTGCTGCAACTGGCTGAGCAGGAACATGTGCTGCTGCTCACGCTGCACCACATCGTCGCTGACGGTTGGTCGATGAACGTGCTGATCGACGAATTCAGCCACTGCTATGACGCCTGCGCCGCTGGCACCCAGCCGCAACTGCCGGTGCTGCCGATCCAGTATGTCGATTACGCGCTCTGGCAGCGGCGCTGGCTCGAAGCCGGCGAGCTCGAACGCCAGCTGGCGTACTGGCAAGCCACCTTGGGTGACGAGCAGCCGGTGCTGGAGTTGCCGCTCGACCGCTCACGCCCGGCCTCGCCAAGTTTTGCAGGCAGCCGCCAGGAGCTGGTGGTGGACTCGGCGCTCGCTCAGCAACTGCGTAGCTTTGCGGCGCGGCACAACCTGACGCTGTTCATGGTGCTGCTCGGTGCTTTCGGCGTGCTGCTGCAGCGCTACACCGGCCAGTGCGACCTGCGCATCGGCAGCCCGGTGGCCAACCGCAACCGTGCTGAAGTCGAGGGGCTGATCGGCCTGTTCGTCAACACCCTGGTATTGCGCCTGCAGCCGGATACCCAAACTGACGCACTGGCCTATCTGCAGGCCGTGCGGCAGACCGTGCTGGGCGCCCAGGCCCACCAGGACCTGCCGTTCGAGCGCCTGGTCGATGCGTTGAAGGTGGAGCGCAACCTGAGCCACGCGCCGTTGTTCCAGGTGATGTACAACCACCAGCCGCAGGTCGCCGACCTGGCGGCGGTCACGTTGGGCTCTGGCCTGGAGCTGTCCGCACTGGAGTGGCGCAGCCGCACCACCCAGTTCGATCTGAGCCTGGACACGTACGAGCAGGGTGGCGTGCTGCGCGCTGCGTTCACGTACGCGACCGACCTGTTCGAGGCAGCGACCATCGAACGCATGGCGGGGCACTGGCTCACCGTGCTGCGTGAGTTGGTGGCGGACCCTGCACGGTCGCTGTGGCAACTGCCCATGCTCGACCAGGCCACCCGCCACCGGGTGCTGCAGGACTGGAACGCCACAGCTGCCAGCTACCCGCTGCAGTCTGGCGTGCATGAGCTGATCGAGGCTCAGGTGCAGCGCACCCCGCACGCGCCGGCATTGCTGTTCGACGATAGCCTGCTCAGCTATGCCGAGCTCGATGCCCGGGCGAATCGCCTGGCCCACTACCTGCGCGGCCAGGGGGTAGGCGCCGACAGCCTGGTCGGTGTCGCGGCGCAGCGCAGCATCGAGATGGTCGTAGCCTTGCTGGGGATTCTCAAGGCCGGGGGCGCCTACGTGCCACTGGACCCGGAGTACCCTGAGGAACGCCTGGCCTACATGATCGAAGACAGCGGCATTGGCCTGCTGCTGACCCAGCAGGCGTTGCTCGACAGCCTGCCGCTGCCGCACGGTGTGCAGTGCGTGGCGCTCGATACCCTGGTGCTGGACGCCATGCCGGACAGCACCCCAGGGCTCAAGGTAGAGCCGGCGCAGTTGGCCTATGTCATTTACACCTCGGGCTCCACGGGGCGCCCCAAGGGCGCGGGCAACAGCCACCAGGCGCTGACCAACCGCTTGTGCTGGATGCAACAGGCTTATGGCCTGGACGCCAGCGATACAGTGCTGCAGAAAACCCCGTTCAGCTTCGACGTGTCGGTGTGGGAGTTCTTCTGGCCGTTGATGACCGGCGCCCGTCTGGCCATCGCGGCGCCGGGCGAGCACCGCGACCCGCAACGCCTGATCCGCGCCATCGAGCGCTACCGGGTGACCACCCTGCACTTCGTGCCGTCGATGCTGCAGGCCTTCATTCACGAGCCCGGTGTGCACGCCTGCAGCACCGTCTCGCGCATCGTCTGCAGCGGCGAAGCGTTGCCGGTGGACGCCCAGCGCCAGGTGTTCGCGCGCTTACCGGCAGCGAGCCTCTACAACCTGTATGGCCCCACCGAGGCTGCCATCGATGTCACCCACTGGACCTGCGTCGAAGAGGGCAGGGACAGCGTGCCTATCGGCCAGCCGATCGCCAATATCCGCACCTATGTCCTCGACGCCGGTCTTGAACCCGTCCCGGTCGGCGTGGCCGGTGAGTTGTACCTGGGCGGGGTGGGCCTGGCGCGCGGCTACCACCGCCGTCCCGGGCTGACCGCCGAGCGTTTCGTCGCAGCCCCGTTCGTCAGCGGCGAGCGCCTCTACCGTACGGGTGACCGGGTGCGCCAGCGTGGCGACGGTGTGATCGAGTACCTGGGGCGGTTCGATCACCAAGTGAAAATCCGCGGGTTGCGCATCGAGTTGGGTGAGATTGAGGCGCGTCTGGCCGAGCATGCGCTGGTGCGCGAGTGTGTGGTGCTGGCCCTCGATGGTCGCCGCTTGGTCGCCTATCTGGTGCTCAATGCCATGCCTGAGGGCTGGCAAGGGCAGCTCAAGGACTGGCTGCTGCAAAGCCTGCCCGAATTCATGGTGCCCAGCCAGCTGCTGCCACTGGATGGCCTGCCGCTGACACCCAACGGCAAGCTCGATCGCAAGGCCCTGCCCCAGCCCGAGGCCGGGGCACAGGGTGACCATGTTGCCCCTCAGAGCGCGGCCGAACGCCAGCTGGCGAAGGTCTGGAGCGAGGTGCTGGGCACCGCGCAGGTGGGCCTGGATGACAACTTCTTTGAACTCGGGGGCGATTCGATCATTGCCATCCAGGTCGTCAGCCGCGCCCGTCAGGCTGGGCTGGCGCTCAGTCCGCGCGACCTGTTCCAGCACCAGACGCTGCGCGCCCTGGCCCAGGCTGCGGGCAGCGTGGACAGCCGTCAGGCCGACCAGCGCCCGGCTGAGGGCGAGGCACGCCTGACCCCGGTGCAGCTGCAGTTTTTCGACACGCCCATGCCGGTGCGCCAACACTGGAACCAGGCCGTGCTGCTGGTGCCCCGTGAGCCGCTGCAAGCGGCGCAGGTGCAGCAGGCCCTGGCTCAGGTGGTGGCGCAGCACGACGCCTTGCGCCTGCGCTTCACCCAGGCCGATGGCCAATGGCAGCAGCACCACGCGCCGGCCTCTGCTGGCGTGCCGCAGCTCTGGCAGCGCCAGGCAGACAGCGAGCAAGCGCTGGCTGCCTTGTGCGATGAAGCCCAGCGCAGCCTGCAGCTCGATCAGGGGCCATTGCTGGCGGCGATGCTGGTGGCCATGGCCGATGGCAGCCAGCGCCTGCTGCTGGTGATCCACCATCTGGTGGTCGATGGTGTTTCCTGGCGCATTCTGCTCGAAGACCTGCAACGTGCCTGCCTGGGCCAGCCGCTGCCTGCCCGGACCAGCAGCTACCAGGCCTGGGCCGAGCGCCTGGCCGGGCATGCCGACGCCTGTGCGGGGCAGCTCGACTACTGGCTGGCGCTTGGCGAGGCCGGGGCGCAGGCGCTGCCACGTGACCGGGCGGTAACACAGACGCGCGTGGCCGATGAGCGCAAGGTACGGGTCAGTTTCCCGCCGGCCTTTACCCAGGCCCTGCTGCAACAGGCGCCGAGTGCCTACCGTACGCAGGTCAACGACCTGCTGCTGGCGGCCCTGGCCCGGGCCCTGTGCAACTGGAGCGGCGAGCAGCAGGTACTGGTGCAGCTCGAAGGGCATGGCCGTGAAGCGCTGTTCGACGATATCGACCTGACCCGTACCGTGGGCTGGTTCACCAGCCTGTATCCGGTCGCCCTGCGCCCGCAAGCACAGCCCGGCGCCTGCATCGCGGCCATCAAGGAACAACTGCGCGCAGTACCCCAGCGTGGCCTGGGCTACGGCGTGCTGCGTTATCTGGGCACACCGGCGCAACGCGAGCAACTGGCGCGCCAGGCGCAGCCGCGGGTGACGTTCAACTACCTGGGCCAGTTCGACAGCCAGTTCGACAAGGGCGCGCTGTGGCAGCCCGACCCTCGCGGGGCCGGGCAGGGGCAGGATAGCGATGCGCCGCTGGCCAACTGGCTGAGCGTGGAAGGGCAGGTCTACCAGGGCGAGCTGGGCATCAGTTTCGGCTACAGCCAGGCGATGTACGACGAGGTCACCATCGACGCCCTGGCCAGCGATTTCGCCACCCAGCTGCGCGCCTTGGTCGATCACTGCCTGCAACCGGGGGTCGCCAGTGCCACGCCGTCTGATTTCCCGCTGAGCCAACTGGACAGCAGCGGGCTCGCCGCTCTGGCAGTGGAGCTGGCTCAGGTGGAGGACATCCTGCCGCTGTCTCCCTTGCAACAGGGCCTGCTGTTCCATTGCCTGCATGCGGCCGCACCCGGCGACTACATCAACCAGTTGCGCCTGGACATCGACCAGCTCGACCCACAACGTTTCCAGGCGGCCTGGCAGGCGGCGCTGGACGCCCACCCGGGGCTGCGTGCCAGCTTTCACTGGCCGGTGGGCGTGCAGCAACCGGTGCAGGTGATCCGCCGCCAGGTGCAGCTGCCGTTCAGCCAACTCGACTGGCGCGACCAGGCCGTGCCGGCCGACCACCTGCATAGCCTCGCCGAGCAGCAGCGCCTGGCCATGACCGCGACGGATCAGGCGCCCTTGCTGGGCATCACCCTGGTGCGCCTGGGCGAGCAGCGCTGGCACATGATCTACACCCATCACCACCTGCTGCTCGATGGCTGGAGCCATGCCCGGTTGCTGGCTGAAGTGATGCAACGCTACAGCGGCCAGACACCCCACCAGGCACCTGCGCACCCTCGCACCTACCTGGCCTGGCTGGCCGCGCGTGACCGCCAGCAGGACCAGTCGTTCTGGCAGGCGCAACTGCAGGGCATGCAGGCGCCGACACTGCTCGCCAGCCAGCGCCGCAGTGTTGAACCGGCTGCCTACGGCCTGTGGCAGCAACGCCTTGGCAGTGCGGCATCGGCGCAGATCAAGGCGGCGGCGCGGGCGCGCAAGGTTACCGTCAATACCTTGGTGCAGGCGGCCTGGCTCTTGCTGCTGCAACGGCACTGCCGTCAGGACACCGTTTGCGTCGGTGTGTCGGTATCGGGGCGGCCTGCTCAGGTGCCGGGCATCGAGGCGCAACTGGGGCTGTTCATCAACACCGTGCCATTGGTGGCTGCCCCGCGCCTTGAGCAGCGTCTTGATGACTGGTTGCAACAGCTGCAGGCCAGCAACCTGGCACTGCGCGAGCACGAGTACACGCCACTGGCCGACATCCAGCGCTGGGCGGGCAGAGCAGGCGAGGCACTGTTCGACACCTTGCTGGCGTTCGAGAACTACCCCGTGGCCGAGGTGCTGCAAGGTGGCGGTGACGGGCCGCGCTTCGGTGTGCCGGACAGCCACGAGCAACCCCACTACGCCCTGACCCTGTCAGTGGGCATGGGTGAGCAGTTGCAGGTCGACTATCGCGTGCGCCACGACGCCTTCAGCCTGGCCGACGTGCAGCGCCTGGCCGAGCAGTTTGGCCAGCTGCTGCAGGCGCTCGCTGGCGCGGGTAATCCATGCCTGGCTGAGCTCAGCCTGCTGGATGCCGCCAGCCGTCAGCGTTGCCAGGGGCAATGGCAGGCCGCCGACCGCAGTGTTCCGGCATGGGGTGTGCACCAGCTGATCGAGGCCCAGGCGGCGCGCAACCCGCAGGCCGTGGCCTTGGTCGCCGACGACGGCACGCTGGACTACGGCCAGCTCAATGGCTTGGCCAACGCGTGGGCGCACCAGTTGATCGCGCGGGGTATCGGCCCCGAGGACCTGGTAGGCCTGTGCAGCGAGCGAGGCCTGGCGATGGTCGTTGGCCTGCTGGCGATCCTCAAAGCCGGTGCCGGCTACGTGCCGCTGGACCCGCACTACCCACGTCAGCGCCTGCAGGACATGCTCGACGACAGCGCCGTCAGGCTGGTGCTGGGCACCCGCACCGCCGCGCAGCCACTGGCGCTGGCAGGCGCAGCCGAGTGGTTGTGGCTGGACCAGCCGCTGGCGCCGCTGGACGCCAACCCTGTGCCGCGCGCCAGCGCCGACAACCTGCTGGGGTTGATCTACACCTCCGGCTCCACCGGGCGCCCCAAGGGTGTGGCCCTGACCCATGGCGCCATCGCCGCGCACATCGCGACCATGGTCGGCCAGTACCAGGTGACGGCGCAGGACCGCTTCGTGCACTTCGCTTCGATCAACTTCGACTGGGGCACCGAGCAGTGGTTGCTGCCGCTGAGCCAGGGCGCCTGCTGCATCGTGCGTGGCGATGATATCTGGACTGCAGCCCAGGCCTTCGAGGTGATCGAGCGCGAGCGCGCCAGCGTGGTCTACTTCCCAACCCAATACGCCTGTCAGCTGGCCGAGTGGGCGCATCAGCAGGGCCGGGCACTGCCGGTGCGCTGCCTGAACGTAGCCGGGGAGGCACTGCCGCGCGAAGGCTTCGAGCGAATCCAGGCCCATTTGCAGCCCCAGCGTATCGTCAATGGTTACGGCCCTACCGAAACCGTGATCACCCCGCTGCTGTGGCAGGCCGACGGGTTGACCCGCGTCGACACTGGCTATGCACCGATCGGAACACCGGTGCCGGGGCGCACCGCTTACCTGCTCGATGCTGCCTTGCAACTGCTCGACACCGGCACTGACGGCGAGCTGTACATCGGCGGCCCTTGCCTGGCGCGTGGTTACTTCGGCCAGGCGGCGCTGACCGCTGAACGCTTCGTGCCCGACCCGTACGACACGGTCGGCGGCGGCCGCCTGTACCGCACGGGTGACCTGGTGCGCCAGCAGGCCAGTGGCGAGCTGGTGTTCATCGGCCGCCTGGACCACCAGGTGAAAATCCGCGGCTTCCGCGTCGAGCCCGGCGAAGTCGAAGCCTGCCTGCTGGCGCTGCCTGAGGTGCGCGAGGCGGTGGTGATGCCGGGCGGTCAAGGTGCCGACCTGTACCTGGCCGCCTGGTTGGTACCGGTCAGCGGTTCGCACGCTGATGCCGGCCTGCGTCAGCGCATCCTCGACGCGTTGCGCGCCGCGCTGCCGCCCTACATGGTGCCGTCACGCCTGCAGCTGCTCGACAGATTGCCGCTGAACCCCAACGGCAAGGTCGACCGCAAGGCATTGCCGGCAATCGAGGCCGACATCCCTGAAGAAGCGTTCAGTGCACCGCTGGATGCGCTCGAATGCGAGGTCGCCGAGGCCTGGGCCACTGTGCTGGGCAGACCAGCAGTGGGCCGTTTCGAGCACTTCTTCGAGGCCGGTGGCCACTCACTCTTGGCCACCCAGGTGGTGGCGCGCCTGCACCGCGATGGCCACACCGGCGTCAGTGTGCGCGACCTGTTCAGCGCCCCGCGCTTGTGTGATTTCGCTCAGTGCCTGCGCCAGGCACAGCCAGTGAGCGATGCCGGCCCGCAACTGCGCGCCCTGGGCGACAAGGCCAGTGCACCGCTGTCGCTGGCCCAGCGCCGGTTGTGGATTGCCGAACAGTTCGCCCAGGGCAGCGGGGCGTACGGCATGCCGCTGGGCCTGCGCCTGGACGGGCCGTTGCAGCCCGAATGCCTGAAGCAGGCGTTGCAGGTGCTGGTGCAGCGCCATGAAGTGCTGCGCAGCGCGGTGGCCTGTGACGAGGAAGGTGAGCCGCTGCTGCTGATCCAGGCTGCGGTAGACCTGAACCTGCCCGTGGACGACCTGAGCCCGTTGCCTGCCGCCGAGCAGCAGCTGCGCGTGCTTGAAGCGCAACTGGCCAACGTGCGTCAGCCGGTGCCCCTGGACCAGGCGCCGATGCTGCGTGCACGCCTGCTGCGCTCGTCCGGTGACGCCCATGTGCTGCTGCTCAACATGCACCACATCATTTCCGATGGTTGGTCGATGGCGCTGATGGTCAACGAACTGATCGCCAGCTACAGCGCCCTTGCCCGTGGCCAAGCGCCCGCGCTGGCGCCGCTGGCGCTGCAGTACTCCGACTATGCGCTCTGGCAGGCCGCGCGCGAGCGTGCCGGGTTGCTGCAGGCCCCGGCGCAGTGGTGGCGCACGGCGCTGCAAGGCAGCAGCGGGCGCTTGCAGTTGCCGACTGATTTGCCGCGCCCGGCCAAGGCCTCCCAGGCGGGTGAAAACCTGTATCACGACCTGCCGCCGGCTACGGTCGTGGCGGTACGCGAACGCGCCGCACAGCTGGGTGTAACGCCCTACATGCTGCTGCTGGCGGCGTTCCAACTGCTGATGCACCGCGCCAGCGGCCAGCACGATCTACTGCTGGGGGCTGATGTCGCAGGCCGCGAACACCCCGACCTCGAGGCGCTGATCGGTTTCTTCGTCAATGTTCTGCCACTGCGCTCGCAACTGGACGAACGGCTGGACTTCGCCGCGTGGCTGGCGCGCACCCGCACCACCTTGCTCGATGCCAGCGAGCAGCAGGCACTGCCGTTCGACCTGATCGTCGAGGCTGCTGGCGCGCCGCGCCACCCCGGCATGAACCCACTGGTACAGGTGCTGTTCGTGATGAACGACATGCCAGTGGCGCACGGCGGCCTGGCCGACCTGAGTGTGCAGGTACTGCCGCAGGCGGGCGGCTATTCGAAATTCGACATGGCGCTGTTCATCGACCCGGTCGCGGACGGCTGGCGCGTCACCTGGCAGTACGCCACGGAGCTGTTCAGGGCAGAACGGGTCCAGGCACTGCTGCGTGGCTGGCTGGACATCCTGGGCCAGGTGCTGGGCAACCCACACATTCAACTGAGAGAGATCACTATGGCGGTTCACAGTGAAATCGTGGCGGCGCCTGCCGCTGCCGGCGGGCAACCGAAGAAGGACAAGCTGGGCAGCTTCCTCAAGCGCGGCGCCGGCACGCCAACCCGGCCGGCCAGCGCAGTGCGCGAGGCTGCACTGGTACCGGGGCAGGCGTTTCCGTTGTTGATCGAACCGGTCGACCCTGGCGTGAGCCTGACCGACTGGGTGGTCAAGCACCGTGCCGAGGTCGAACGCAAACTGGTGGCGCATGGCGGCATTCTGTTCCGCGGTTTTGGCTTGCAGACCCCACAGGATTTCGAAGCCTTCGCCGAGGCGGTGCAGCCCGGGCTGTATGGCCAGTACGGTGACCTGCCGAAGAAGGAAGGCGGTAAGAACACCTACCGCTCCACGCCGTATCCGGAACAGAAGATGATCCTGTTCCATAACGAAAGTGCCCACCAGGACCGCTGGCCGCGCAAGCAGCTGTTTTTCTGCGAGCTGCCGTCGCCGGTGGGGGGGGCCACCCCGGTGGTCGATTGCCGGCAGATGTACCAACGCTTGCCCGCGCCCCTGCGTCAGCGTTTCGAGGACAAAGGCCTGCTTTACGTCCGTACGTTCACCGACAAGCTGGACGTGTCCTGGCAGCATTTTTTCAAGACCGACTCGCGTGCCGATGTCGAGCGCCGTTGCCAGGCGTCGGGTATCCAGTGGCGCTGGCTGGACAACGACGAACTGCAGATCCGCACACCTTGCCCGGCGGTGATCGAGCACCCGGTCAGTGGTGAGAAGAGTTTCTTCAACCAGGTGCAGCTGCACCACGTGTTCTGCCTGGATGCCGACGTGCGCGAGGACCTGTTGGCGTTGTATGGCCTGGAGCGCATGCCGCGTCAGGTCTACTACGGCGATGGCAGCCCGATCGAAGACGCCGACATGGCGTTGATCGGTGAGCTGTACGAGGCCTGTGCGGTGCGTTTCGACTGGCAGGCCGGTGATGTGATCCTGCTCGACAACATGCTGGCGGCACACGCCCGCGACCCGTTCCAGGGGCCACGCAAGATCGTCGTCGCCATGGGCGACATGATGCAACGTGCCGACCTTGAAGCCCTCACCTTGAACCGCACAGGAGTGCAAGCATGAACATCACCGCCGAAACGAGTGGCCTGCCGTTGTTGCCCATGCAGTCGCTCGAGCTGACTGCACTGCCTGCCCGCTGGCAGGACGCGGCGCGCTGCATCACCTTGCAGCTCGACAACGTGCCGGCGCCCGCCGCACTGCGGGCCGCCCTGCAGCAGTGGCAGGGCCGCCATGACGCGCTGCGCCTGCGCATCGGCCAAGCCGCAGGTTATCGCGGCTTGCGTCAGTTTTTTGAGCGCGAGGCCGCGGGGGTGGAGCTGACGTGGCTGGCGGCGGGCGATAGCGCCGGCCGCCAGGCCTGGTTCGAGCGTGAGGTGGATGTGCAGGCCGGTGCGGGCGTTGCCGTGCTGGTGTGCGAGCAGGCCGAGGGGCGTTGCCAGTTGGTGCTGGGTGTACTGGCAGCGCTGGTCGACACTGCCAGCCTGCCGGCGCTGGCTGCAAGCCTTGCGGCGATCTGCCAAGGCGCATTGGAAACAACCGACGATGGCGATTTCGAACAATACCTGCAGTGGCGCAGCGAGGTGGTGGTGGATGAAGACGCCAGCACTGCGCGCAGCTACTGGAACGCGCTGAACGGCAAGCCCGCGAGCGCCCAGCAACTGCCCTGGCGCCCAGCCCCAGGCAGCCCACGCGGTGAGCGCGCGCAGGCCCGCACAGACCTCGACCCGGACGTTTTGACACGCCTGGCCGGGCTTGGCCTGCCCTTGGACAGGGTGCTGCAGGCAGCCTGGTGGCTGCTGCTGGCGCGGCTCGATGGCCAGCCTGTGCAGGTGGTGAACTGGTGCCACGACAGCCGTGGCGACTACGCCTATTTCGCCGGCAGCGCCGGGGTGTACCACAAGCAGTTGCCGGTGCTGCTCGATTATCAGGCCGAGCAGCCACTGCGTACCTGGCTGCACGGCCTGGCTGCGCAGCTGGAGCAGCATGCGGCTTGGCAGGAATACTTCAGCCCCGAGCAAACGCCCGCGCTGGCGCCTGCCGCCATCGGTTTTTGCCTGACCCCCGCCTGCCCGCCGCTGGCCGGTGGTTGGCAGGTGGTGGGCATTGACGCGCCGATGGCGGGCCCCGACCTGCTGCTGCAGGTCGACAGCGACTGCGCAGCGCCACAGGCGCTGGTGCAGTACTGGGCCGCGTGGCACAGCCCGGCACTGGCGCAGCTCCTGCTCGAACAGTACGCCACGCTGCTGGCAAGCATTGCCCAGACGCCCGACGCGAGCTTGGTCAGCCTGGGCATTGCCGGTGAACGACAGCGTCGTCTGGTGCTTGAGCGTAACGCCCAGGCCGCACTGCCAGCGGTCACCGAACTGCTGCCCGAGCGGGTCGCCCGCTGGGTGCGCGAACAGCCCCGGGCGCTGGCGATCATCGAACAAGGGCAGGGGTGGAGCTGGCAGCAGCTCGACCAGCTGGCCACGGCGTTGGCCGCCCACCTGCAGGCCCAGGGCATTGGCAATGCCAGCGTGGTCGGCCTGGCCCTGCCGCGCTCGGTGCACTGGCTGGCGGCGGTGCTGGCCTGCTGGAAGTGCGGCGCTGCGTACCTGCCGCTGGACCCACTCTGGCCCGCTGCGCGACGCGAGCAGGTCAGCCGCCTGGCCGGCGCGCAGTTGCAGGTCGATGCCACGCTGTTCGAGCAGCTCGCGGAAACTTCAGCGCCGTTCGAGGCGCAAGTGCTCACGGCCGATACGGCAGCCTATGTACTGTTTACCTCAGGTTCGACCGGTGAGCCCAAGGGGGTGGTCATCGAGCATGGGCAACTGGCCGGGTACCTGCAGGCCGCTGAGCAAGCTTTGGACCTTTCGGCCTGCAGGCACTTTGCGTTCAGCGCCACGGTGGCGGCTGACCTCGGCCACACCAGCCTGTTCGGCGCCTTGCAGGTTGGCGCCACGTTGCACGTTGCCAGCGACGCCGTGATGCAGGACCCGGCAGCGTTTGCCGCGTTCGTGCGCGACGAAGGTATCGATTGCCTGAAGATCGTGCCGTCGCACCTGGCGGCGCTGCTCGACAGCGCGCAGCCTTGCCTGCCAGCGACCCTGGTGCTGGGCGGCGAAGCGCCGAGTGTGCAGTTGCTGGCGCGCATCGCACGGCTGGCGCCTCAGGCTCGGGTGTTCAACCACTATGGCCCGACCGAAGCCACGGTCGGCGTGCTGGTCCAGCCACTGCGGGCCGACGCGCCGATGGCGAGCCTGGGCCAGGTGCTGGCCGGCAACCGCGTTTACGTGCTGACGCCTGCTGGGCAACTGGCGGGCGTGGGTGAGCTGGGTGAACTGCATGTGGCCGGGCGCCAGCTGTGCCGGGGTTATCTGGGGGGCGAGCAGGGGGCGTCGCGCTTTATCGACAACCCCCTGCAAGCCGGCGAGCGTCTGTACCGCAGCGGTGATCTGGCCCGTTACCAGGCCGATGGCGGCATCCTGCTGCAGGGCCGGCAGGATCATCAGGTGAAGATCCGCGGGTTCCGTGTCGAGTTGGCCGAAGTGGAAGCGCGCCTGCTGGAGGTCGATGGGGTTGCTCAAGGTGCGGTGCTGGCGGTTGAAAACCAGCCGGGGCAGTTGGAGCTGCTGGCTTGCTACGTCGTGCACGGCGAAGGCCATGGGCTCGATGAAGCCTCGCTGCGTGCGCGGCTGGCCGAGTGCCTGCCAGCGGCCATGGTGCCAACCCAGCTGCGTCGCCTGCCGAGCCTGCCGCGCCTGGCCAACGGCAAGCTCGACCGTCGCGCGCTGCTGGAAATGCCGCAGGAGGGCGGCCAGCAGGATGTACCCCAGGACGCATTGCAGACATTGCTGGCCCAGCGCATGGCGCAGTTGCTCGGGCGCGAAAGCATCGGTATCCACACCGACTTCTTCGCGGCCGGCGGCCATTCGCTGCTGATCATCAAGCTGGTGGCTGGGATTCGTAAGTTGCTGAACTGTGAAGTGGCGCCGGCGCTGGTCTTCGAGCACCCCACCGTGGCGGGGCTGGCCGAGGCGTTGCAGGCCAACGAGGCAAACCGCGGGCAGTTGCTCAAGATTGCCCAGGCGCGCCTGCAACTGGAGCGCATGAGCCCTGAGGAAAAAGAGCAGATGCTGGCCAAGGCGAAGAACGTCACCGCATAGCTCGATCAGCGTTCATAGGGCCGCTTTGCGGCCCATCGCCGGCAAGCCGGCTCCCACCCCCTACCGCGCAGCGCTCAAGAACGGCGGTGTACCAGGGCTGGCCATCATGGGTGGGAATGTCTTGCTCAATGTCTAAAAGCTGGCGCGATCCCAGTGGGAGCCGGCTTGCCGGCGATGGGCCGCAAAGCGGCCCCAATCGCTCACCTCACCGCCACCAGCCTCCAGGTTGCCTCTCATGAGCGCTAGCTCCAGCCCCCCGTGCCTGCGAAACATTGAACGTAAATGAAAAAAGTTATCAGTTTTTTTAACGTTCGTGCGTCTTACCTGTAGGCCGCTGAAAACGTGTCGCTCGAACGCGTAAGGCTCTTATAGAAACGGTACGTCGAGACCGTCACCTACACACTCATAGAACATTCGGAGTCAGTCGCGCACATGAAGTCCAAACGTATGCGAAACAAGGGGGCAGCCTTGGCCGCCGGGCCATCGAAGTGGAGCCTGCGTGCCTCGGCACTGGTGCTGAGCCTGGCCATGGCCCACGCCCATGCCCAGCCGGTGGCGGTGGACATCGCAGCCCAACCACTGGACCAGGCACTGATCGCCCTTGGCCAGCAGACCGGCCTGCAGATGGTCTACTCGCCCGACCTGGTCAGCGGCAAGCGTGCACCGAAGGTCAGCGGCACCATGGAGCCGGACCAGGCCCTGTCGCAACTGCTGGAAGGCGCAGGCCTTACGTACCGTATCGAGAACAATTCGGTCCTGCTGATCAGCACCGACACCAGTGACGTCGGCGCCGGTGCGCTGGTCATTGGCGAAACCACCATCATGGGCCAGGGCATGGGCCAGGCGACCGAGAACACTGGCTCCTACACGCCGGGCCTGACCAGCGTCGGCTCGAAAAGCCCGACCTCGTTGAAAGAAACCCCACAATCGGTGTCGGTGATCACCCGCCAGGTCATCGAAGACCGCCAGTTCACCGACATCAACGATGCGATGAAGGCCGTGCCGGGTGTGACGGTGCAGAGCAACACCTTCCGTATCCAGGACTTCTACTCGCGCGGCTTCCCGATCCAGAACATCCAGCTTGACGGTGCCGCCCCCATGGCGTTGGGTACCACCGCCGGCAGCTTCTACGCGTCGAACATTTACGACATCGCCGAATTCGACCACGTGGAAGTACTGCGTGGCGCCAGCGCGCTGTTTGGCGGCACCGGTGACCCGGGCGGTATCATCAACCTGGTGCGCAAGCGCCCGCTGGACTTCTACCAGCTCAAGTTCACCGCCTCGGCGGGCAGCTGGGACAACTACCGCAGCGAGCTGGACGTGACCGGGCCGCTGGGCTTCGATGGCAAGCTGCGCGGCCGCATGGTGGTGGCCTATCAGGACCGCCAGTACTTCGTCGACAACCGTGCCACCGACAAGCCGTTCTTCTATGGCGTGCTTGAAGCCGATGTCACCGACGACACCATGCTCACCGCCGGCTTGCGTTTCAACAAGGTCCACGAGACCGGCACCGCCTCGGCCGTGCCACGCTACAGCGACGGTGCCGACCTTGGCCTGCCGCGCCATACCGGGCTGTCTACCACCTGGGCGTACGCGGACGGCTTTTCCCGCGAGTACTTCGCCAAGGTCGACCATCGCCTGAACGATGACTGGAAGCTCAACCTGAGCTACACCAACATCTACGACACCATCACCACCAACAACGCCACGACGCTGGGCTCGGTGAACCCGGTCACCGGCGTCGGCGTGACCCGCTACGGCACCTACAACACCCAGTGGAGCGAGCAGAACCTCTGGGACGTCAACGTCTCCGGCGACTTCAGCATGTTCGGCCTCGACCACCGCCTGGTGGTGGGGGGTGACTATCAAGAGATCGACAGCCGCTGGCGCGGCACTGGCCGCTTCACCACTGCCGGCGGCCCGGTCAATGTGTTCGACCCGGACTCCACCCCATGGGATGATCCTGGCGCCCGCCCGGCCATCAGCCGCGACTACAAACCCAACAGCCAGACTCAATATGGCTTGTACTCGAGCCTGCGCCTGCAACTGGCCGAGCCGTTGCACCTGATCGTCGGTGCCCGGGCACAGCGCTACAAGTTCGACCAGACCTACCAGACGGCAGACGCCGCCGGGACCTGGACCCAGCAGTCGCGGGTGGACATGCGCGAGCCGACCAAAGTCACCCCGTTTGGTGGCATCGTCTATGACCTGACGGACGAGTGGGCCGCTTATGCCAGCTACGCCGAGATCTTCAAGCCACAGCAGAACCTGCTGGCCGGGCCTGCGACCTCCGGCAGCACGCTGGACCCGATGACCGGCAAAACCTATGAGACCGGTCTGAAGGGCGAGCTGTTTGGCGGCGCGGTCAACACCAGTATCGCGTTGTACTACACCAAGCGTGAAGACCAGGCGGTGCAGGACCCGAACTACCCGTTGAGCCAGGTGGCATTCGGCGGTAACTGCTGTTACGTCAATGGTGGGGAAACCATCAGCAAGGGCATCGACATGGAAATCTCCGGCGAAATCCTGCCGGAATGGATGATGATGGCCAGCTACACCCTGAACATCAACAAGAACCGCGACACTGGCTCTGCGTTGAGCACGGTCACGCCCAAGCACATGGCCAAGCTGTTCACCACCTACCGCCTGCCCGGTGTGTTGAACGACTTCCGCGTCGGGGGTGGTGTGGACATCCAGAGCGCGACCAAGGTCAGCGGTACTGCTGCGACCTATGACGGCCTGGGCAACGTGGTGCAGTCCAATGTGCCTTTCGAATACCAGCAGAGCGGGTATGCGATCTGGAATGCGATGGTCGACTACCGCATCGACGAGCACTGGAATGTGACCCTCAACGGCAACAACCTGTTCGACAAGAAGTACTACCAGACCGTCGGTACCTCGACCTATGGCAACTACTACGGCGATCCGCGCAACTTCATGCTGACGGTACGCGCGACGTACTGATTTCAGCCAGCGTAATCAGGGCTGCCATGCAGCCCATCGCCGGCAAGCTGGCTCCCACAGGTACTGCGTAGGCCTCGAAGATTGCGCTGTACCCATCGCCGGCAAGCCGGCTCCCACAGGTACTGCGTAGCCCTCGAGGATTGCGCTGTACCCATCGCCGGCAAGCCGGCTCCTACAGGTACTGCGTAGGCCTCGAGAACTGCGCATTTCTGTGGGAGCCGGCTTGCCGGCGATGGGCCGCATGGCGGCCCCAGATCGCTTGCCCTACGGGCATCAGGCTTGCTGGTCAGGCCAGCACCTGCTCCAACCAGCATCCTGCCGCCGCATACACCTCGCCAGTCGCCCCAGTGATACCCGACATGCGCAGAAAATCGTGGGTCAACCCCGCCTCGATACGCAGCGTGGTCGGTGTGGCGCTCGCCTCGAGCTTGCGCGCATAGTCCAGGCCTTCATCGAACAACGGGTCGTACTGGGCCAGGTTCACATAGGCCGGCGCCATGGCTGGCAACGCCGGGTGCAGCAGGGGCGAGGCGCGCCAGTCAGTGTGCGCTTGGGTGGCGCCCAGGTAATGCTCGTAGAACCAGTCCAGCGTACCGCTCTCCAGCAGGTAACCCTCGCCATACTGCCGGTGCGAAGCGCGTCGAGTATTGCTTTCGGCTACCGGGTAGAACAGCAGCTGCGCTTTGACTGCCATGGCCTGCGGGTGTTGCGCGGCTTCGATCGCCAGAACCGTGGCCAGCGTAGCACCCGCGCTGTCACCGGCCAGCACCAGCGCGCTCGGCAGGCCCAGCTCGGTAGCGTTGTGCTGCAGCCAGAGGGCGGCGTCCTGGCAATCGTGCAGTGCCGTTGGAAACGGCTGCTCGGGCGCCAGCCGGTAGTGCGGAGCGAACACCGCATAGTCACCCAGGCAGGCCAGGCGCCGGCACACGCAGTCATGCGAGTCCAGGCTGCCGACCACATAACCACCGCCATGCAGGTAGAACAGGGTGGCCTTGGGCGTGACGCCCGGGCGCACATAGAGACGGGCGGGCAACTGCGCACCCTCGCGGCAACTGTACTGCAGGGCGCGCACGTCGACATGGGCGGGAGGGTCGGGGTCGAGCAGACGCGAGGCGTTTTCGAACTCCGCCCGTGCCTGGGCGATGCTCAACTGATGCATGGGCTGGCTCTTGCCCGTCAGGCGGCCGAGTTCGGCCAGTTCCAGGAACGCTTCCAGATCGCAATCCAGGGACATTCGGGTTTCCTTCACAGTGTTGGATAAAGGCCCGGCCGCACAGGGCGGCCGGGCGCAGGTTCACAGGGTGTGTGCGGCCACCGGCTGCAGGCGCTGAAGCACGGTTTCGAGCAGTGCGCCATGGCTGACGATGGTGTAGTGATCAGCGGCCAGGCGCTGGCTGGAGTGGATCGCGTGGTGCGCTTCGAAGGCCTGGCAGACGCCCGCTTCGCTGCTCTGTGCCCACCAGCAGTCCAGGCTGGCGCGTACCGCGGGCAGGGCGTGCACTTGCAGCGACAGGGCCTTGAGGGTCATGGCGACGGTAAACGTGCGCGCCAACTCCTCGCTGCTTTGCAGGGCGTCCTTGGCCTCTGCGCCCAGGCTCTGCTCGATCAGTGCCTGCAACTGCGTGGCATCGGCATTGGCCGCTACCGGGAACAGCGGCAGGCTGTCGGCCGAGCGGCCACCGACCACGGCGAGGAAGGCGCGCAAGTCGCCACCGCAGTCTTCGTCCAGCGCCGCACCTGGCTCACCCGGTACATACGGGTCAACCAGGCCGAGCAGGTCGATCTGCTGGCCCTGGCGCTCCAGCTCACGGGCCACCAGCAGCGCCAGGGTGCCACCCAGCGACCAGCCCAGCAGGCGGTAGGGGCCGTGGGGCTGCTTCTGGCGAATGTACTGGGCGTAGTCGATGGCCATGGCGTCGAGCGACTCGTCCTGCCATTGGCGGTCGAGCAGCATGCGGTTCTGCAGGCCATAGACACTGCAAACGCCGTCCAGCCGCTGAGCGAGTGCGCGGTAGTCGAACACTGTGCCGAAGCCCGCATGCAGGCAGAACAGCGGGGCCTGGCGTTCGATTTTGCGGTTGAGCAGCAGCAGTGGGTCGAGCGCCGCCTGCTCGCCCGCCTCGGCCGGGCACAGTTCGGCGATGGTCGGGCGGGCGATCAGGTCGCGCAGCTTCAGGTTCAGGCCCAGTTGCGGTTGGTTGCGCAAGCGCGAGAGCACCTTGAGCACACTCAGTGAATCGCCCCCCAGTTCGAAGAAGTGATCACTCACCCCGACCTGCTCCAGGCCCAGCACATCGGCCCATATCGCCGCCAGGGCGCGCTGGCGGTCATCCGCCGGGGCCTGGTACTGGCGCTCGCGCAGCAAAGGCTCGGGCAGTGCGCGGCGATCGACCTTGCCATTGGGGGTCAGCGGCAACGCATCGAGCACCATCAGTTGCGCCGGTACCATGTAATCGGGCAGCACCTGGCGCAGATGCTCGAGCATCGGCGTGACAGCACGTTCGCCGTCGTCACGTACCACGTAACCGACCAGTTGCTTACCGTTGGCAGCCTCGCGCGCCACCACCACCGCATCGAGCACGTTGGCGATATCACGCAGGCGCGCCTCGATCTCGCCCAGTTCGATACGAAAACCGCGGACCTTCACCTGATTGTCCAGGCGCCCGAGGTAGTCGAATACCCCGTCCGGGCGCTGGCGTACCAGGTCACCGGTGCGGTACAGGCGCCCGCCAGTGGCGCTGAACGGGTCCGCGACGAAGCGCTCGGCACTCAGCCCCGGGCGGCGGTGATAGCCGCGGGCAAGGCCCTCGCCACCGATGTAAAGCTCCCCGGCCAGGCCTGCCGGCAGCGGGTTGAGGCAATCATCCAGCACATGCAGCGTGCGGTTGCCCACGGCCACGCCAATGGGGGCGTACACCGCTTCGCAGCGCGCCGTCACCGGCACCTTCCACAGCAACGGGGTGACCACGGTTTCGGTAGGGCCGTAGCCGTTGGTGAGGTAGTGCGGTTTGAGCACCTGCTTGACCAGCTCGAAGTTGGCATCGGCCACCGCATCGCCGCCGAAGCAGTAGATGCGCACCGGGGGCGGTGCCGGTTGGGCCTGGCCGTATTCAGCCAGTTGCTGCAGGTAGGCCGGCGGGAAGCAGGCGATGCCGATGGCCTCGGCATGCAGCACGTCCCAGGTCTGCTGTGGGGTCCACAGGGTGTTGCCACGGACCACCAGCAGGCCACCGCTGATCAGGGTCGACAGCCAGCGTTCCTGAGCCCCGTCGAAGGCGAACGACATGAACAGCAGCTCGCGGGTCGAGGGGCCCATTTCGTAGCGTTCGATGATCGCCTGGCAGTGCATGCGCAGTGGGCCGCGGGCCACGGCCACGCCCTTGGGGTTACCGGTGGAGCCGGAGGTGTAGATCATGTAGCTGAGCTGATCGTCCAGCGCTTGCCGTTGCGGGGCGTGTCGCTGCGCGGACAGCTCGCAGCGGTCCAGGTCCAGGCGGCGCTCGGGGGCCACGCCCAGGCGTTCGCCGATGATGCTGTCGGTCAGCAACAGGGCCACGTCGGCGTCACCGATGATCCATTGCAGGCGTTCGGCGGGGTAGTCGATGTCCAGCGGCACATAGGCCGCGCCAGCTTTCATCACCGCGTAGAAGGCAACGATGGTGCGCACCGAGCGATCCAGGGCGATGCCCACTCGGTCCTCGCGCCCGATACCGCGTTCGAGCAGGGTCCAGGCCAGGCGGTTGGCCTGCTCTTCCAGTTGCCCGTAGGTCAGTTGCACCCCGTCGCAGCGCACCGCCACCTGGTCTGCACGCGCCTGGGCATGACGGCCGATCAGGCTGGCCAGGTCATGCTCAGGGCTCACGCCGGGCTGTGGCTGCGGCTGCACGACGGTGTCGAGCAGGCCAAGCGTGCCGACGGCCGCCTCGGGGTGGCTCAGCAGGCGTTCGAGCAAGGTGTCGAAGTGGCTGCGGATGGCCTCCACCTGCGGCGCCTGGAAATGGTCCTGGCGGTAGAGGAACTCGATGCGCAGACGGGCATTGAGGTGCACCGCCAAGTCCATCGGGTAGTTGGTGACGTCGCGCAGTTGCGCTTCACCGAAACGCAGGCCGGCGGCACCGGCCGATTGCAGGCGTTCATCGATGGGGTAGTTCTCGAACACGATGATGCTGTCGAACAGCGCCTGGCCATTGCTCTGGGCCCAGCGCTGAATGTCCACCAGCGGGGTGTGCTCGTGGTCGCGCACTTCCAGGTTGCAGGTCTGCAACTGTTGCAGCCAGTCCTGCACCGGTTGAGCCGGGTGCGGGGCCTGGATGATCGGCAAGGTGTTGATGAACAGCCCCAGCAGGTTGTCGGCACCCGGGAGGCTGGCCGGGCGACCGGACACGGTGGCGCCGAAGCACACGGTCTGTTGGCCGGTGTAACGCTGCAACAGCAGCACCCAGGCAGCCTGCACCAAGGTGTTGGGGGTAACGCGCAGGCGTTGGGCCTGCTCGCGCAGCCAGGTGGTGCGCTGCTCGTCCCAGTGCAGGTAGAGCGCGCCGTGGCCTTGCTGGGCGCTGCGGCTACCGGCCACGCCGGCCAGTTGGGTAGGGGCCTGCAGCTCGGCCAGGCGTGGCCGCCAGAACGCCTCGCTGGCCTGTTGCGCCGGCGCCTGCAGCCAGCGGATGTAGTCGCTGTAACGGCCTTGCTGGGCCGGCAACGCCTGGCCGGCGTAGCATTGGAACAGTTCACCGAGCAGGCGTGACTGGCTCCAGCCATCCATGAGGATGTGGTGGCTGGTCAGGATCAACTGATGGCGCTCGTCATCCAGGCGCATCAGCAACAGGCGCAGCAAGGGTGGGGCGAGCAGGTCGAACGGGCGACGCCGCTCGGCTTCCGCGGCGGCGGCCAGGCGCGCCGGCTCGACGGCCTGGCCGCGCCAGTCCAGCGTCCTGGCGTCGAGCTGGCCCTGACGCAGCACGACCTGCAGTGGCTCGCTCAGTTGCGGCGCCTGCCAGAAGGCACTGCGCAGCATCTCGTGGCGCTCCACCAACCGGCCCCAGGCAGCGATGAAACGTGGCGCCTCCAGGCCTTGGACCTCGACGCTGGTCTGGTTGATGTAGAAGTCCCCGGCACCGGCGTCCTGGGTGTGGAACAGCATGCCCTGCTGCACGGTAGACAGCGGGTAGATGTCTTCGACCTGGTCGCAGGCGAAAGGCAGCAGGGCCAGTTGGGCCTGGCCAAGCCGGGCCAACGGCACGTCCGAAGGGGTGAGGCCAAGGCGTACGCCCTGGCCGCACAAGGCCACCACCTCACGCAACTCGGCGGCATAGTCGTCGGCCAGGTGCTGCAGTTGAGCCGGCTCGAACATCCGCTGGCTGAAGCTCCAGTTCAAGCGCAGTTCGCCGTCGAACACCTGGCCATTGAGGGCCAGCCAGTTCTGCAACGGCGCATCGGGGCTTTGTTCGCGGCCTTTGTCTGCGGGGATCGGCCGCAACAGCGTAGCGGCATCGTCGTGGCCACTGTCGAACTGGCCCAGGTAGTTGAAGGTGATGCGCGCAGCGGGCAGTGCGGCCAGGGCCTCACGTATCGCCGGGCTGGCGAAACTGCGCAGGGCGCCGAAGAACGCACCTTTGCCCGGCAGGGCGCGCAGCTGTTCCTTGGTCAGCATGATCGCTTCGGCCAGCGAGCTGCCGGCGCTGATGCGGGCCGGGTAGAGGCTGGTCAGCCAACCGACGCTGCGGGTCAGGTCGGCCTCGAAGTCGGCGAAGGCTTCGCGGCCATGGCCTTCGAGTTGCACCAGATGGTCACAGGCGCCGGTCCAGCGTTGCAGCACACGGGCGAGGGCGGCCAGCAGCAGGTCGTTGATCTGCGTGCGGTAGGCCGTTGGGCAATCCTTGAGCAGGCGCGTGGTGGTCGCGGCATCCAGATGGGTGGTGACGCTGCGGCTGTCGCACAGGCGCAGCGCAACGTCAGCATCGAGCACCGGCAGGGTGCTGTCGATATCGGCGCACTGGCGTTGCCAGAAGGCGGCTTCCTGCTCCCCGGCCGGGCTCTGTGCGTAGGCTTGCAGGCGCAGGGCCCAGTCCTGCACCGACAGGGTGCGCGGTGGCAGCGCGCAGGCTTGGCCGGCAACCGCCAGGGAATAGGCACTGTGCAGGTCTTCAAGCAGGATGCGCCAGGACACACCGTCCACGGCCAGGTGGTGGATCACCAGCAGCAGGCGCTGCTCACCGTCGACCACCCCCAGCACGGCGCGCAGCAACGGGCCTTGGCCCAGGTCGAGGCTGCCTTGAGCGCGGTCGCACAGGTCCTGCCAGCTGTCGCCCTGGCTTGGCTCGAACAGCCAGAGCAGGTCGTCGTCGGGCGTATGCGGGGCAAAGTGAGCCTGCCACTGGCCTTGCACCTGGCTGAAGCGCAGGCGCAAGGCATCGTGGGTCTCCAGCAGCGCCGCGAGCGCCTGGCGCACGTGGGCCGGGGCCTGCGCCTGGTTGGCCTTGAGCATCACCGACTGGTTCCAGCGCTGCGCCTGCGGCACGGCCTGGGCGAAGAACTGCTGCTGCATCGGCAGTAGCAGGCTGGGACCGCTGGCAGGCCGGTACGCGGCCTCGGCCGGTTCGGCCTGGGTCTGGGTGACTTGCGCCAGGGTGCGCACGGTCTGGTGGCTGAACAGGTCTTTGGGGGTGAAGTGCAGGCCGTCGCGTCGTGCCTGGCTCACCAGCTGGATGGACACGATCGAGTCGCCGCCCAGCTCGAAGAAGTTGTCATCGATGCCCACGTGCTCGCGCTTGAGCACCCGCTGCCAGACCTGCACCAGGCGTGCCTGCAGTTCATCTTCGGCGGCGCTGTAGCTGGCCTGGGCCTGAGCCAGCCCTGGGGCGGGCAGGGCCTTGCGGTCGAGCTTGCCATTGGGGCTCAGCGGCATGCGCGGCAGGAACAACCACTGGTTGGGCACCATGTAGTCGGGCAGGTGGGCCAGCAGTGCCTGGCTCAGTTGCTCGCGCTCAGGCAGCGGCTCGCCGGCCCTGGCCACCAGGTAGGCGACCAGTTGGTTGTCCACGGCCAGCACGGCGGCCTCGTGGATGGCGGGTTGCTCCATCAGCCGCGCTTCGATCTCACCGAGTTCGATGCGCAGGCCGCGGATCTTCACCTGGTGGTCGATGCGCCCGCAGTACTCGATCACGCCGTCGGCGCGGTAGCGCGCCAGGTCGCCGGTGCGGTACATGCGCGCGCCAGGCTGGAACGGGCAGGCAACGAAACGCTCGGCGGTCAGCGCCGGGCGTTGATGATACCCGCGGGCCAGGCCCACTCCGCCCAGATAGAGCTCGCCGATCACGCCAGCGGGTTGCGGCTGCAGGCCGGCATCGAGGATCCAGCAGGCCAGGTTGGCGATCGGTTGACCAATCGGCACGCCGGTCTTGCCCTCGTCGCGGCAGGTCCAGTGGGTGACGTCGATGGCCGCTTCGGTGGGCCCGTACAGGTTGTACAGTTGGGCCTGGGGCAACTGCGCGAACACCTGTTGCTGCGCCTCCACCGGCAGCGCCTCGCCACTGCAGACGATGCGCTGCAGGCTGCTGCAGCGGCTGACCTGGTCGTCGAGCAGGAAGGCCTGCAGCATCGAGGGCACAAAGTGCAGGGTGGTGACCTGATGCTGGACGATCAGTTGCACCAGGCGCGCCGGGTCGCGGTGGTCACCCGGCGCGGCAATGGCCAGGCGGGCGCCGGTGATCAACGGCCAGAAGAACTCCCACACCGACACGTCGAAGCTGAAGGGCGTCTTCTGCAGCACTGTGTCGCTGGCATCCAGGCCGTAGGCCGCCTGCATCCACTGCAGGCGGTTGGCCAGGGCCTGGTGGCTGTTACCTGCGCCTTTCGGGCGGCCGGTGGAGCCGGAGGTGTAGATGACGTAGGCCAGTTGCTCGGGCGTGCACGGCACTTGCGGGTCATGTTCGGGCTGCGCGGCGGGCGCCTGGTCGAGCAGCAGCACCGGCAGCCCGGGCGGCAGCGGCAGACGCTCACGCAGGTGCGCCTGGGTCAGCAGCAGGCCGATGCCGCTGTCTTCGACCATGTAGCTCAGGCGCTCGGCGGGGTATTCAGGGTCCAGCGGCACGTAGGCGCCGCCGGCCTTGAGGATGGCCAGCAGGCCAACCACCAGCTCCAGGCTGCGCTCGGCGGCGATGCCGACCGGCGTGTCCTGGCGCACGCCTTGGGCAATCAGGGCGTGCGCCAGCTGGTTGGCCTGGCGGTTGAGCTGGGCGTAGCTCAGCGCGCTGTCGCCGAACAGCAGTGCGGTGGCATCGGGCGTGCGGCGTGCCTGGGCTTCGACCAGGGCGTGGATCGACGGCGTGGCCGGGTAGGCGTGGGTGGTGGCGTTCCACTGGGTGAGCAAGCGCTGGCGTTCGTCATCGGCCAGCAACGTGATCTCGCCAAGCGCCTGCTGCGGAGCCTGCACCACGTGCGCCAGCAGGCGCAGCCAGTGGTCCCCCAGGCGTTGGATGGAGCTGTGGTCGAACAGGGCGGTGGCGTAGGTCAGGCTCGCACTCAGGCCCTGGGCGTCCTCGAAGGTGTTGAGGGTCAGGTCCAGTTGCGCGGTCTCGCCTGCCAGTGGCAGCGGCTCGATGGCCAGGCCGTGGCCGAGGGCCGATTCGTTCGGCTGGGGCGCGCCGACCTGGTGGTTGAACATGACCTGGAACAGGGGGTTGTGGCTGAGGTTGCGCGCTGGCTGCAAAGCCTCGACCAGTTGCTCGAAGGGCAGGTCCTGGTGGGCCTGGGCCTGCAAGGTGGTGGCCTTGACCTGGTCGAGCAGTTGCTCGAAGGACAGGGTCGGCTGGCACTGGCCATCGATGACCAGGGTGTTGACGAAGAAGCCGATCAGGTCTTCTGCCTCGACCCGGTTGCGGTTGGCACTGGGCACGCCGACGCGGATGTCCTGCTGGCGGGTGTAGCGGTGCAGCAGGGCCATGAACGCGGCCAGCAGCACCATGAACGGTGTGGCCTGGCGGGCCTGGGCAAGCTGGCGCACGGCCAGGGCCAGGGCCGGTGGGATGGCCAGCGGCAGGCGCGCCCCGTCGAAGCGCTGCACGCTCGGGCGCGGCCGGTCCAACGGCAGTTCCAGCACGGGCACTTCGCTGCCCAGGCGCTGGCGCCAGTAGTCGAGCTGGCGTTCCTGCTCGCCGGCTTCCATCCAGTGGCGTTGCCAGATGGCGTAGTCGGCGTACTGCAGCTGCGGTTCGGGCAGCTGGCTGGACAGGCCCTGGCTGAAGCGTGCATAGCAGTGGGTCAGCTCCTTGACCATCACCTGCATCGAGCGCCCGTCGCTGATGATGTGGTGCTGCACCAGCAGCAGCACATGGTCATCGCTGCCCAGTTGCAGCAACTCGGCACGCAACAAGGGCCCGCAGGCCAGGTCGAACGGTTCACGTACCCGCGCCTGGATATGCGCCTGCAGGGCCTGCTCATCGAGCGTGGTAAGCGTCAGGGCGACGGCGACGGTGGCGTCCACCTGCTGCGCCACGCCGTGCTCGTCTTCGACGAAACGCGTGCGCAGGCTGTCATGGCGATGCACCAGCGCCTCAAGGCTGGCCTGCAGCGCCGCCACGTTCAGTGCCCCTCGCAGGCGCAGGGCGCAGGGAATGTGATAAGCGCTGGCCTGGCGGTCGAACTGCCAGAGGAACCATTGGCGTTGCTGGGCGAACGACAACGGCAGGCGGTCGAACGCTTCACGTACCTGAGGGATCGGCAGGCTGGCCATCGACAGGCCTTCCTCGCGCATCTTCATCAGGTACTGCCGGCGCTTTTCCAGCGGCAGCAGGACAAAGCGCTTGGCGATTCTCGAAGCGGCAGTGCTGTCCATCAGTGTTCCTCCATTTCGTCGAGCCAGGCTTCGAGGGTGTCGAGCTTGTTTTCATCGACCGCGGTTGTAGTGGTGTCCAGGTGCAGCGCCAGGGCTTGAAGGGTCGGGTGCTGGAACAGGGCCTGTGGGGTCAGCTCGCGGCCCAGCTCCAGCTGGATGCGCGAGACGACGTTGATCACCAGCAGCGAATGGCCGCCCAGCTCGAAGAAGTCGTCGTCCAGGCCCACCGCTTGCACACCGAGCACCTGTTGCCAGATGCCTGCCAGTTGCACTTGCAACGCTGTGTGGGGCGCGCGGAAGGGGCGTTGGGTAGGGCTGTCGGCCGGTGCCGGCAGGGCGCTGCGGTCGAGCTTGCCGTTGACGGTCAGGGGCAGCTGTTCGAGCCACATGCAATGGGCCGGGACCATGTAGTCGGGTAGCTGCGCCTTGAGCGCGGCGCGCAGGGTGGCGGTGTCGCCGCCCTGGCCGTGGTGCGCCACCAGGTAGGCGAGCAGGCGGGTGCCGGCGGGCCCCTGGTCGGCGATCACCACCGCCTGGGCCACCGCCGGCTGCGCCAGCAGGCTGGCCTCGACTTCGCCCAGTTCGATACGGAAGCCGCGCACCTTCACCTGTTGGTCGATGCGCCCGATGTATTCGAGGGTGCCGTCGCTGCGGCGGCGCGCCAGGTCGCCGGTGCGGTATAGGCGGCTGCCGGGCTGGGAGCAGAACGGGTTGGCGATGAAGCGCGTAGCGCTCAGCCCGGCGCGGTTGAGGTAGCCTCGGGCAAGGCCCGCCTGGCCAATGTACAGCTCGCCGATGCAGCCCGCCGGAACCGGTTCGAGCTCGCCGTCGAGCAGGTAGCCGCTGAGGTCGTCGATCAGTTCGCCGATCGGGCTCAGCGTGCGGTTCACATCATCCAGGCCAATCGGTCGATAGGTGACGTGCACCGTGGTTTCGGTGATGCCGTACATGTTCACCAGTTGTGGCCGCTGTGCGCCGAAGCGCTCGAACCAGGGGCGCAGTGCCGCCACGTCGAGCGCTTCGCCGCCGAAGATCACATGACGCAGGGCAAGGTCTGCCGAGGCGGCGCTGCACGCGGCCTGGGTCAGGGGTTTGAATGCCGATGGCGTCTGGTTGAGTACGCTCACACGCTCGTCCACCAGCAGTTGCAGGAAGCCCTGCGGGTCGCGGCTCAAGGCGTGCGGCACGATCACCAGGCGGCCTCCATGCAGCAGCGCACCAAAGATCTCCCACACCGAAAAGTCGAAGGCAAAGGAGTGGAACAAGGTCCAGACGTCATTGTGGTCGAAGCGGAACCAGCGATCGCAGGCGCTGAACAGCCTCAGGACATTGCGCTGGCTGAGCAGCGTGCCTTTGGGCAGGCCGGTGGAGCCGGAGGTGTAGATGATGTAGGCGAGGTTGTCGACGCTGCTGCGCGGTGCGGGGTTGTGCACCGGCTGGTCGTCGTAGCCGGCCTCCAGGTCCAGGCGCAGCAGCCCATCGTGCGCGGGCAGTTCGGCGAGCAGGCCAGGTTGGTCGAGCAGCACCTTGATGCCGCTGTCGCGGACCACGAAAGCCAGGCGCTCTGCCGGGTGCGCGGGGTCGAGCGGCACGTAGGCGCCGCCGGCCTTGAGGATGGCCAGCATGCCGACGATCAGTGCGAAGCCGCGCTCGGCGGCCAGGCCCACCGGCACATCGGCGCCCACGCCCGCCGCGATCAGGCGGTGTGCCAGGCGGTTGGCGCGCTGGTTGAGCTCGGCGTAGCTCAAGGCCTGGCCCTGATAGCGCAGGGCAACGGCCTGCGGCTGGCGTTGTGCCTGGGATTCGATGCGTGCAGCCAGTGCTTGCGTTTGTGGGTGGGCGACCGGGGCGCCGTTCCAGGCCTCTTGGACCTGCAAGCGTTCGGCCGGGTCCATCAGGGCCAGCCGGGCGAGCGGCAGCCCGGGCTGGGCCAAGGCCTGTTCGAGCAGGTTCAGCCAGTGCCTGGCCAGGCGTTGCAGGGTCGTAGCGTCGAACAGCGTACGGTCGTAGGTAAAACTGGCGCTCAGGCCTTGTTCACCCTCGGCCGTGCTTAGCGCCAGGTCGAACTGGGCCTCCTGGGGTTGGCTGTCCAGTGCCTCCAGGCGCAGTGCACCCAGTGGCGTGGCGTCGGCTGCCTGGTGGTGGTTGTACAGCACCTGGAACAAGCCCTGGCGTGGGCCGCGCTGGGGCAGCAGGGCTTCGAGCAGTTGCTCATAGGGCAGGTCCTGGTGGTCCTGGGCTTCGACCATGGCCTGGCGGGTCTGCGCCAGCAGCCCGGCAAACGACAGGTCGGCCGTGCACTCGGCGCGCAACACCAGCGTGTTGACGAAGAAGCCGATCAATTGCTCGGTTTCCAGGCGGTTGCGGTTGGCCACCGGTACGCCGATGCGGATGTCCGGCTGGCCGCTGTAGCGGTGCAACAGGGCCTGCCAGGCCGCCAGCAGCACCATCGGCACCGTCGCCTGGTGTGCGCTGGCGAAGCGTTGCACGGCTTCGCCCAGTGCCGTGGGCAATGCCAGATGCAAGCGTGCCGCCGGGCGCTTGGCATCGTCGTGGCGGGGGTGATCGCAGGGCAGTTCGAGCACCGGTTGCTCGCCGGCCAGGCGTGTGCGCCAGTAGGCCAGCTGGCGCTCGCGTTCGCCGTCATCCAGCCAGCGCCGCTGCCAGGCCGCGAAGTCGGCATATTGCAGTGCCAGTGCGGGCAAGGCCTGGCCTTGATAGAGCGCGCACAGCTCGCGGACCATCACCTGCATCGACCAGGCATCGGAGACGATGTGGTGCTGCACCAGCACCAGCACGTGGTCGTCGGCCGCCAGGCGTGCCAGGCCTACGCGCAGCAGCGGGCCGCTGGCCAGGTCGAAGGGCTGGCCGAGCAGGCCTGTGATGAAGGCCTGGCACTGGCTTTCTTCAAGCGGCACGCCCTGCACGTTCAGCGACCAGGGGGCGAGGATGTGCTGGCGCGGCTGCTCACCTTCGAGGGTGAAGCAGGTACGCAGCGCTTCGTGGCGGGCGATGAGTTGGTCGAAGGCTCGGTTCAGGGCGGTGACATCCAGCGGGCCGCGCAGGCGCAGTACGCTGGGAATGTGGTAGGCGCTGCTGTCTGGGTCCAGCTTCCACAGCAGCCACTGGCGCTCCTGGGCGTAAGACAGCGGCAGTTGGTCGCGCGTGGTTCGTACCGGCATGGCCAGCGGGGTGGCCGTTTGCAGCTGCGTCAGGGCCTGGCAGAAGTCGCCCAGGCGCGGCTGGTCGAACAGCAGGCGCAGGGGGAAGTTCAGCGCCAGCTCGTGGCGCAGGCGCGAGACCGCCCGCGCCACCAGCAGCGAATGCCCGCCCAAGGCGAAGAAATCATCCTCCAGCCCGACCCGTTCGGCCTTCAACAGCTCGGCCCAGGTAGCCGCAACCTGGCGTTGCAGGTCACTCGTCGGCGCCTGGTAGCGAGCCTGTGCAGGGCTGTCATCGACCACCGGCAGGGCCTTGCGGTCGAGCTTGCCGTTGGGCGTCAGGGGCATGGCCTGCAACAGGTGCAGGCGTGCTGGCAGCATGTAGCCCGGCAGTTGCTCACGCAGCGGTGCCAGGCAGTGTTCGATGAATGCCTGGCTGTCGGCGGGCGTGCTGGCGGGTACTACATAGCCGACCAATTGCGCGCCATCGACGCCGTCGCGGGCGACCACTGCGGCTTCACGTACCGCGTCCAGGGTGAGCAGGGCCGATTCGATCTCGCCCAGCTCGATGCGAAAGCCGCGGATCTTCACCTGATGATCGACCCGGCCAAGGAAGTCCAGGCTCCCGCTGGCGTGGCGGCGCGCCAGGTCGCCGGTGCGGTACAGGCGCTCGCCGGGCTTGCCGTAGGGGTGCGGCACGAAGCGTTCGGCGGTCAGGCCGGGGCGCTGGTGGTAACCCTGGGCCAGGCCGTCGCCGCCAATGTACAGGTCGGCCGGTACGCCCTGCGGGCTGGGCAGCAGGTTGCCGTCGAGCAGTAACAGGGCGGTGCGCTCGATCGGCTGGCCCAGTTCGGGGCGGGCGCTGCTGCGGGCCAGTGCGTGGCGCGCCGACCAGATGGTGGTTTCGGTCGGGCCGTACAGGTTCCACAGTGCGGCGCAACGGGCCAGCAGCCTTGCCGCCAGGTCATCGCCCAGTGCCTCGCCGCCGCACAGTGCGGTCAGGGCGGGCAGGCGGTGCTCGGGGTCATTGTCGAGCAGCATGCGCCAGGTCGATGGGGTGGCCTGCAGCACGTCGATGCGTTCGCTGATGAGCAGGTCGAGAATTGCCGCCGGGTCCTGCACGGTGTGCTTGTCGGCCAGCACCATGCATGCCCCGGTGCACAGCGGCAGGTACAGCTCCAGGCCGAAAATGTCGAAGGAGCAGGTGGTGATGCTCAGCAGGCGCTGCCCCGGTTGCATGCCGGGCGCCTTGGCCATGGCTGCGACGAAGTTGGACAGTGCGCCATGGGGCACCATCACGCCCTTGGGGTTGCCAGTCGAGCCGGAGGTATACAGCACGTACGCCAGTTGCTGCGGTGGGCAGTCCAGGGCCAGGGGCGGTTCGGGCTGGTGCGCGGCGTGCAGGTCGACGTCATCGAGCAGCAGTACCTGCTGGCGTGGCGTTGGCAGGGCAGCCAGCACCGAGGCCTGGCTCAGCAGCAGGGGGGCGCCGCAGTCTTCAAGCATGTAGGCCAGGCGTTCGGCGGGGAAATGGGGGTCCAGCGGGACGTACGCCGCACCGGCCTTGAGGGTGGCCAGCAGGGCGACGATCAGCGGCGCGCCGCGTTCCAGGGCCACCGCGACACGCTCGCCTGGGCCGATGCCGGCGGTGTGCAGGCGCCGGGCGAGGCGCTCGGCAGCGTTGTCGAGGGCGCGGTAGCTTAGCCGCGTGTCGCCGGCCACCAGTGCAACGGCCTCGCCGTGGCGCTGTGCCAGGCGCGCGAACTGCTGGTGCACGGCCAGGCCGTCGAGGGCATCGCCTGCCGGGCCCTGGGCCGCGGCCAACCACTGTTCACGCTGCACGGCAGGCTGCGCATGAAGCTCACCGATGGCGCACTGGGGGTGGTCGAGCATGGCCTGGAGGATGGCCAGCCAGTCCTCGCCCAGCCGCTCAGCGGTGGCCGCCTCGAACAGCGCGGCATCGTAGTCGAGGCTGATGCCCAGCCGCTCGCGACCGGCATGCACGTTGAGGCTGAGGTCGAACTTGGCGGCAGTGGGGGCGCTGGGCATCGGCTCGATGTGCAACCCTGGAAAACCGGCGGCGGGCTGCTCGGCATTGTCGCTGGTCCAATTGAACAGGCAGTGGAACAGCACGCCGTTGCTGCCTTGGCGTTGTTCAGCAAGCGCTTGCTCCAGTGGGTAGTCGGCATGCTCCAGGCATGCCAGGGCGTGCTTGCGTACCTGCTCGAGCAGGCTGGCCACGGACTGGCGCGGGTCCAGGCGCGCCCGGTGGATCTGGCTGTTGACGAAAAAGCCGATCAGGTCGTGCACCTGTTCCTGGTTGCGCCCGGCATTGGGCACACCAACGATGAAATCGTCCTGCCGGGCATGGCGGCCGAGTACCAGCTGCCAAGCGGCCAGCAGCACCATGAATGGCGTCAGGCCATGGGCCCGGCAGGCGGCCTGCAGTTGGTTGAACAGCGCGGCGGGCAAGGCCAGGGTGCAGGTCCCGGCGGCCGTGGCGGGGCGGCTGTCGCGCGGGTGATCGGTGGGCAGTTCCAGCCGTTGTAGGCCGCCTTGCAGGTATTGGCGCCAGTAGCTGGCGGCGCGCTCGTGGGCCGGGCTGGCCTGGTAGGCGCCGCGCTGCCAGTGGGCGAAGTCCAGGTACTGCACCGCAGGGCGAGGCAACTGGTCGTCATTGCCGGTGCAGACGTTGGCGTAGGCCTGGGAGAGGTCGCGCAGCAGCACTGGGTTGGACCAGGCATCACTGACGATGTGGTGGCTGGTCAGGGCCAGCACATGGCGTTGCGCGCCCAGCTGATACAGGCAGGCGCGCAGCAGTGGGGCCTGGGTGAGGTCGAACGGGGTGGCGGCCTCGGTCTGCAGCGCCTCGCGCAACACCTGCGGTGGTTGCCCGCGCAGGTCGACGCAGCGCAGGTTCAAGCGCGCCGCGCGGTCGACCTGCTGGCGTGGATGGCCCTGCACCTCGTTGATGTGGGTACGCAGGATGTCGTGACGGTCGATGACCCGGTCCAGCGCCTGTTGCAGGTCTTGGGCCTGCAGCGGGCCCTGGAGCACAAAGGCGCGCGGCTGGTTGTAGGTGGCGGCATCGGGGTCGAGCTGATCGAGCAGCCACAGCTGCTCTTGGGCGAACGACAGCGGCGCGTGATCGGCGCCGTGGGCAACGATACCGGCAGGGGCGGCGGTGTCGTCGAGCTCGCAGAGCAGGGCCAGCAGCGCGTCATCGGTGGATTGGTTCTGGGGTGTCATCTCGGTCTCGCCATCACTGGAGAATTAAGCGTACTGAGAGAGACGAAGGGGCAGGGGGGTGATTTAGGCAGGCGGTGAAACAGCTGCACCCGGCGCGCGTGGGGCGCGCCGGGTGGGGTTCAGGCAAGGGCTGGCGTGTGTTCTACGACGACTTTGCCAGCCTGCAGCCGGACCCGCTGGTCGGCGATGTCGAAGTAGCGGTCATCGTGGGAAATTACAATGATGGTCTTGCCCAGGCGCTTGAGGTCCGGCAGCAGCTCGGTGTAGAAAATGCGCCGGAAGGTCGGGTCCTGGTCGGCGGCCCATTCGTCGAACACCAGCACCGGGCGTTCTTCCAGCCACGCGTTTATCAGCGCCAGGCGCTTGCGCTGGCCGGTGGACAGGTCGGTGGTGCTGAACGCACCGTCCTTGACGCTGACCTTGTGGGCGATTTCCAGGCGCTCCAGGTAGCGGTTGGCGTCGCCGGGGATGTGCGTATCGCCCTGCACCACATCATCGAACAGGTAGTAGTCGGCGAACACGGTGGTGAACAATTGCCGGTAGTCGTCGCGCCCCTGTGCGTCGATGGCCTGGCCGTTGAGCAGGATCTGCCCCTGTTGCGGCGGGTACAGGCCCAGCAGCAACTTGATCAGGGTGGTCTTGCCACAGCCGTTTTCTCCGACCACGAAGACGATGTCGCCCTGGGCGATGCGCAGGTTCACCGGCCCTACCTGGAAGGGCTGGGCGCCTGGGCTGGCCTGGTAGGCATAGCTCACCTCGCGCAATTCCAGGCTGTCGACCACCACGGGCGGGTTGCCGTGGTCCTCCAGCAGCAGGTGCGGTTCAGGCGAAGAAAACTGCTCGGAAAGCTCGGCGATACGGCGAAAGGCGATTTGCGCGCGGCTGACCACCGGTAAGGTGCCGATCAGGTGTTCCAGCGGGCCTTTCATGTACAGCAGCACCAACACAAAACCGCTGATGGCTTTGGGGTCGGCGCTTGGCCAGAGGAACTGCAGGGTAAGGCCCAGGCCGATGACCACGAAGAACAGCATGGAGCCAAAGCTCTTGGCGATGACGAACGTGTTGATCGAGCGTACCTGGGTGGCGCAGATCGCATCGGCGGTGTCCTGGATGCCCTGGCGGAACATGCGCTGGCGGCGCGGGCGGTGGATGCGCAGCTCCTTGGCGCCTTCGGCGATGGCGTGGTAGTGCTTCTGCAGCCGGTCTTCGGCGTCGCGGGCGGCCATGAAGCCTTTGATGCCACGGCCTCGGGCGATGTACTGGACGACGCTGCCGATACCGATTGCCACGAGCATCATCAGGAACATCGGCAGTGACAGCGTGGCCAGGTAACCCAGGCAGCCAAGGGTCACGGTCAGCGAAATCGCCAGGGGTGCGAATGCAAAGGCGAAGTCGCTGATGGTGTCGACGTCATGGGTCAGCACCGGGATCAGGCGGTGGCTGCGAAAGCGTTCGATCTGCTCGATCGGCGCCGACAGCACCTTCTCGCCCAGGGCTTTGCGCAGTTTGGCGATGATGTGCTGGCCGACATAGTTGGTGCCGATGTCGGAGCAGATCGAGCTGGCCAGTGCCAGCGCACAAAGCCCGGCGAAGCCGAGGATCACGCTGTTGCTCAGGCCACCGTCGGCGTGCAGGCCGCTGTTGATGGTGGCCAGCAGGGCGGTAACGCTCAGGCCGCCGACCATGCCCATGACGACCGACAGGGAAACGATCGGCCAGAACGGTTTGAGCAGGGTGAACAGCTCGCTCAGCGCCCCGCGGGTTTTGGAGGTCATGTTGAATTCCTGGATCAGAGGCAGAAGTACATGGTTATGACGAGTGGCCCGCAGGGCAATTTAACCGCGTACCTTCAGAGGTCGCGGACCACCCGGACACCCAGCCAGTCACCCAGGCGCTCCGGGAAATTGGTGTTGCGGTTGCCCGAGCGGGAGAAGATCGGCGCCTCGCCCCAGTCGTTGCCGCGGATGCTGACCACCTTGCAGCTGTCCTTGGCCCGGCTGGCCTGGCCCCAGGCACTGCCGTCGGCCGGGGCGCCTGCGTAGCTGTTGTGGTAGCAGTCTGCGACCCATTCATAGACGTTGCCGTGCATGTCGTATACGCCAAAGGCGTTGGCGGGGTAACTGCCCACGGGCGAGCTGTAGCTGTAGCCATCCTTGGGGCCGTAGACGTTGGCGTGCTGGCTGATTTCCAAGGTGGCGTCTGGGTCGATGGGGAAGGGGTACATGCCCGTGCTGCCACCGCGTGCGGCATATTCGCGTTGGGCCTCGCTGACCATGCGGTAGTGCTTGCCGGTCTTTTTCGACAGCCAGGCCACGTAGTCCTGCACGTCGTGGTAGCTCATGCACACTGCCGGTTGCTGCGGGCCCTGTTTGTAACTCGGCTTGCTGGCGGTGCAGCGCCGGCCCGGGCGATCGTCGCCGTCGGCGATGCGCGTGCCCGTGGCCTTGAGGTAGCCATCCCATTGCTCGGCGGTCACCTGGAAGCGGCTGATGGCGAAGGGTTTGGCGAAGGTCACCGCATGCTGTGGGCCTTCGTCATCCTGGCGCCCCATTTCGTCGGGCGGGGTGCCCATGTTGAAGGTGCCGGCGGGCAGCACCACCATCTCCGGGCAGAGCGTGTCGCAGTCACGGAACACCGTGCCCGGGGGTTGCGCGGCTTGGGCTGCCAGGGCCGGCAGGCTGCAGGCGGCCAGCAGGCCGGTCAGGGTCAGGCGATGCATGGAAGCGGTCATGGGGATGCCTTGTCAGAGTTGTTGGGTAATCAGGGCCATGGCCCGGTCGATCTGCTGCTCGTCATTGAGCAGGCTGGGGGCCAGGCGGATCACCGGGCCGACATCGCGATACACCGCGTCGCACATCACCTTGTTGGCGGTGAGGTGGGCGGCGACGGCGTCGGGGTCGCGGTCCTTGATGCGGAAGAACGTGAATCCGGCCGAGTAGCGCTCGCTGCGCGGTGTCACCAGCTGCACCTGAGGGTGCTCGGCGAGGCGCCCCTTGAGCAGGCTGTTGAGTTGGTGGATGCGCTGTTGCACGTCGGCCTTGCCCAGCGCCAGGTGCAGTTTGAAGGCCTCATTGGCGGCCCAGCGGTGCTCGAAGGCGTGGTAGCCGCCCGGGGTCATGATGGTGGCGAAGTCCTCATCGCGGGAGAACGTGGCCATGGTCGGGGTGAGGTGCTCCATGCCGGTGGAGGCCGCGCAGATGATCCCCGTGCCGCGCGGGCCGAACATCCACTTGTGGATGCCGGCGATGAAGTAGTCGCAGTTGAAGTCGGCGAAACGCGCGTTCTCCACGCCGAAGCCGTGCACACCGTCGACCACATAGAGGATGCGCTCGGCTTCGCTGCGGTTGCGGTTGTGCTGGCGCACCAGCGCGCCGATCTCGCCGACCGGCAGCTTGACGCCACTGCCGGAGTGCACCCAGGTCATGCCCAGCACGCGGGTATGCGGCTGGATGGCTTTGTCCAGGGTACTGAGCACCTGGTCGGTGGAGACTGTCCACGGGTCGTCGAACAGGCGGATCTTGCGGGTCAGGGTGCCCTGGCGCTGGGTGCGGAAGGCCAGCGCCTTGTGGGTGGAGTAATGTTCGTGCTCGGTGACCAGGATCTCCTGGTGGGCGCCGACCTTCAGGCCGCCATAGATCATCGCCAGGCCTTCGGTGGTGCTCCCGGTCAGGGCCACCTGGCGCGGTTTGACTTCAAGGTAGCGCCCGGCCCACTCGCGCACTTCATCCTCGCGCTGCCATTCGTACTGGCTTTCCCAGTCCATCAGGGCGGCGGGGTTGCGGTCCAGCGCGGCACGGTGGCGGTCGATCGCTGCCTGTACCGGGCGCGGGTGGGCGGTCACCAGGAAGTTGGCGAAGTGCGCGACTTGTGGGTCGAGCGGGAACAGCGTGCGCAGGTTGCGCCATTTGTCGGGGCCGCTCAGTGGTGCGCTGGCGCCAGCCAGGGCCTGGGGCAGCAGTGGCAGGCTCGCGGCCAGCAGGCCGGCCTGTTTCAGGAAGCTACGGCGGTTGCTCATGGTAGGCAGGCTCGGCTCAACGGTTGGCGACAGGGTGGGCAGCGCGCTGGACTTGCTCCCAGGCGCGCAGGAAATTGCCCGCCCAGAGCTTTGCAATGTCTGTTTCGCTGTAGCCGCGGGTCAGCAGTTCGGCGGTGACGTTGCTGATTTCGCTGACGTCCTTCCAGCCCTCCAGGCCGCCACCATCGTTGAAGTCCGAGGCGATGCCGACGTGGTCGATGCCGACCTTTTTCACGGTGTAGTCGATGGCGTCGACGTACTGTTTCAAGGTGGCCTTGGGTTCGTCTTCCAGGATGGCGTACAGCGAGCTTGCATACTCGCCGAAGCGGGCCTCTGGCCAGATGGCAATCACCGCGTCGCCCGGCATCAAGGCATTGGTCAGGCCTTGCAGCGGTTGCAAGTCGAAGCGCGCACGCAGGGCATCGAGCTTGTCCACGACCGGCTGGGTCAGGGGCTTGAGGTACTGACCGAAGCCGACCACCTGAATCACGCCGCCGCTCTCTTTGATCAGTTGCATCTCTTTGTCGGAGAGGTTGCGCGGGATATCCACCATGGCCCGCGGTGCCGAGTGCGAAGCTACGATTGGTGCGCGCGACAGGCGAGCGACATCCTCGAGTGCCAAGGTGGACATCTGTGACACGTCGATGATCACGCCCAGGTCGTTCAAGCGTTTCACTGCCTGCTCGCCCAGCGGTGACAGGCCGCCCAGGGCATCGGCGGTGTCGTTGAAGAACGGCAGCGGCCGCGAAGAGTCGGCCCAGTCGTTGTTGCCGACGTAGCTGAAGCCGAACATGCGCATGCCACGTGCCGCCCACAGGTCGAGCTGCGACAGGTCGTGGCCCAGCGGGTAGGCATTGAGCATGCTGATGAAGATGGCGAACTTGCCTTCGCCGTTCAGGCGCCGGAAGTCGTCAGGGGTGTAGGCGATACCGACCTGGTTGGGGAAGTCGCGGACCATGCCGGTGATGATCTTGTAACGCCCTTCCTGTTCTTGCCGGGCGGCATCGACGAAACCGGGGGTAGGGCGGTGCGGAGCGTTCGGGCCGTTCCAGATTTCCGGCCAGCCGAATACGGTCAGGGCGGCACCTGAGAGGCGGCCACGGTTGGCCTTGACCAGGTCGAACTGGCCGGGGCCATCCTTGTCCACTTCGTGCCCCTCGCTGCCCATGCTCAAGGGCACGGTGATATGGCTGTCGAACGAGAGCATGTGCTCGTGCAGCTGCTCAGCCTGTTGCACGATTTTCAGCGGGTAGCCTGCGTGCAGGTGCTGCCAATAGAAGTAGCCAGCGGCACTTGCCAGGGCAACGGTCAGGGCCAGGGGCAGGCCGATGTACAGGGCTTTGCGGGAACGGGTCTTGGTCATTGCCATCTCGTTGCGCGGGTGATCGGGGCGGCTGCCGGCTCAGGGTCTGCGCGGGCAGGGCTTGGGTATCAGGTGGACGAACAACGGCAGGGCAAATTTATCGTTGGCTGCGCCACGGGCGGTCCGCCCGCGGCGGTAAATTTTGCGTGGTGCACAACGTTCTAGCCTTGGACGGGCCGTGTTCCATGGCCGCAATGAATGCTCAGGTAGTGCAATGACGATTTCTCGACGCGGCTTCATCGCCGGTGTGGCATTGACAGGCGTGGCGGTGCCCGCCGCGCTGTACGTGCGGCACGTGCAGCGCCAGCAGTTCGACGAGCAGTTTCCTGAAACCCCGGGCGAAGCCGTGGTCGAACTTGCCGATGCGCCCCTGCAGCAGTTGGGGGACACCTTGCGCGGGTGCTGGCGTTGGACGGCGCAGGGCGCGGACGCAGGGCTGCACGGTTTGCCTGAGGGGGAGCTGGAGCTGTTGCTGGACGTGGCCCACAGTGGGCGTGGCCTGCGTGGTTACCTGGACACGCCCGAGCGCCTGCGGGGTACGCAAGAGCCGCGCTATCGTGTGATGGGCGACCTGCTGGGGGACAAACCAGGGGCACTGCGCTGGCGGCTGTTTTCGACGCAGCCGGGGCAGGAGCAGGTGAGCTATGAGTGCCAGGTGGTCCTCGACGAAGCCTGGGGCGGGTTCGGCAACGCCGGCCAGGCGACCCTCAATGGCCGCATGCTGCCGCTGGGGCGCGCATTGACGTTGCCCGAGCAGGACAACCGCTTTCTTGCGCTCAAGCGCCCGTTCCCCGAGGCCCGGGAACGGGCGCCCTTGTCACCGGCCTTGCTGGCGAGCCTGATCGCGCCGGAGCATCGATTGTTCCACCAGCTCTGGCATGCCTCGCGCGACAAGTGGCACAAGCTGGACAAGGACCAGCAGGCGGCGCTGCGCGGCCTGGGCTGGCAGCCAGGGCCGCGCGGCCATGAGCGCGATGCGCGGGGCCGGCACAAGGACCGCAACGGCTCGGGCGTGGATTTCTTCTTCATGCACCGGCACATGCTGGGTGCAGCCCGGGCCCATCAGGATTTACCCTCCTGGAAGCGTTTTCCACTGCCGCAACCTGAGCTTGAGCGCGACCGCATCGGCTTTGCCCGCTATTTCGACAACCATGACGGCAATGCCTTGCCGCCTACCTGGCTGGCTTCGGGCGATGCCGCGTACACCCAATGGGTGCGCGATATAAAGACGCCCGATACGTTCCACGCCAACTTCCAGGTATGGGAGTCGAAGTACACCGACCCGCACTACCTGAGCACCCTTACGCTGGGGCAGTTCGGCTCGGAAATGGAGCTGGGTTTGCACGACTGGCTGCACATGCGTTGGGCTTCGGTGCCGCGCGACCCCTCCAGTGGCCTGCCGGTGCCGTTCGCACGCAAACCGGAAGATTTTGCCGCACGCTGGTTCCAGGCCGAGAACGACTTCCTCGGCGATCCGTTTTCATCCCATGTAAACCCGGTGTTCTGGCACTTCCACGGCTGGATCGACGACCGTATCGAGGATTGGTTCCGCGCCCATGAGCGGGTGCACCCGGGGCAGGTCAGGCGCCTGGACGTCAACGGTGTGCCGTGGTTTGCGCCTGGGCGCTGGGTCGAAGTGGCCGACCCGTGGCTGGGGCCAGACACCCACGGTTGCTCGACGGTACCGGGGCTGCGGCCCGGGCGCAGTGTGGAGATGGACCCGGAGACCATGAAGTTGGCGTTACGCATCATCTTTGGCGACGATGACCTGTTCGCCAAGCTGCGGCCGAAAGTCCCGCAACGCCCCTGGTACGCGCGCAATCTGAAGTTGGCGCAGCGCTGAAAACATCGGCCGCAAGTAGTCGCGGCCTTTTCAGTGCGGTAGCTGCCAGCCACCCCCAAGTGCCTTGTACAGCGCCACGCTGCCCTGCAGGCGGGCCAGGCGCAACTGCGCCTGCTGGTCTTGGGCCAGGTAAAGCGTGCGCTGGGTCTCCAGTACGCTCAGCAGGGTCTCGGCACCCGCTTCATAGCGCTGTTGTGCCAGGCCGAAGGCCTGGCGTGCCTGCACCACTTCTTCGTCCTGCCACAGCCGTTGACGCTCCACACCCTCGATGGCGTTGAGGGCTTTTTCCACGTCGGCAAAGCCGGCCAGGATGCTGCTGCGGTACTGTTCGAGCAATTCGTCCTGCTCGGCTTCGGCCAGCTCGCGTGAGGCGCGCAGCCGGCCGTTGTTGAAGATGGGCGCGACCAGGCCGGCAGTGAGGGTGTAGTAGGAGCTGTCGAGCACCTGGGCAAAGGTGTTCGCGCCCGTGCCAAGGTTGGCGCCCAGCGTCAGCTTCGGCAGCATGGCCGCCCTGGCCACCTGCACATTGGCGTTAGCGGCGGCCAGGCGTGCTTCGGCAGCGGCGATGTCGGGGCGGCGAGTCAGCAGCTCGCTGGGAACGCCGCTGCCGATTGCCGGCCAGTGCAGGGTGGTGATCGGCTGGCGGCTGGCCGGCAAGGCCTGTACCGGGTCGCCGAGCAAGGTGGCGAGGGTGACGCGGCTGTCTTGGCGCTTTTGCTCGAGCAGCGGCACCTGGCGCTCCACAGCCGCCACCAGGCTGCGCTGCTGGGCCAGTTCCAGGCGGGTCGCGGAGCCCGCGCGCTGGCGGGTTTCGACCAGGTTCAGCACCGCCCGTGCATTGCGCAGGTTAAGGCGTGCGATGCGCAGTTGTTCTTCCAGGGCCAGGCCTTGCAGGTAGCTGTCGGCAACCGCGCTGACCAAGGTCAGTTCCACCGTCTGGCGGTCGAAGCGGCTGGCGTCGAGGCCGTGCAGCGCGCTCGCCCGCGCCGCGCGCAGGCCGCCCCAGAAGTCGAGCTCGTAGCTGGCGGTGAGTTGCAGGCCGAAGGCTGTGTAGGTGGGCTCGCTGCTACTGACGTCCAACTGGTCGGACCCTTCGCCGTGCAGGAGGCGTTGCCGGCTGCCATCGAGGCCCCCTTGCACCTCTGGCAACAGCGGCGCGCCAGCGATCACGGCGCGGGCCTGGGCCTGGCGTACGCGGGCCGCGGCTGCGGCGAGGTCATGGGCGTTGTGTTGTGCGCGCTTGATCAGGTGGTCCAGCTCACGGCTGGCGAACGCCTGCCACCAGTGCCCCGATGGCAGTGCGATGGCGGGCGCAGCGGCCTTGCCTTGCCAGTGTTGCGGTGCGCTGATGCCGCTTGAGGGCGCAGGGGGGGTAGTGCAGGCGGTGAGGCCCAGGCACAGGGTCAACAGGCTGATGCGGCTTGGCAATGTCATGGATTATTCGCTGGTAAGGGCTTTGACCGGGTCGAGTCGGGCGGCCTTGCGTGCTGGCATGAAGCCGAACACCACGCCGGTGATGACGGCGCAACTGAAGGCGCCGAGAATGGCGGGCACGGCGAAGGCCACGGCGACGTCGGCGAGTATCAGCCCGCCGCCGATCAGCAGCGCCAGCACGATGCCGCTCAGCCCGCCGACCATCGACAGCATCACCGCCTCGCTGAGGAACTGGCGCAGGATGTCGCGCTGGCGCGCGCCGGTGGCCATGCGGATACCGATCTCACGGGTACGCTCGCGCACGGTCATGAGCATGATGTTCATCACGCCGATGCCGCCGACCAGCAACGAGATCGCAGCGATCGCCCCAAGCATCAGCGAAAGGCTGTTTTGTGTGCGCGCTTCGGCCTGGATCAAGGCTGCATCGTTGGTCAGCTCGAAATCGTCCTTGCCTTGATGGCGCTTGCGCATCAGGCGCTGGATCGCGGCTTCGGTCTCGGCGATCCGGGCCGAATCGGCGGCGGCGATGATCACGTATTCCGGATCGTGGCTGCCGAACAGGCGCATGGAGGCGGCGGAGTAAGGCACCACGATGCGCTCGTCGCTCTTCTGGTCACCCGAACTTGCGCCCTTGCCGGCGAGCACACCAACGACCTGGAACGGCACGTTGCCGATCAGCAGGTATTGACCCAGCGCGTCGGTGCCGGGGGCCAGCAGTTTGTCGCGGGCTTTCTGGCCGATGACCGCCACGGCAGCGCCACTGCGTTCGTCGGCCTCGCTGAAGAAGCTGCCCTGCACGACCGGCCAGTTGAGGATGGCGGGGAATTCGACGTTGTTGCCGCCCACATAGAACTTCTGGTTGTTGTTGCCGTGGCGCACCATCAGGTCGCCGCCGATGACCGGCATGACGCGCCGAACCAAGGGCAGTGCGGCGATGGCGGCGACGTCATCGAGCGTTACGATGCCACCTGGCTCGCGCAGCGTCGGCGGGCGCCCGTTGAGGTAGAGGATGTTGGAGCCGAACGCGGCCATCTGGGCCATGACCTGGCGTTTGCTGCCTTCGCCCACGGCCAGCATGACCACGACCGAAGCCACGCCGATGACGATGCCAAGCAAGGTCAGGGCGGTGCGGAACCGGTTGATCCACATGACCCGCCAGGCTGCCTGTAGCGCCTCGAGCAGTTCGCCTTGCCACGCACCACGCACGGTCGTACCACGGTCCAGGCGCTGGCGCAGGTCATCGGCTTGCAGGTTTTGCGGCGCACTGTCTGGAGGCTGGTCGCCGGCCGAGTCGCTGATCATCAGCCCGTCGCGGATTTCCACCACCCGGCGCGCCCGCGCCGCCACCTCGCGGTCGTGGGTGATCAGGATGATCACATGGCCCTGGCTGGCCAGTTCGTCCAGCAGGGCCATGACCTCGGTACCGCTGCGGCTGTCCAGGGCGCCGGTCGGCTCGTCGGCAAGGATGATATGGCCGCCATTCATCAGTGCGCGGGCGATCGACACCCGTTGCTGCTGGCCGCCGGACAATTGATGCGGGCGGTTGCCGGTGCGGCTGGCCAGGCCCAGGCGCTCCAGCAGGGCGGCGGCGCGGGCGTGGCGCTCGGCGGGCGCAGTGCCGGCATAGATGGCGGGCATCTCGACGTTTTCCTGGGCTGAGCCTGAAGGGATCAGGTGGTAGCCCTGGAACACGAAACCGAAAGCTTCGCGGCGCAGCCAGGCCAGTTCGTCACTGCCCAGCCGGGCCACGTCCTTGCCGGCGAACAGGTAATTGCCCGAGGTGGGGCGGTCGAGGCAGCCGAGGATGTTCATCAGGGTCGACTTGCCCGAGCCCGATGCACCGACGATGGCGATGAATTCGCCAGGGTGGATGCTCAGGCTGATGCCGCGCAGCACGTCGACCTTGGGGGTGTCGATGCCACCGTAGGATTTGCGGATGTCGCGCAGTTCGATCAGGGGAACGGCCATTCAACCTCCGCTGGCCAGGGGCGCACCGATGACCAGGCGCTCGCCTTCGCTGAGGCCATCGAGCACTTGCGCGCGCAGCCGGTCGCTGAGGCCGATCCGCACTGTGCGTCGTTCGACCTTGCCATCCTCGCCCAGTACCTGTGCCATGCGCAGGTCATCGGCCTGGCTGTCGTCCAGTGCCGCCAGTGGCGCGGTGAGTACCTGGCTGGCCTGGCCGGCGACGAAGAACACCTGGGTGGTCATGTCGGCCATCAACGCCCTATCGGGGTTGTCGACGTCCAGTAGCACGGTGTACTGCACCACCTGGCTGCCTGTGGTACCGGCGATGGCACTGGCAGGGCCGCCGCCGCCCTGGCTGGCATGCGCCAGCGGCTTGGGCGGGATTGGGAGGATCTGCCGCACGCTGCTGTTCCAGCGGCGTTTGCCGCCGGCCAGGGTGGTGAAATAGGCGCTCATGCCAGGCTTGACCTTGCCGATGTCGGCTTCGGACACCTGGGCCCACACGGTCATCGGCGAGAGCTTGGCGATCCGCAGAATCAGCGGCGTCTGTTGCTGGGCGTTGAGGGTCTGGCCTTCACGGGCATCCACCGCCACCACGGTGCCGTCCATCGGCGCGTAGATACGTGTATAGCCAAGCTCCGCCTCATCGCTGCGCAGGTTGGCCTGGGCCTGGCGGATCTGCGCCTGGATCATGTCGATGCGGGCCTGGGTGACCTTGAGTTGGGCGTCGGCTGCCTGCAGGTCTTGCTCGCGTGTGGCGCCGGCGCCAGCCAGTTCGCGCTGGCGCCGGTACTGCTGGGTGGCCAGCTGGTACTGTGCGCGCTGCTCGGCCAGTTGCGCCTTGAGGTTGTCGATCGAAAAACGTCCGGCGTCCAGCCTGGCTTGCTGGGTAGAGGGGTCGATCTCTACCAGCAACTGCCCCGTGTGCACCTGATCGCCAGCCTCCACGTGCAGCTTGCGGATCTGCCCGGAGGCTTGGGCGCCGACATCCACATACCTTCGCGGCTGCAGTGTACCCAGGGCGGTGACGCTGCTTTCGATGTCGGCGCGGGTGACCGCGACGGTACTCACGGGCAAGGCGCCCAAAGGAAGCGCCTTCCAGGCCAGCAGGCTGCCAACGACCAGCAGGCCGAGGCTGCCAGCCAAGAGGTGGCGGCGGGTTTTGGGTATGCGACTCATGCGGACTTCCAGCCAATGGGTGGCCACACGCAGCCAGATCAAGGTGCGCACGGAGGTGCCAGTTAAACGAAGGCGCGCGGGGCGGATTTAGCTGCGCAGGCGCAGGGGGAAGGACAGTTGCTGAGAATCATTATAATTTGTAAGATCCCACGCTGATATCACATGACCCTGTCCGAGCCTGTCAGGACGTACACCAGGTGCCGTCGTGGAACACTACTATCGCGAATTGGTGAGCTTCCTCTCTGCGCGCCTGGGCAGCCGCCAGGCGGCTGAAGATGTGGCTCACGATGCCTATCTGCGGGTGCTCGAACGCACCGGTACGCAGCAGATCGAGCATCCGCGCGCGTTCCTTTACCGCACGGCGTTGAACCTGGTGATCGACCGTCATCGCCGCCACCTGCTGCGCCAGTCCGAACCGCTGGAAGTGCTGGACCTGGACGAACGCTGGCACAGCCCGGCGCCTACCCAGACCATGCAGTTGGACCAGCGCCTGGCGCTGATGCAGAAGGCACTCGATGAATTGAGCCAGCCCTGCCGTGACAGCTTCCTGTTGCGCAAGCTCGAAGGCCTGTCGCATCAGCAGATTGCCGAGCACCTGGGCATCTCGCGCAGCCTGGTGGAAAAGCACATCGTCAACGCCATGAAGCATTGCCGGGTGCGCATGCGCCAGTGGGAATCCTGAAAAAAAGGTAGTGCACCGGTGAAAATTCTGTGTGCTGGCAACTTGATTTCTAACTGTTTCAAGACAACTATCTAAATTGACCCCGCCAGGCGCCGCCCTGGTGGTTGCCTGTCACTGGCGCTGTTTGGTCAGGGAGCGTGTCCCTATTCACCTGACTGCCCAGGTCCGACAATGACCAACAAGACCCTGCGCATCCTGATTGCCGACGAGCACCCGTCCCAGCGCCTGCAGCTGGAAAGGCTGCTCAATGGCCTGGGCTATTACCGGATTGCCCCGGTGGGCTCCTTCGACGAACTGCAGCGCCTGGTACAGTGCGCGCTGGAGCCGTTCAACCTGCTGCTGGGCAATTTCGAGCTGGCCAGCCATGCGGGTGTCGACCTGGCGCGCTTCTGCCGGGTGAGCACGCAGATTCAGCATGCCTTGCTGTACCACTCGCGGCACCTGAAGGTCCCGAGTGTGCCGCCGAGCGAGCGCCAAGCGGTGAGTGTGAGCCTGCCGCAGGTGCCGGACAACGAGGCCCTTGAGTCGTTCATGGCGCTGATCGATGCGCCGGTGGTGATCGGCAAGCTGGCCTTGCCGTCCGGCCTATCCAGCAGTGGGCCGCCGGCCTACCCGCGCAGGAACTTCGCCCACACGGTCTTCAGCCGATAGCCGCAGCGGGCAGGGCAAGGCAGCGGGTATTTGTTATCCTCTTGCCCTTTGCCGATCTGCGGACCTGTGCCATGACTGCCATCGATACCGCTCGCCCGCCCCGGTTCAGCCGCGGCGACCACCAGACCCTGGGCCTGGCGGCCCTGGGCGGCGCGCTGGAAATCTATGATTTCATCATCTTCGTGTTCTTCGCCCTGACCCTCAGCCAGCTGTTCTTCCCGCCTGAAATGCCTGAGTGGCTGCGCCTGCTGCAAAGCTTCGGGATTTTCGTCACCGGCTACTTGGCGCGGCCGCTGGGCGGCATCGTCATGGCGCACTTCGCCGACCACCTGGGCCGCAAGCGGGTATTCAGCCTGAGCATTCTGATGATGGCGCTGCCGTGCCTGCTGATCGGGGTGATGCCGACCTATGCCGAGATCGGTTACGCGGCGCCGCTGGTCTTGCTGGCGCTGCGCATACTGCAGGGGGCTGCGGTCGGTGGCGAGGTGCCCAGTGCCTGGACATTCGTTGCCGAACACGCACCGCAAGGGCGGCGGGGCTACGCCCTGGGCTTCCTGCAGGCCGGGTTGACCTTTGGCTATTTGCTGGGGGCACTGACCGCGACACTGTTGGCTCAGGTGTTTACCGCCGAGGAAATTCTCGATTATGCCTGGCGTTACCCGTTCCTGCTCGGCGGGGTATTTGGGGTGATCGGCGTGTGGTTGCGCCGTTGGCTGAGTGAAACCCCGGTGTTTCTGGCCTTGCGCGAGCGCAAGGAGCAGCCGGTGAAGTTCCCGCTGCGACGGGTGCTGGGCGAGCATCGTGGGGCGTTGATCCCGGCTGCGCTGCTGACCTGCGTGCTGACCTCGGCGGTGGTGGTGCTGGTGGTGATCACGCCGACGGTCATGCAGCAGCGCTTCGGCATGACCGCCGCGCACACGTTCGCCCTGAGCAGCGTAGGCATCGTCTTTCTCAATATCGGTTGTGTGCTCGCCGGGCTGCTGGTCGATCGCCTGGGCGCCTGGCGGGCGCTGATGATCTACAGCGCGCTGCTGCCGCTGGGTATCGGTGCCTTGTATGCGAGCCTGGTGGGGCAGTGGGGCATGACGTGGCTGGCTTACGCGTTGGCCGGGCTGTGCTGTGGTGTGGTGGGGGTGGTGCCGTCGGTAATGGTCGGGCTGTTCCCGGCGCAGATCCGGGTGTCGGGTATTTCCTTCACCTACAATGTGGCCTACGCCTTGTGGGCCAGTACCACGCCGTTGGCGTTGATCGCGTTGATGCCGTGGAGCCCGTGGGTGTGCGTTGGCTTTTGCCTGCTCATGGGCGCGGTGGGGCTGCTCACGGCCCTCTACTTTGGCCGCAGGGAACCTTTGGCATTCGCGGCCGAGCCCATGCCGCTCATGTGCGTCGACAAATGAACGGCTAACGCCCGCTGGGCGCTGCAAGCCTGAACGAAAAAGCCCCCGGGCCGTGAGGCCAGGGGGCTTTTGCTTGCTGCAAGGGCGGGCTTACATGTTCGGGTAGTTCGGCCCACCGGCGCCTTCAGGGGTAACCCAGGTGATGTTCTGGGCCGGGTCCTTGATGTCGCAGGTCTTGCAGTGCACGCAGTTCTGCGCGTTGATCTGGAAGCGCTTGCTGCCGTCTTCCTGGCTGACCACTTCGTACACGCCTGCCGGGCAGTAACGCTGAGCGGGTTCGTCGTACAGCGGCAGGTTGCTGGCGATCGGAATGCTCGGGTCGGTCAGCTTCAGGTGGCAGGGTTGCTCCTCTTCGTGGTTGGTGCTGGAGAGGAATACCGAGCTGAGCTTGTCGAAGCTGAGCTTGCCGTCGGGTTTGGGGTAGTCGATCTTTTTCGAGTGGGCCGCAAGCTTGAGGCAGGCGTAGTCCGGCTTGGTGTCGTGCAGGGTGAATGGCAGCTTGCCACCGAACCAGTTCTGGTCGACATAGTTGAACGCACCACCGAGCAGCGGGCCGAACTTGTGCAGGGCAGGGCCGAAGTTGCGGCTGGCGAACAGTTCTTCGTACAGCCAGCTGGCCTTGAACGCGCTGACGTAGCCGTCGAGCAGGTCGCCGCCCTCGCGGCCGGCAGCCAGTGCGTCAGCCACTGCCTCGGCGGCGAGCATGCCGGATTTCATGGCGGTGTGGCTGCCCTTGATCTTGGCGAAGTTCAGGGTGCCCAGGTCGCAACCGATCAGCGCGCCACCGTTGAACACCATCTTCGGCAGCGAGTTCAGGCCGCCCTTGCAGATGGCGCGGGCGCCGTAGCTGATGCGCTTGCCGCCTTCGAGGTACTGCTTCATCACCGGGTGGTGCTTGAGGCGCTGGAATTCGTCGAAAGGCGACAGGTAAGCGTTGCTGTAGGACAGGTCGACGATCAGGCCGACCACCACCTGGTTGTTTTCCAGGTGATAGAGGAACGAGCCGCCGGTGTTTTCAGCGCTCATCACGTCGAGCGGCCAGCCGGCGGTATGTACCACCAGGCCTTGTTCGTGCTTGGCCGGGTCGATTTCCCAGATTTCCTTCAGGCCGATGCCGTAGTGCTGAACGTCGGCCTCGCTGTCGAGGTTGAAACGCTTGATCAGCTGCTTGCCGATATGGCCACGGCAACCTTCGGCGAACAAGGTGTACTTGGCACGCAGTTCCATGCCTGGGGTGTACAGGCCGTCCTTCGGATTGCCCTCACGGTCGACACCGAGGTCGCCGGTGACGATGCCGCGGACCACGCCGTTTTCATCGAACAGCGCTTCCTGGGCGGCGAAGCCGGGGTAGATCTCCACGCCCAGGTTTTCGGCCTGCTGGGCCAGCCAGCGGCACAGGTTGCCCAGCGAGATGATGTAGTTGCCCTGGTTGTGCATGGTCTTGGGCACGAACAGGTCAGGGACCTTGGTCGAGTTGCCGGCATCCTTGAGCACATAGATGTCGTCACGCTTCACTTCGGTGTTCAGCGGCGCGCCGAGGTCCTTCCAGTCGGGGAACAGCTCGTTCAGGGCGCGGGGTTCGAACACCGCGCCGGAGAGGATGTGGGCGCCGACTTCGGAGCCTTTCTCGACCACGCAGACGCTGATCTCGCTACCGGCTTCGGCGGCCTTCTGCTTCAGGCGGCAGGCGGCTGACAGGCCCGCCGGGCCAGCGCCGACGATGACCACGTCGAATTCCATGTATTCGCGTTCCACTGGTTCTCTCCTACTCATCAAGGCTGGTGCTGTTGCTTTGTCTTATGGGTGTGGGGTGATCATGCGCGCCGCGCTTCACGGGAGCGGAGCTGTAGCGTCACAGAGGATGAACTACACCGTTTTGTCTTGGCCGCGCATTATATCTACACCACTTGGCGGGTCCAATACAAACGTTTGTTTGAATTTGCCGCAGGCCAGTAAAATCAAAGGAGCGCGGCTGGAGGGTGACCGATTTGCCGTATTGACCGGATTGGGTGTTGCGGTCAAGATACGAGCGGTTTTACGTTCGCCGTAGGCTTAACGCCGGGCGCAGGTACACCTCTAAAAACCAGGTGTGGGGTAAGGCTTTCGGGCCAAAACACGGTTTGTAGTGGAGTTTACACGCCACCACAGGAAATGACCCGCGGGTATTTGCCGCAAGAGTCTCAACTGGACTGATTGGTCACCGTGAAGATTGCACCGCGCGTATCGTTTTCAGAGGTGCCCTTGTACCCACGCGCATCGCCGGGCTTAGCCCCAGGCGACTATCTATTCACCGGAGAGTAACGAGGAATCCATGAAGGTTCTTGTAGCTGTCAAACGAGTGGTCGACTACAACGTCAAGGTTCGCGTCAAAGCGGACAACTCCGGCGTCGACCTTGCAAACGTCAAGATGTCCATGAACCCCTTCTGCGAAATCGCCGTGGAAGAAGCTGTGCGCCTGAAAGAGAAGGGCGTGGCAAGCGAGATCGTCGTCGTCTCCGTCGGCCCGACCACCGCTCAGGAGCAGTTGCGTACTGCCCTGGCCCTGGGCGCCGATCGTGCCATCCTGGTCGAAGCTGCCGACGAACTGAATTCCCTGGCCGTGGCCAAGGCGCTCAAGGCCGTTGTCGACAAAGAGCAGCCGCAGCTGGTGATCCTCGGCAAGCAGGCCATCGACAGTGACAACAACCAGACCGGCCAGATGCTGGCCGCGCTGACCGGCTACGCCCAAGGTACCTTCGCCTCCAAGGTTGAAGTGGCTGGCGACAAGCTGAACGTCACCCGTGAAATCGATGGCGGCCTGCAGACCGTAGCGCTGAACCTGCCAGCGATCGTCACCACCGACCTGCGCCTGAACGAGCCGCGCTACGCGTCGCTGCCGAACATCATGAAGGCCAAGAAGAAGCCACTGGAGACCCTGACTCCAGACGCGCTGGGCGTATCGCTCGCCTCCACCAACAAGACCCTGAAAGTCGAAGCGCCTGCTGCCCGCAGCGCGGGTATCAAGGTCAAGTCGGTGGCCGAACTGGTCGAGAAGCTGAAGAACGAAGCGAAGGTAATCTAAATGACTATCCTGGTTGTCGCTGAATACGAGAACGGTGCCGTAGCCCCGTCCACCCTGAACACTGTCGCCGCAGCCGCCAAGATCGGTGGTGATGTGCACGTGCTGGTCGCCGGCCAGAACGTCGGTGGTATCGCTGAATCCGCTGCCAAGATCGCGGGTGTTGGCAAGGTGCTGGTTGCTGACAACGCAGCCTATGCCCACGTCTTGCCAGAAAACGTCGCGCCGCTGATCGTTGCTCTTGTTGAACAAGGCGGGGCCAACGGCTACAGCCACGTGCTGGCCCCGGCCACCACCAACGGTAAGAACATCCTGCCGCGCGTTGCCGCGCTGCTGGACGTCGACCAGATCTCCGAGATCATTTCGGTTGAATCCGCCGACACCTTCAAGCGCCCGATCTATGCCGGTAACGCCATTGCCACTGTGCAATCGAGCGCTGCTGTGAAAGTGATCACCGTGCGTACCACCGGCTTCGACGCTGTGGCCGCCGAAGGTGGCTCTGCAACTGTTGAAGCTGTAGGCGCTGCGCACGATGCGGGTATTTCCGCCTTTGTCGGCGAAGAGCTGGCCAAGTCCGACCGCCCAGAGCTGACCGCTGCCAAGATCGTCGTTTCCGGCGGCCGCGGCATGGGCAACGGTGACAACTTCAAGCACCTGTACAGCCTGGCCGACAAGCTTGGCGCTGCCGTGGGTGCCTCGCGCGCTGCGGTTGACGCAGGCTTCGTGCCCAACGACATGCAGGTCGGTCAGACCGGCAAGATCGTTGCACCGCAGCTGTACATCGCCGTCGGTATTTCCGGCGCGATCCAGCACCTGGCCGGCATGAAAGACTCCAAAGTGATCGTTGCGATCAACAAGGACGAAGAGGCGCCGATCTTCCAGGTGGCTGACTACGGCTTGGTCGCTGACCTGTTCGAAGCGGTTCCGGAGCTGGAAAAGCTGGTCTGATCCGCCTGCTTCACTTATAAAGAAGCCCGGCCCTTTCACGAGGGCCGGGTTTTTTTATGCGGGCAAGGAGTGAAGGATGGCGTTGCGTGAAGCAGGCAAGGTGCTGGTGTGCACGATGGCGATGCTTTCACCGCTGGCGATGGCGGCTGGCAAGTGTGAGCGGCTGGTGGCGACCGGCAGCCCGGATGCGCCCCCTTACTCCTGGCAAGACCCGAAGGACCCGAAACACCTGATCGGCGCCAATGTCGATCTGTTGCGCCAGGTGGCCGGGGAATTGGGGTTGAAAGTGGAAGTCCTCAATGCCGGCAGGCGTGACCAGGCGCTGGAAGAGGTGCGCAGTGGGCGCATGGATGTGTTGCTCGACACCCCCCTGCAGGTGGAGCAGTTGACTGCCCTGGACTACATCCACCCGCCATTGCAGCTCAATGAATACCTGGTGTGGACGCGCCATGATGCTGAAGTGGAATTCAACGGCCCGGCGGATCTGGCCAGGTATCAGGGTAGCCTGTCGGAGCGTGCCCGCCTGACCCCGGCTTTCAGTGCCTTTGCCAAGGCGCAGTTGAACCTGGTGCCGGCGCAGAACCTGACCCAGGCCTTCCAGAAGCTGGTGCTGGGCCAGGTGGATTACGTACTGGCTGGGCGCTACGCGGGCATGGCCATGACCCAAAGCCTGGGCATGAGCAATGACCTGATCGCCCGCGGCCTGCCGGTCGACCGGCCCGGGCTGTTTTTGGCCGTGTCGCACAACTCGGCATGCAATGACACCTGGTTGCGTGGGCAACTGGCAAAAAAGCTGACAGAATTGCCGATCTCCGGTGCGTCTGAAGCCGTGTTGCAACGTAATGTCGAGCGCTGGAAAGCGCAGATGGATGTGCAGGCGGACGCCCCCAAACAGTAGGAAGAGTGCGTGAGAACCCAATCACTGATCCTTGCCGTGGCCATGCTCGGCCTGGCCGGCTGCGCCAACGACCCGGCGCCCAATGAACAGATGCGTATTTCCGAGCAGGCGCTGGAACAGGCCAGGGCGGTCGGCGCCACCGACCAGGTGGAGGAGTTGAAGCTTGCCGAAGACAAGCTCGCCCGCGCCAAGAGCGACATGCTGACCGAAGACTATCGCGACGCCCGTATGCGTGCCGAGCAGGCCGAGCTCGATGCCCGTCTGGCCGAGGCGCGGGTACTCAACCAGAAGAGTGAGGAGCAGCTCGACGTATTGCAGTCGCGGGTCAAGCGCTTGCGCAAGCAGCTGGAGGTGCAGCCATGAAGTGCTTCAAACCGATGGCGGCGCTGGCATTGCTGGCACTGGCTGGCGGCCTGCAGGGGTGCGCCAGTCAGCGCAGTGCCGCGGCGCTGGACGATGCCTCCGTGGCCTTTCAGAAGGTCAAGGATGACTCCGCTGTACTGCGCAGCGCACCACGTGATGTGATCCGGGCTGGTGAATCGCTGGCCCGCGCCGAGCGCCTGTCCAGCTACATCGGTACCGGTAGCGACGTGCGCCACTATGCGTATCTGAGCCAGCGTTACAGTGAAATCGCCGGTGAGCACGCGAAGTTGGCGCTGAATCAGGAGCGCTTGGCCAAGCTCGACCTTGAGCGCCAGCGGCTGCAGCTGGCGTTGCGCGAGGCCAAGCTGGCCAGCGTGCAGCAGCAGGGTGAATGGGTTGAAGCGCAGATCGCCGCGTTGGCCTCGCAGCAGGCCGATCGCGGGCTGGTGATGACCCTGGGCGATGTCCTGTTCGATACCGGCCGTGCGGACCTCAAGAATTCGGCCAGCCGCACGGTGCTCAAATTGGTCCAGTTCCTTCAGCTCAACCCGCGCCGGGTGGTGCGGATCGAGGGCTACGCCGACAACACCGGCGCGCCGGAAGATAACCTCAAGCTGTCGCGCGACCGGGCGCAGGCCGTGGCCGACATGCTGGTCGACCTGGGTGTCGACGAAAAGCGTCTGCAGGTTGAAGGGTATGGCGACCAGTACCCGATCGAGGCCAATGCCTCGGAGCGCGGCAGGGCGCAGAACCGCCGGGTGGAAATCGTCTTCTCCGATGACAAAGGAAGGCTGGCCCCGGCACGCTGACCGCTGGCGCCTCTTCGTGGCTGGCGAAGAGGCGCGCTGGCTAACCCTTTCGATAGCGGCCACGCCACTGTAATGTCGACTATTGTGCAATCTGTCCCAGTACACTTTGCAACTGTTACGGTATCCTCTACCGTAAGTGAGTCGTACAAGAACAATGAGCCCGTCCGCGCGTCGAGATATCGCCATGACCAACCTGCTGCTGTATCAGCGTATCGCCCAGCAACTGGCCGATGACATCCGCCGTGGTGTCTACCAGCCAGGCGAGCGCGTGCCGTCCGTGCGCAAGATGAGCGCCCAGCTCAACGTCAGCCATGCCACGGTGCTGCAGGCCTATGCCAATCTCGAAGACCAAGGGCTGATCCGCGCTCGGCCGCAGTCGGGCTACTACGTGCACCAGACCCCGGCGTTGACTGCGCAGACGCCTGACATTGCCAGGGTCGAGCGCCCCGGCCTGGTCACTCGCGCGAGCATCATCCAGCAGGTATTGACCGAGGCTCGTCGTGATGGCGTGTTCGCGTTCGGTGCCGCCGTTCCCCATGTCGACTACCTGCCGGTGCGCGCCTTGCATCAGCAGATCGCCAAGGTCACGCGCTTTCACAGCCCGCGAGCTTTCAGCTACATGTTCAGCCCAGGCTTCGAGCCGTTGCGTCGGCAGATTGCGATCCGCATGCGCGATGCGGGTGTGCTGGTCGATCCCAGTGAAGTGATCGTCACCCATGGCTGTGTCGATGCCCTTCAGATGTCGTTGCGCGTGCTGACCCGCCCGGGGGACCTGATCGCTGCCGAGTCGCCCACCTATTACGGCCTGCTGCAGCTGGCTGATTTGCTCGGGCTGAAGGTGATCGAGATCCCCAGCGACCCGTCCACCGGGATCAGTCTGGAGGCGCTGCAACTGGCGGCCAATCAATGGTCGATCAAGGCGCTGGTGCTGACCACGCGTCTGAGCAACCCGCTCGGCGGCACGATTCCCGAAGAGCGGCAGAAGCAGTTGTTGCGCCTGGCTTCGGACTTCGACATCCAGATCGTCGAGGACGACATCTATGGCGAGTTGATGTTCGAGCAGGGCAAGACCAAAGCGCTCAAGGCATTCGACAGGCTGGATCGTGTGATCTACTGCTCGAGCTTTTCCAAGACCTTGTCACCCGGCGTGCGTGTCGGCTGGATGGTGGCGGGGCGATACCAGGAGGAAATCCAGCGGCTGCAGACCTTCACCACTCACTCGGCGTGCAGTGTCACGCAGATGGGGGTGGCGGCTTATCTGGAGAACGGCGGCTATGATCGCCACCTGCGCTATATCCGTCAGGAGTACCGCAAGAACCTCAGTGCCTACCAGTTGGCGGTGCAGCAGCACTTCCCTGAGGGTACGCAGATGACCCGGCCCACGGGGGGCTTCATTCTGTGGGTCAGCCTGCCGGGGCGGGTCAATACTCAAGAGCTGCATGTGCGTGCGCTGGAGCAGGGGATCAGTATCGCCCCCGGGCTTATCTTCAGTAATACCGAGCAGTTCAACCACTGCATCCGGCTCAACTGTGGCATTCCGTGGAACAAGGAAGCCGAACGGGCGGTGATGACACTGGGTATGCTCGCCCAGCAATTGTGCAGGGAGTCTGTAACTGCGCTTGTGTAACGCTTGCCAGGTGCGGTCGGAACAGAGAGCATACGCACATTTCCAGCCTGCCAGCCGATGTCCATGAAACTGTTGCGTAGCGTTGCCCTGATTTTTTGCCTCGCGCCGCTCTGGGCGCCTTGTGGCCTTGCCCAGGCGGCGCAGCCTGCCGCATCGGCGCATCAGGGCGCGGCGGCTGAAAAGGCATCGGCCAAGCAGTCTGCCAAGCCCAAGCCCAAGCCCAAAGCCAAGCGCAAGGTACCGCGCAAGCCAGTGAGCAAAGCTGTGGCCAAACCGGTGCCCAGGGCAAAGCTCGACCTCAGCTTGCCGGCCGACATGGTCAATGAGCTCGAGCCTGATGTCGGCAGCGCTGCTACCCGGCGCAAACCTTTGCTGCCGGCCATGTTCACCGAAAAGCCTCACAGCGACGATAGCCCGTTTCAGCTCAATGGGCGGTTGATCAGCAACGAAATGCAATTGCAGATGCGCAACGACAGTCGCCGTGATGTGGAAGGGGCGGCCATCGACTTTGAGTTCCGTCAGTAGTCGGGCGCAACTGACTGCTGGGTCACTACAGATTTCATCGGGCCAGCAATTTCAAACGTATGTTTGAGCGGTTAGTATCCGGGGACGTTCGTCCCGTTTTGTTCCAGGGAGTCCTGATTGTATGAAATGCCGTGAGGGTTGCGGTGCCTGCTGCATCGCCCCGTCCATCACTTCAGCCATGCCCCGCATGCCAGATGGCAAGCCGGCTGGCGTGCGCTGCCTGCACCTGACCGTCGACAACCTTTGCGACCTGTTCGGCATGCCCGAGCGGCCGGCGGTCTGTGGTGGGTTCAAGGCGGATGTCGAGGTGTGCGGCCATGATCGCGACGAGGCAATCAGGATTCTCGGTTGGTGGGAGCAGATGACGGCGGCGTGACAAAGCTGGATCTTCGACAACAAGGATAAAGATGATGAGATCGTTCAAGCGTATTGCACTGCTGTGTGGCATGGGTGTCCTGCTGGCGCCTGCCGCCTGGGCGGAAAACTGGCAGGTGGCCAAGGACGAGGAGGGCATCACGGTGTCCCTCAGCGAAGTGCCGGGCTCCAAGTACAAGGCCTATCGCGGTGTCACCGTGATCAAGGCGCCGCTGGCCAAGGTCGAGGCGCTGCAGGAGGATGTGGCCGGGGCTTGTGCGTGGATTCACGAGTGCAAGTCGCAGAAGTTGCTCAAGCACGAAGGTGATCAGAGCTGGACCTACACCCAGTTCAATACGCCGTGGCCGGTAACGCCGCGCGATTCGGTATTGCTGGTCACTACCGTCAAAGGCGCGGATGGCAGCCTGACGCGTAACCTCAAAGGTGAGCCGTCTTATATCCCTGAAGAGAAGGGCTTCGTAAGGGTGGCGAAAGTCGAAGGCTTCTGGAAATTGGTGCCCAAGGGCGGCAGTACAGAAGTGACCTATCAGGTGCACACCGAGCCGGGTGGCAGTGTGCCGGCCATGGTGGCCAACAAGTTCGTGGTGGATGCGCCGTTCAATACCCTGAAAAGCTTGCGCGAGCGGGCTGAGAAGAATTAAGGCCGGTGCAGGAGGGGGTGCAATGAAAAGGCTGCTTGAGGGCTAATGGCAATCAGGTAGTGTTTGGGGCTGCTACGCAGCCCATCGCCGGCAAGCCGGCTCCCACAGGTACAGCCAAATGCCCCCTGCGGGAACAACTGTCTTGCCCAACTTTTAAAAGCTGGCGCAATCCCTGTGGGAGCCGGCTTGCCGGCGATGGGCCGCAAGGCGGCCCCAAAACCTTGGCTTACTTGCGGTCTTTCAGCTCAACGATGTCACGCTGCTGCTCGCCGGTGTACAGCTGGCGCGGGCGGCCAATCTTGTACGGGCTGGAGAGCATTTCTTTCCAGTGCGAGATCCAGCCCACGGTACGTGCCAGGGCGAAGATCACGGTGAACATGCTGGTTGGAATGCCGATCGCCTTCAGGATGATGCCCGAGTAGAAGTCGACGTTCGGGTACAGCGAGCGCTCGATGAAGTACGGATCGGTCAGGGCGATCTCTTCCAGGCGCATCGCCAATTCCAGCTGCGGGTCGTTCTTGATGCCGAGTTCGCCCAGGACTTCGTCGCAGGTTTTCTTCATCACGGTGGCGCGCGGGTCGCGGTTCTTGTAAACGCGGTGACCGAAGCCCATCAGCTTGAACGGGTCGTTCTTGTCCTTGGCCTTGGCGATGTACTTGTCGATGTTCGAGACATCGCCAATTTCATCGAGCATGGTCAGCACGGCTTCGTTCGCACCGCCGTGGGCAGGGCCCCACAGTGCGGCGATACCGGCGGCGATACAGGCGAACGGGTTGGCACCCGAAGAGCCAGCCAGGCGGACGGTGGAGGTGGAGGCGTTCTGCTCGTGATCGGCATGGAGGATGAAGATCTTGTCCATGGCCTTGGCCAGCACCGGGCTGATCGGTTTGATCTCGCACGGGGTGTTGAACATCATGTGCAGGAAGTTTTCCGCGTACGACAGGTCGTTGCGCGGGTACATCATCGGCTGGCCCATGGAGTACTTGTAAACCATCGCGGCCAGGGTCGGCATCTTGGCGACCAGGCGCACCGCGGAAATTTCGCGGTGTTGCGGGTTATTGATGTCCAGGGAGTCGTGGTAGAACGCCGACAGGGCGCCGACCACGCCGCACATCACGGCCATCGGGTGGGCGTCGCGGCGGAAACCGTTGAAGAAGGACTTCAGCTGCTCATGAACCATGGTGTGGTTCTTGACGGTGCTGACGAACTGGGCCTTCTGCTCGGCATTGGGCAGTTCGCCGTTGAGCAGCAGGTAGCAGGTTTCCAGGTAGTCCGATTGCTCGGCGAGCTGTTCGATGGGGTAGCCGCGGTGCAGCAGCACGCCCTTGTCGCCGTCGATATAGGTGATCTTCGACTCGCACGAAGCGGTCGCCATGAAACCAGGGTCGAAGGTGAAGTGACCAGTGGCCCCCAACCCGCGGACGTCGATTACATCAGGACCAACGGTGCCGGTTAAAATGGGCAGCTCGACGGGGGCAGCGCCCTCGATGACCAACTGCGCTTTTTTGTCAGCCATGTGGCCTCCTATTAATGCTTGAAATCATCAGACAGACCCCCCACGCAGGGCCCGCACCACTATAGAGAAGTAAATTCGAATGTCAATTTGCCTAAAGGCTGGTTGAAACCCGCTCTGAGGCCTGATTTTTCGCGAAATTCTCGCCCATTTACGCCTTTTGCTCGCTAAAGGCAATGCGCTATTTGGGCTACCCCGTCACGTTGTCATAAGCAGCCTAACTGTCTATACTCGGCACCCGACCGCCAGGGGCTTGCAAGCCCGAACTGCTGGGGGTCGCCGTTCCCTGGGTGGTGGGTACCTGACCAGTACACTTACCAACAACTTTGCCCTGATTCGCTAGGGGCTCTTCAGTGTGAAAAAAGCCGTGAAAAGCCAACGACCTGTAAACCTAGACCTAAGGACCATCAAGCTCCCCGTCACAGCGTACACGTCCATCCTGCACCGTATCTCCGGCGTCATCCTGTTCCTCGGCCTTGCCATCATGCTTTATGCACTGGGCAAATCGCTGGGTTCCGAGGAAGGCTTCGGTGAGGTGAAGGCGTGTCTGACCAGCCCGCTGGCCAAGTTCGTGACCTGGGGCCTGCTATCCGCCCTGCTTTATCACCTCGTGGCAGGTGTGCGTCACCTGATCATGGACATGGGCATCGGTGAGACGCTGGAAGGCGGCAAGCTGGGCTCGAAAATCGTGATCGTCATCTCCGTGGTGCTGATCGTTCTGGTGGGAGTTTGGGTATGGTAACCAATGTCACGAACCTGTCGCGTTCGGGCCTCTATGACTGGATGGCGCAGCGCGTCTCGGCGGTCGTTCTCGCGGCTTACTTTCTCTTCCTGATCGGCTACGTGGTCGCCCACCCAGGCATCGACTACACCCAGTGGCATGGTCTGTTCTCCAACAACGCGATGCGGATCTTCAGTCTGCTGGCCCTCGTTGCCCTGGGCGCTCACGCCTGGGTCGGCATGTGGACCATTGCAACCGACTACCTGACGCCAATGTCGTTCGGCAAGTCGGCAACTGCGATTCGTTTCCTGTTCCAGGCGGTATGCGGCGTTGCGATGTTCGCTTACTTCGTCTGGGGTGTGCAGATTCTCTGGGGTATCTGATCCATGGCTAGCATTCCAACCATTTCCTTCGACGCCATCATCATCGGTGGCGGCGGCGCCGGCATGCGCGCAGCGCTGCAGCTGGCCCAGGGCGGTCACAAGACTGCCGTGGTCACCAAGGTCTTCCCGACCCGTTCGCACACTGTATCCGCCCAGGGCGGCATCACCTGCGCCATCGCTTCGGCCGACCCGAACGACGACTGGCGCTGGCACATGTACGATACCGTCAAGGGTTCCGACTACATCGGTGACCAGGACGCTATCGAATACATGTGTCAGGAAGGCCCGGCTGCGGTCTTCGAGCTGGACCACATGGGCCTGCCGTTCTCGCGTACCGAAACCGGCCGTATCTACCAGCGTCCGTTCGGTGGCCAGTCCAAGGACTTCGGCAAGGGCGGCCAGGCTGCTCGTACTTGCGCAGCCTCCGACCGTACCGGTCACGCGCTGCTGCACACCCTGTACCAGGGCAACCTGAAAGCCGGGACCACCTTCCTCAACGAGTACTACGCCGTTGATCTGGTGAAAAACCAGGAAGGCGCCTTCGTCGGTGTGATCGCGATCTGCATCGAAACCGGCGAAACCATGTACATCAAGTCCAAGGCCACCGTGCTGGCCACTGGCGGTGCGGGTCGTATCTACGCCTCCACCACCAACGCCCTGATCAATACCGGCGACGGTATCGGCATGGCCCTGCGTGCCGGTGTGCCGGTGCAGGACATCGAAATGTGGCAGTTCCACCCGACCGGCATCGCCGGCGCTGGCGTACTGGTCACCGAGGGTTGCCGCGGTGAGGGTGGCTACCTGATCAACGCCCACGGCGAGCGCTTCATGGAGCGTTACGCGCCGAACGCGAAAGACCTGGCCGGCCGCGACGTGGTGGCTCGTTCCATGGTCAAAGAGATCATCGCCGGCAACGGCGTGGGCCCGAACAAGGACCACGTACTGCTGAAGCTGGATCACCTGGGCGAGGAAGTGCTGCACAGCCGCCTGCCAGGTATCTGCGAACTGTCCAAGACCTTCGCCCACGTCGACCCTGTCGTCGCGCCGGTGCCGGTCGTTCCAACCTGCCATTACATGATGGGTGGCGTTGCCACCAACATTCATGGCCAGGCCATCACCATGGACGAAGAAGGCAAGGATCACATCATTCCTGGCCTGTTCGCCGTAGGTGAAGTGGCGTGCGTATCGGTTCACGGTGCCAACCGCCTGGGCGGCAACTCGCTGCTCGACCTGGTGGTGTTCGGCCGTGCTGCCGGCCTGCACCTGGAGAAGGCGCTGAGCGACGGCATCGAGCACCTCGACGCCAGCGACACCGACATCGATGTTGCGCTGAACCGCCTGAACAAGCTCAACGAGCGCTCCACTGGCGAAGACGTTGCCAGCCTCAAGCGCGAGCTGCAGAGCTGCATGCAGAACTACTTCGGTGTGTTCCGTACCGGTGAATACATGCTCAAGGGTATCGAGCAGCTGGCCGGCCTGCGTGAGCGTATCGCCAACGTCAAGATCAACGACAAGTCCCAGGCCTTCAACACCGCGCGTATCGAAGCGCTGGAGCTGCAGAACCTGTTGGAAGTCGCCGAAGCTACCGCCATCGCGGCCGAAGCCCGTAAAGAGTCCCGCGGCGCTCACGCCCGTGAAGACTTCGAAGACCGTGACGACGAAAACTGGCTGTGCCACACCCTGTACTACCCGGGTGAGAAGCGCGTGGCCAAGCGTGGCGTCAACTTTGCGCCGAAGACTGTTCCAGCCTTCGAACCAAAAGTCCGGACTTATTGAGGGTGACTGCTATGTTGAAAGTCGAAGTTTATCGCTACAACCCGGATACCGACTCGGCACCCAAGATGGAGTCGTTCGACGTCGATACCGGCGGTAAGGACCTGATGGTGCTGGACGTGCTGGCGCTGATCAAGGAGAAGGACGAGGGCTTCTCGTACCGTCGCTCCTGCCGTGAAGGCGTTTGCGGTTCCGATGGCATGAACATGAACGGCAAGAACGGCCTGGCCTGCATCACGCCGCTGTCCGGCGTGGTCAAGGGTAACAAGCTGGTTCTGCGCCCGTTGCCTGGTCTTCCGGTCATTCGTGACCTGGTCGTCGATATGAGCATCTTCTACAAGCAGTACGAGAAGGTGAAACCGTTCCTGCAGAACGACACGCCGGCCCCGGCCATCGAGCGTCTGCAGTCGCCGGAAGATCGCGACAAGCTGGACGGGCTGTACGAGTGCATCCTGTGCGCTTGCTGCTCGACTTCCTGCCCGTCCTTCTGGTGGAACCCGGACAAGTTCCTGGGCCCCGCTGCCTTGCTGCAGGCCTATCGCTTCCTGGCCGACAGCCGTGACACCAAGACCCAGGAGCGCCTGGCGTCCCTGGATGACCCGTTCAGCGTCTTCCGCTGCCGCGGGATCATGAACTGCGTCAACGTTTGCCCGAAGGGTCTGAACCCGACCAAGGCAATCGGCCACGTACGTAACATGCTGCTGCAAAGCGGCACCTGATTCAAAGCGTTGTAACTGCAGTAAGCCGAGGTGCGGGTGGTGAGCCCGCACTGAGGTAAAACCTGAGCAAGGGCCCACAAAGCCCGCGCTCGATACCTATGAAGATATGAGACCAGCAGGGGCTTTCCGGGCTGGTACCCGGAAAATCAGCAGGATCCAAGTGGCGTGGTTCAGTCGCTGTGTTCGGACTTTTCCAGGTTTGCTGTGGCTCTCGCCGATCAGTCCCCTAACCGAGGGTGACCAAGCATGCAAGAAAGCGTGATGCAGCGCATGTGGGAAAGCGCCCACCTTTCAGGTGGTAACGCTGCATATGTGGAAGAGCTCTACGAGCTCTACCTGCACGACCCTAACGCTGTGCCAGAAGAGTGGCGCACTTACTTCCAGAAGTTGCCCGCCGACGGCAGCACCGCTACTGATGTATCGCACTCGACAATCCGCGACCATTTCGTACTGCTGGCAAAGAACCAGCGCCGCGCCCAACCGGTATCTGCCGGGAGCGTGAGCAGTGAACACGAGAAGAAGCAGGTTGAAGTTCTGCGACTGATCCAGGCCTATCGTATGCGCGGCCATCAGGCTGCCAAGCTCGACCCCTTGGGGTTGTGGCAGCGCCCTGCGCCCGTAGACCTGTCGATCAATCACTACGGCTTGACCAATGCCGATCTTGATACGACCTTCCGTGCCGGCGACCTGTACATCGGCAAAGAGGAGGCGAGCCTACGCGAGATCATCGAGGCGCTCCAGAAGACATATTGTCGCACCATTGGCGCCGAGTTCACCCATATCGTCGATTCCGAGCAGCGCAGCTGGTTCCAGCAGCGCCTGGAAAGCGTGCGCGGCCGCCCGGACTTTTCCGCCGACGTGCAGGCTCACCTGCTCGAGCGCGTGACGGCCGGTGAAGGCCTCGAAAAGTACCTGGGCACCAAGTACCCGGGCACCAAGCGCTTCGGCCTTGAGGGTGGCGAAAGCCTGATCCCGATGCTGGACGAAATGATCCAGCGTTCCGGCTCCTACGGCACCAAGGAAGTCGTGATCGGCATGGCCCACCGTGGTCGTCTGAACGTGCTGGTCAACACCTTCGGCAAGAACCCGCGCGAGCTGTTCGACGAGTTCGAAGGCAAGAAGATGAACGAGCTGGGCTCCGGTGACGTGAAGTATCACCAGGGCTTCTCCTCGAACGTGATGACCACCGGTGGCGAAGTTCACCTGGCCATGGCGTTCAACCCGTCCCACCTGGAAATCGTCTCTCCGGTGGTCGAAGGTTCGGTGCGCGCCCGTCAGGACCGCCGCAACGACACCGCCGGCGACAAGGTGCTGCCGATCTCGATCCACGGTGACGCTGCATTCGCAGGCCAGGGCGTGGTCATGGAAACCTTCCAGATGTCGCAGACCCGCGGTTTCAAGACCGGCGGTACTGTGCACATCGTGATCAACAACCAGGTTGGTTTCACCATCAGCAACCCGCTGGACGCGCGCTCCACCGAGTACGCCACCGACGTTGCCAAGATGATCCAGGCGCCGATCCTGCACGTGAACGGCGATGACCCGGAAGCGGTGCTGTTCGTCACCCAGCTGGCCATCGATTACCGCATGCAGTTCAAGCGTGATGTGGTCATCGACCTGGTCTGCTACCGCCGTCGCGGCCACAACGAGGCCGACGAGCCCAACGGTACCCAGCCGCTGATGTATCAGCAGATCAGCAAGCAGCGCACCACCCGTGAGCTGTACGCCGAGGCGCTGATCCAGGCCGGTCGCATCGATGCCGAGCGCGCCCAGGCCAAGATCGACGAGTACCGCAATGCGCTGGACAACGGCCTGCACGTGGTCAAGAGCCTGGTCAAGGAGCCGAACCGCGAGCTGTTCGTCGACTGGCGTCCATACCTGGGCCACGCCTGGACTGCGCGTCACGACACCCGTTTCGACCTCAAGACCCTGCAGGACCTGTCGGCCAAGCTGCTCGAGCTGCCGGAAGGCTTCGTCGTCCAGCGTCAGGTGTCGAAGATCTACGAAGACCGTCAGAAGATGCAGGCCGGTGGCTTGCCGATCAACTGGGGTTATGCAGAGACCATGGCGTACGCCACCCTGCAGTTCGAAGGTCACCCGATCCGCATGACCGGCCAGGACATCGGCCGTGGCACCTTCTCGCACCGCCACGCGGTGTTGCACAACCAGAAGGACGCCAGCACTTACGTGCCGCTGCAGAACCTGTTCCCGGGCCAGCCGCGCTTTGACCTGTACGACTCCTTCCTGTCGGAAGAAGCGGTACTGGCCTTCGAATACGGCTACTCGACCACCACGCCGAATGCGCTGGTGATCTGGGAAGCCCAGTTCGGCGACTTCGCCAACGGTGCGCAGGTGGTGATCGACCAGTTCATCACCAGCGGTGAGCACAAGTGGGGCCGCCTGTGCGGTCTGACCATGCTGCTGCCGCACGGCTATGAAGGGCAGGGCCCGGAGCACTCCTCCGCGCGCCTGGAGCGTTACCTGCAGCTGTGCGCCGAGCACAACATTCAGGTCTGCGTACCGACGACTCCGGCACAGATCTACCACCTGCTGCGTCGTCAGGTCATCCGTCCGCTGCGCAAGCCGCTGATCGTGCTGACGCCCAAGTCGCTGCTGCGCCACAAGCTGGCCGTGTCGACCCTGGAGGACCTTGCAGAAGGTTCGTTCCAGACCGTGATCCCGGAAATCGACACCCTGGATCCTGCCAAGGTCGAACGCCTGGTGCTGTGTGGTGGCAAGGTCTACTACGACCTGCTGGAAAAACGCCGTGCCGAAGGCCGCGAAGACATCGCGATCGTGCGTATCGAGCAGCTGTACCCGTTCCCGGAAGACGACCTGGTCGACATCCTGGCGCCGTACACCAACCTCAAGCATGCCGTCTGGTGTCAGGAAGAGCCGATGAACCAGGGCGCCTGGTACAGCAGCCAGCACCACATGCGCCGTATCCTGGGCCGCCACAACAAGGCGCTGGTCCTGGAATACGCAGGCCGCGACGCTTCCGCCGCGCCAGCTTGTGGTTACGCTTCGAAGCACGCCGAACAGCAGGAAAAACTGCTGCAAGACGCCTTCACTGTCTAACGCCTTCGCGCACTTGAAACCGAATTTAAGGAAACACTGCTAATGGCTATCGAGATCAAAGCCCCAACCTTCCCGGAATCGGTTGCCGATGGCACCGTTGCCACCTGGCACAAGAAGCCGGGCGAAGCCGTCAAGCGTGACGAGCTGATCGTCGACATCGAGACTGACAAGGTCGTCCTGGAAGTCCTGGCTACCGCCGATGGCGTGATGGGCGACATCGTCAAGGGCGAGGGCGATACCGTCCTGTCCGACGAAGTGCTGGGTTCGATCGTGGAAGGTGGTGCTGCCGCCGCCGCACCTGCAGCCGCTCCGGCCGCTGCTGCTCCGGCTGCCGCTGCCCCTGCCGCCGACGCCGGCGAAGATGACCCGGTCGCCGCTCCAGCCGCGCGCAAGCTGGCTGAAGAGAACGGCATCGACCTGGCGACCGTTGCCGGTACCGGCAAGGGTGGCCGCATCACCAAGGAAGACGTGGTTGCCGCAGTTGCCAACAAGAAGTCCGCGCCTGCCGCTGCTCCTGCTGCCAAGCCTGCCGCTGCCGCTCCGGTGGTGACCGCTGCTGGCGATCGCACCGAGAAGCGTGTGCCGATGACCCGCCTGCGTGCCAAGATCGCCGAGCGTCTGGTCGAAGCCCAGTCCAACATGGCGATGCTGACCACCTTCAACGAAGTCGACATGACCGAAGTCATGGCCCTGCGTTCGAAGTACAAGGACCTGTTCGAGAAGACCCACAACGGCGTGCGCCTGGGCTTCATGTCGTTCTTCGTCAAGGCTGCCACCGAAGCGCTGAAGCGTTTCCCGGCGGTCAATGCCTCGATCGACGGCAACGACATCGTCTACCACGGCTTCGCCGACGTCGGCGTTGCCGTCTCCAGCGACCGTGGCCTGGTAGTACCGGTACTGCGCAACGCCGAATCGATGAGCCTGGCTGAAATCGAGAACGGCATCGCCACCTTCGGCAAGAAAGCCCGTGACGGCAAACTGTCGATCGAAGAAATGACCGGCGGCACCTTCACCATCACCAACGGTGGTACCTTCGGCTCGATGATGTCGACCCCGATCGTCAACCCACCGCAGGCCGCCATTCTCGGCATGCACAACATCATCCAGCGCCCGATGGCCATCAACGGCCAAGTGGTTATCCGCCCGATGATGTACCTGGCGCTGTCGTACGATCACCGCCTGATCGACGGCAAGGAAGCGGTAACCTTCCTGGTCACCATCAAGAACCTGCTGGAAGATCCGTCCCGCCTGCTGCTGGACATCTAATCGCGCAGCTGTAAGCTGCAAGCCGCACGCTTCAAGCCGAAGCCTGCTGGTCTTGCGGCTTGCAGCTTGCCGCTTGAAGTTAAAAAGGAATCTTTTATGACCCAGAAATTCGATGTAGTGGTGATTGGTGCAGGTCCTGGCGGCTATGTGGCTGCCATCAAGGCTGCCCAACTTGGTCTGAAGACTGCCTGTATCGAGAAGTACACCGACGCCGAGGGCAAGCTGGCCCTGGGCGGCACTTGCCTGAACGTAGGCTGCATCCCCTCCAAGGCGCTGCTGGACAGCTCCTGGAAGTACAAGGAAGCCAAAGAGAGCTTCAACGTCCACGGTATCTCCACCGGCGAAGTGAAGATGGACGTCGCCGCGATGGTTGGCCGCAAGGCTGGCATCGTCAAGAACCTGACCGGTGGCGTTGCCACCCTGTTCAAGGCCAACGGCGTCACTTCGATCCAGGGCCACGGCAAACTGCTGGCTGGCAAGAAAGTCGAAGTCACCAAGGCTGACGGCACCACCGAAATCATCGAAGCCGAAAACGTGATCCTGGCCTCCGGCTCGCGTCCGATCGACATTCCGCCGGCTCCGGTCGACCAGAACGTCATCGTCGACTCCACCGGCGCCCTGGAATTCCAGTCGGTTCCCAAGCGCCTGGGCGTGATCGGTGCTGGCGTGATCGGCCTGGAGCTGGGTTCGGTATGGGCTCGCCTGGGTGCTGAAGTCACCGTCCTGGAAGCCCTGGACACCTTCCTGATGGCTGCCGACACCGCAGTGTCGAAAGAAGCCCAGAAGACCCTGACCAAGCAAGGCCTGGACATCAAGCTGGGCGCTCGCGTCACCGGCTCGAAAGTCAACGGCGACGAAGTCGAAGTGACCTACACCAATGCCGATGGCGAGCAGAAGATCACCTTCGACAAGCTGATCGTCGCGGTTGGTCGTCGCCCGGTGACCACCGACCTGCTGGCCTCCGACAGCGGTGTCAACATCGACGAGCGTGGCTACATCTTCGTTGACGATCACTGCGCGACCAGCGTGCCGGGCGTCTACGCCATCGGCGACGTGGTGCGCGGCATGATGCTGGCGCACAAGGCCTCGGAAGAGGGCATCATGGTCGTCGAGCGCATCAAGGGCCACAAGGCCCAGATGAACTACGACCTGATCCCTTCGGTTATCTACACCCACCCGGAAATCGCGTGGGTCGGCAAGACCGAACAAGCCTTGAAGGCCGAGGGTGTTGAGGTTAACGTAGGCACCTTCCCGTTCGCGGCCAGCGGCCGTGCGATGGCGGCCAACGACACCGGTGGTTTCGTCAAGGTCATCGCTGATGCCAAGACCGACCGCGTTCTGGGTGTACACGTGATTGGCCCGTCGGCTGCCGAACTGGTTCAGCAGGGCGCAATCGCAATGGAATTCGGCACCAGTGCCGAGGATCTGGGCATGATGGTCTTCAGCCATCCAACCCTGTCCGAAGCGTTGCATGAAGCAGCGCTGGCAGTGAATGGCGGCGCCATTCACGTGGCCAACCGTAAGAAGCGTTAATTATAAGAAACCACGGCGGGCTGCCCGTCGTGAGTCTTGCGTGCATGACTCACCGCGGAACGTCCGCCGGACCGGATCACACGGGAAAACCGGGGTCAACGGTCACAGGTGGTGCGGCGCCAGTAATGGCGCAGCGCCGAAGCGCAGTACCTAACGAAGACGGTAAAAAGCATGAATCTTCACGAGTATCAGGGTAAGCAGCTGTTCGCTGAGTACGGCCTGCCAGTTTCCAAGGGTTTCGCGGTCGATACCCCTGAGCAAGCTGCAGAAGCCTGCGACAAGATCGGCGGTTCCGAGTGGGTTGTCAAAGCCCAGGTCCACGCTGGTGGTCGCGGTAAGGCGGGCGGCGTCAAGCTGGTTCGCAGCAAGGAAGACGCCAAGGCGTTCGCTGCACAGTGGTTGGGCAAGAATCTGGTTACCTACCAGACCGATGCCAACGGTCAACCCGTCTCCAAGATTCTGGTCGAATCCTGCACTGACATCGCCAAAGAGCTGTACCTGGGCGCTGTAGTGGATCGTTCGAGCCGCCGTATCGTGTTCATGGCCTCCACCGAAGGTGGCGTGGACATCGAGAAAGTCGCTCACGAAACGCCTGAGAAGATCCTCAAGGCTACCATCGACCCGCTGGTCGGCGCTCAGCCGTTCCAGGGGCGTGAACTGGCATTCCAGCTGGGCCTGGAAGGCAAGCAGGTTCAACAGTTCGCCAAGATCTTCGTTGGCCTGGCCAAGCTGTTCAAGGATCACGATCTGGCCCTGCTGGAAGTGAACCCGCTGGTGATCAAGGCCGATGGCGACCTGCACTGCCTCGATGCCAAGATCAACATCGACGCCAACGCCATGTACCGTCAGCCTAAGCTGAAGACCTTCCACGACCCGTCGCAGGACGACGCCCGTGAAGCCCACGCTGCCAAGTTCGAACTGAACTACGTTGCCCTGGAAGGCAACATCGGCTGCATGGTCAACGGTGCCGGCCTGGCCATGGGTACCATGGACATCGTCAACCTGCACGGCGGCAAGCCAGCCAACTTCCTCGACGTTGGTGGCGGTGCTACCAAAGAGCGCGTTACCGAAGCGTTCAAGATCATTCTGTCCGACAGCAATGTCGCGGCCGTTCTGGTCAACATCTTCGGCGGCATCGTTCGCTGCGACATGATTGCCGAAGGCATCATCGGTGCAGTGAAAGAAGTTGGCGTTAAGGTTCCGGTCGTCGTTCGCCTTGAAGGCAACAACGCCGAACTGGGCGCAAAAGTACTGGCAGAAAGCGGTTTGAACATCATTGCGGCAACCAGCCTGACCGACGCTGCTCAACAAGTTGTCAAAGCTGCGGAGGGCAAGTAATGAGCGTCCTGATCAATAAAGACACCAAAGTCATCTGCCAGGGCTTCACCGGCTCGCAGGGTACTTTCCACTCCGAACAAGCCATCGCCTATGGCACCAAGATGGTCGGCGGCGTTACCCCGGGCAAGGGTGGCACCACCCACCTGGGCCTGCCGGTGTTCAACACCGTCAAGGAAGCCGTGGAAGCTACCGGCGCTGACGCTTCGGTGATCTACGTTCCGGCTCCGTTCTGCAAGGACTCGATCCTGGAAGCAGCTTTCGGCGGTATCAAGCTGATCGTCTGCATCACCGAAGGCATTCCTACCCTGGACATGCTCGATGCCAAGGTCAAGTGCGACGAGCTGGGCGTTACCCTGATCGGCCCTAACTGCCCAGGTGTCATCACCCCGGGCGAGTGCAAGATCGGCATCATGCCAGGCCACATCCACCTGCCAGGCAAGGTCGGTATCGTGTCGCGTTCCGGCACCCTGACCTACGAAGCGGTCAAGCAGACCACCGACGCCGGTTTCGGCCAGTCGACCTGCGTGGGTATCGGCGGCGACCCGATCCCAGGCTCGAACTTCATCGACATCCTGAAGCTGTTCCAGGAAGACCCGAAGACCGAAGCGATCGTCATGATCGGTGAGATCGGCGGTTCGGCTGAAGAAGAGGCCGCGGCCTACATCAAGGCCAATGTCACCAAGCCTGTCGTTTCCTACATCGCTGGTGTTACTGCACCTGCGGGCAAGCGTATGGGCCACGCTGGCGCCATCATTTCCGGCGGCAAGGGTACTGCGGACGAGAAGTTCGCCGCCCTGCAGGACGCTGGTGTGAAGACCGTGCGTTCCCTGGCTGACATCGGCAAGGCCCTGGCCGAGCTGACTGGCTGGGAAGCCAAGAAGTAAGTAGCACCCGCTTTACGTAGTACCCCCCACGCGCACAAAGGCTACCTTCGGGTGGCCTTTGTCGTTTTTGTGATCGGTTAACGCGACCCAAAGGTTCGGAAAATTCGACCGAGCTCATCAGGTTTTTCAACCAGACATTCGCTCGAATCAGCAATAAATTGTCGTTGAACACGGTCAACCAGACGACAAACATGTACGCACATCGGACAGGCAGCACTGTGCCAGTGCGTTTGCCGGGTAAAACGGTTAATCTACGCGTTCACTCTGTGCCCGTACCCCAAAAGGGAACGACACGCTAAACGGGTCTGGCCCATCAAGCCGGGCAGCATTTCCCTCACCCATGGGGAAATCCCTTCTCGAATCCCGATTTCAGCAGTGTGGTACTACCCTAAATGAAAGTTTTAAAAGGCCAGGATATCCTGGCGCTTGGCTTTATGACGTTTGCCCTTTTTGTGGGCGCTGGCAATATCATCTTCCCCCCCATCGTTGGCCTGCAGTCCGGGCCGCATGTCTGGATGGCCGCCCTGGGCTTTCTGGTAACGGCGGTGGGTCTGCCGGTCATCACCGTGGTCGCACTGGCCAAGGTCGGTGGTGGCATGGATGCACTCAGCAGCCCGATCGGCAAGTTCTTCGGTGGCTTGTTGGCGGCGGTGTGCTACCTGTCGGTCGGCCCGCTGTTCGCCACCCCGCGCACGGCGACCGTGTCGTTCGAAGTGGGGGTTGCACCGCTCACCGGCGAAAGCCCGCTGGCGTTGTTCATCTACAGCCTGGTGTACTTCATCGTGGTACTGGCGGTGTCCATGTACCCGGGCAAGTTGCTCGATACCGTGGGCCGTTTCCTCGCGCCACTGAAGATCATCGCCCTGGCGGTCCTTGGCATCGCTGCGTTCGCGCTGCCGGCTGGCACCATTGGTGAAGCGCAGCCCGCCTATGCTGCCGCGGCCTTCTCCAAAGGCTTCTCCGATGGCTACCTGACCATGGACACCTTGGGTGCGCTGGTCTTCGGCATCGTGATCGTCAATGCCATCCGTTCGCGGGGCGTCGAATCGCCGAAGCTGATCACCCGCTATGCCATCATCGCCGGCCTGATTGCCGGTGTAGGCCTGGCGCTGGTGTACATCAGCCTGTTCCGTCTGGGGGCCAGCAGCCATGATATCGCGGCTGGCGCCACCAACGGTGCAGCGGTATTGCACGCCTACGTACAGCACACCTTCGGTTCGCTGGGCAGCGGCTTCCTGGCGGTGCTGATCGCGCTGGCCTGCCTGGTGACTGCAGTAGGCCTGACCTGCGCATGCGCCGAGTACTTCAGCCAGATCCTGCCGCTGTCGTACCGTGCGCTGGTGGTGATCCTGGCGGGCTTCTCGCTGCTGATCTCCAACCTGGGCCTGACCAAGCTGATCATGTTCTCGATCCCGGTGCTGACCGCCATCTACCCGCCGTGCATCGTGGTGGTGGGGCTGAGCTTCGTCAATGACCTGTGGAATTCGCCTACGCGCATCCTGGCGCCAGTCATGCTGGTGTCGCTGTTGTTCGGCATGGTCGACGCGATCAAGGGCAGCAGCATTGCCCACGTGTTGCCGGACTTCATGGCGCACCTGCCGCTGAGCGATCAGGGCCTGGCCTGGCTCGTGCCGTCGGTGGTGACACTGGTTGCTGCCGTGGCGTGCGACCGCATGCTTGGCAAGCCGCGTGAAGCGCTGGCCTGACAGGTTGACGCCTGCCGTTGGCACCGGCCACAAGCCGTAGGGTGCCCGCGCTGGCTGTACACCGAACCCCGCATCCCTGAGGATGCGGGGTTTTTTATTGCGTGGATGTGTCTTTGCGTGCTCGCAGGCGTCGAACAGCGGTTGCTATCCTTGTGCCCTGGCCTTCGGGAAAACTGCATGAATTTCATCCAAAGCAATCTTCACAACGTGTTGGCCCTGTGCTGGTTCGCGCTTTGCTGGGGCGGCTATACCCGCTATGCCATCTGGAAGGGCCGCGACACCGCCTGCCTGGCCAGTGTCCTGCATCTGTACCGGGAAGACTGGATGCGCCGCATGCTGCTGCGCGACAACCGCATCGCCGATGCCAGTGTCATCGGCAATCTGGAGCGCAACGCGTCGTTCTTCGCCTCCAGTACCCTGATCATTCTGGCCGGTATCCTGACCGTTCTGGGGGCCACTGACCGCGCCCTGTCGCTGCTGGCCGACCTGCCTCTCGTGCAACAGGCCTCGCAGGGCATGTCGGAAATCAAGCTGCTTTGCCTGGCGATGGTGTTCGTCTATGCGTTCTTCACGTTCAGCTGGTGCATGCGCCAATACAACTTTGCGGCAGTGCTGGTGGGGTCTGCGCCCATGATAGGCGAGCGACTGGTCAGTGAGCTTGAGCGCAAGGCTTTCGCTTTGCGGGCGGCGAGGGTGTTGTCGCTGGCGGCCAACCAGTTCAACTTTGGCTTGCGCGCTTATTACTTCGGCATGGCCATGCTCACTTGGTTCATCAGCCCCGGGTTGTTCATGGTCGTGAGTGTCGGGGTTGTATTGATCCTTTATCGCCGGGAGTTCCACTCCGATGTGCTGGAAGTGATGGTTTTCACGCCGACGGAAAGTGCGCCTACCGAGATCAGCAAGGAAGGCGTCAGCACAAACACCTGAAACGTTTAATCCATAGCCGACAGGCATAAAAAAACCCGACATTGTCGGGTTTTTTTGTGCGTCGCTATTACTGCTTGGCAGGCTCAGCGGGTGCAGTAGCCGGAGTGGCCGGCGCGGCCTCTTCAGCAGCCTTCTGCTCGGCTTCAGCCTGATCTTTGGCAGCTTCGGCGTTTTCCTCGGCGGCGTCGTTCATTTTATCCTGAGCTTCGCCCATTTTTTCCTGGGCTTGCTCGGCATGTTCCTGCGCATCTTGGGCTTTGTCTTCGCTCGCTTTATCGCAAGCAGCCAGGCCCATGGCAGCAGCCAGCATCAGAGCAAAAGCAAATGGTTTACGCATTGGGTGTTTCTCCTTGGTGGAATAAGTGACTTGTTCCTTCGAGTTCGGCCGTGCGGCAATAGTTCCGTATCGTTTACAGATATATAACACCGCATTGCGCATAGACTTTTTATCACACTTATGCAGATGTAGCTTGCGCCGGCGGCCGTGAACTGGAGTGGGGTGTACCGATGACCGATTCAAGCTTGATAGCCATGGCCGAGCGTTTTTTATCGGCACTGAAACATTGCCAAGTGCTACAGATGCGTGTGGAACAGGCGGACACTGATGGCATGACGCTGATCTTGCCCTGGTCACCGGCCATCGTCGGTAACCCGCAGACCGGCGCAGTGCATGGCGGCGCCCTGACCACGCTGATGGACACCACCTGCGGGATGGCCACGCTTTGCGTGCTGCCAAGCTTTGAGGTATGTCCAACCCTGGACCTTCGCATCGACTACATGCATCCGGCAGAGGCGGGCAAGCCCATCTATGGTCATGCCCAGTGCTATCGGGTCACTCGGGACGTGATCTTCACCCGAGGCATGGCCTATCAGGACGACCCCGCCCAGCCGATATGCCAGGTTGTCGGCACCTTCATGCGCCTGGGGCAGGAGGTAAAAGGTGGCATCCGCTTCGGCAAGGCGCTGAAGGAGGGCAGGGCATGATTCCCCAAGACGTACGTCGCCAGCTCAACGCGGCCCATGCGGTGGGCGATTACCAGCCATTGCTGGCGTTGATACCTTATGCCGGCCTGATCGGCATCACCTGCGAGCGCCAGGGCGATGATTTGCTGTTCCGCCTGCCGGCCAACCCCGACAACATCGGCAACCCTTTGCTGCCGGCCATCCATGGGGGTGTGATCGCCGGCTTCATGGAGCTTTCTGCCGCCTTGTATCTGCTGATCTACAGCGAGAGCGCCAGCATTCCCAAGATCATCGATTTCTCCATCGACTACCTGCGCGCCGGGCATTTTCGCGACACCTATGCGCAGTGCCAGTTGTGGCGCCAAGGTCGGCGGGTGACCAATGTGGCGATCACGGCCTGGCAGGGCGATCGACAGGCCCCGATCGCCACTGCCCGCGCGCATTTCAAGATTGAGCCGGAAAAGCCCTTGAAATCGTCAGGGCTGCCCCCATCTGCATGACATCCGCCGTTAATGCATGCCGACTCGGCTGCAGGCGCCCACTGCCATCAGATCGGAGTTTTGAAGACCATGAGTGTGGAAACACAAAAGGAAACCCTGGGCTTCCAGACCGAGGTGAAGCAGCTGCTGCACCTCATGATTCACTCGCTGTACTCGAACAAGGAAATCTTCCTGCGTGAGCTGATTTCCAACGCCTCCGACGCCGCCGACAAGCTGCGCTTCGAAGCCCTGGCCAAGCCAGAACTGTTCGAAAACGATGCCGACCTGAAAATTCGCCTGAGTTTCGACAAGGACGCCGGTACCGTGACCCTCGAGGACAACGGCATCGGCATGAGCCGCGAAGACGTGATCACTCACCTGGGCACCATCGCCAAGTCTGGCACGGCCGACTTCATGAAGAACCTCACCGGTGACCAGAAGAAGGATTCGCACCTGATCGGCCAGTTCGGTGTGGGCTTCTATTCTGCCTTCATCGTCGCCGACAAGGTCGACGTGTTCAGCCGTCGCGCTGGCCAGCCGGCCGCCGAGGGTGTGCACTGGTCGTCCAAAGGCGAGGGTGACTTCGAAGTTTCCACCGTCGAAAAACCACAGCGCGGCACCCGTATCGTCCTGCACCTGAAGAAGGACGAGCAGGAATTCGCCGATGGCTGGCGCCTGCGTAACGTGGTCAAGAAGTACTCCGATCACATTGCCCTGCCGATCCAGCTGCCCAAGGAACAGGCAGCCGCCGAAGGTGAAGAGCAGCCGGCCGAAGAGTGGGAAACCGTCAACCGCGCCAGTGCCCTGTGGACCCGCCCGCGTACCGAAATCAAGGACGAGGAATACCAGGAGTTCTACAAGCACATCGGCCATGACTTCGAAAACCCGCTGGCCTGGAGCCACAACAAGGTCGAAGGCAAGCTCGAATACAACTCGCTGCTGTACGTGCCGGCCCGCGCGCCGTTCGATCTGTACCAGCGTGAAGCGCCCCGCGGCCTGAAGCTGTATGTGCAGCGCGTGTTCATCATGGACCAGGCCGAGTCGTTCCTGCCGCTGTACCTGCGCTTCATCAAGGGTGTGGTCGACTCCAATGACCTGTCTCTGAACGTCTCCCGCGAGATCCTGCAGAAGGATCCGATCATCGATTCGATGAAAACCGCGCTGACCAAGCGCGTGCTGGACATGCTGGAGAAGCTGGCGAAGAACGAGCCCGAGCAGTACAAGGGCTTCTGGAAGAACTTTGGCCAGGTACTCAAGGAAGGCCCGGCCGAAGACTTCGCCAACAAAGAGAAGATCGCCGGCTTGCTGCGCTTCGCCTCTACCCATGACGAGAGCGGCGAGCAGAGCGTCTCCCTGGCCGACTACCTGGCGCGCGCCAAGGAAGGCCAGGACAAGGTCTACTACCTCACCGGCGAGTCGTACGCGCAGGTCAAGAACAGCCCACACCTGGAAGTCTTCCGTAAGAAGGGCATCGAGGTGCTGCTGCTGACCGATCGCATCGACGAGTGGCTGATGAGCTACCTCAACGAGTTCGACGGCAAGGCCTTCGTCGATGTCGCGCGTGGCGACCTGGACCTGGGCAAGCTGGACTCCGAAGAGGACAAGAAGGCCCAGGAAGAAGTCGCCAAGGAAAAAGAAGGCCTGGTCGAGCGCTTGAAATCTGCGCTGGGTGAGAGCGTTGCCGAAGTGCGTGTGTCGCACCGCCTGACCGATTCGCCGGCAATCCTGGCCATCGGTGAGCAGGACCTGGGCCTGCAGATGCGCCAGATCCTCGAAGCCAGCGGGCAGAAGGTGCCGGACTCCAAGCCGATCTTCGAATTCAACCCGACTCATCCGCTGATCGAAAAGCTGGACAACGAGCAGAGCGAAGACCGCTTTGCCGAGCTGTCGCACATCCTGTTCGATCAGGCGGCGCTGGCGGCCGGTGACAGCTTGAAGGACCCGGCGGCTTACGTTCGTCGCCTGAACAAGCTGTTGGTCGAGCTGTCTGCTTGAGTTGATGCATCGATAAGCCCGCTTCGGCGGGCTTTTTTAATGGTGAATGCCCAAGGAGTGCTTGATGAGCAAGGTAATCGTCGAATCGCTGGTTTATCACCTGTCCGGCAAGACGTATGAAAGCCGCCTGGTGTATGAGCCCGGTGCGCTGGGGCGCCCGGGGCTTGTAATGGCGCCGAACTGGATGGGTATTGGCGAAGGTGCCGAGCGCATTGCCAAGGAAGTGGCCGAGAAGGGCTACGTGGTGCTGATTGCCGACTTGTATGGGCAATCGGTACGCCCTGCCAATGCTGAAGAGGCGGGCGCGGCCATGACGCCATTGAAGGATGACCGTGCTGAGCTGCGCAAGCGCATGCGCGAAGCACTGTCGCAGCTGCTGGCCCAATCCAAGGCACTGCTGACCCCCGGCAAGGTGGCCACGTTCGGCTTCTGCTTCGGCGGCTGCTGTGCCCTGGAGTTGGCCCGCGATGGCGCTGACCTGAGGGCTGCTGTGTCATTCCACGGCACGCTGGATACCCCCAACCCGGAAGATGCCAAACGTATCCAGGGCTCGGTGTTGGTGCTGCACGGTGCCTCCGACCCGCTGGTGCCGAAGGAGCAGCTGCCGGCGTTCGAGGAGGAGATGAACGCGGCCAAGGTGGATTGGCAGCTGTTGAGCTACGGTGGCGCGGTGCACTCGTTCACTGACCCGGGTGCCAATGTACCGGGCAAGATGCAGTATGACCGTCGCACTTCGGAGCGGGCCTTCCGCTCGATGCACAACCTGCTGACAGAAGTGTTCCAGCGCTGACATAGCGGGGGCGCTTCGCGCCCCATCGCCGGCAAGCCGGCTCCCACCCCGACCGCGCCGTTCTTCAGGCCTGCGCTTTACCTGCGCAAGCAACCGTCTTGCCCAATTTCCAAAAGCCGGCGCAAGTCCATGTGTGTGGCTTGCCGGCGATGGGCTGCAGAGCAGCCCCAAAACTACCGGGGCAACTCGATCCTTGAGGTTTCCCCAGGCACCTGCGGCCAATCTCCCGCAGCCCAGCGGGCTCTGGCCTGCTCGATCAGTTCCGGGTCACTGGCCACGAAATTCCAGTTCATCCGCCGCGGCCCGTCCAGCGGCTTCCCGCCAATCAGCACCAGCTGGCACTCGCCCTGCGCATACAGCGTCACATCCTCGCCCTCCGGCAGCACCACCAGGCTGCAAGGCTCCACATCCTCATCGCCCAGCACCAACTCGCCATCGAGCAGGTACAGCGCCCGCTGCACGTGGTCAGGCGGTATCAGCAGCGTCGTTGCCGGCTGCATCTGTACGTGCGCATAAAGGGTGGGGGAGAGCACGGGCACCGGTGATTCCAGGCAAAAACCGCTGCCGGCAATCATACAAATGCGTACCCCAAGGCTATCGCTCACGGGCAGGCTGGCGGCGGGGTGATGGCTGTAGCTCGGCGGGCTTTGTTCCAGCTCACGCGGCGATGCCAGCCACACCTGCAGCCCGTGCAGGCGTGAGCCGTGGGCCAGGGCGTCGGCAGGCGTGCGCTCGACATGCGCCACACCGCTGCCGGCAGTCATCCAGCTGACATCGCCAGGCAGAACGCGCTGCTCGGTGCCCAGGCTGTCTTTGTGCAGGATCGCGCCTTCGAACAGGTAGGTCAGGGTCGACAGGCCGATATGTGGGTGTTGGCGGATATCCATACCATGGCCCGGCGCATAGTCGGTTTCGAGCATGTGGTCGAAGAACACGAACGGGCCAACGCTGCGGCACTGCGCCGACGGCAGTGGGCGCAGGATCGGCTGGCCCTCGACCGATTCGGCGCGCGGGCGAATGACCAATGGGCTGCTCATGCTGTGCTCCAGGCGGTGGGAAATAGCAACAGCATAGCGGTTTGCCGTGCACGGCTGAACCGCTGGCTAGCCCGTCAGGTCTATTCTGCTCATACCCAGAGAAGGATGCTGCCCCATGATTGCCAGAGTGCTGGCCTGCCTGTTGTTGTGCGTAACGTGGTGCCAGGCGGCACAGGCGCGTGATTATCGCTACAGTGACGCCCACCTGCACTATGTGGACTTCTTTCAGGAGACTGAAGGCATGTCTGCACTGATCAAGGCCATGGATGAAGCCGGTGTCGATCACTCGATGATTTCCGGTATTCCGGTGGCCAAGAAATGGCACGAGGATGAGCCCAAGCGGCCGCGCTACTACGCCGGTGACGACGCCGATGCCTACTGGTACAGCGCAACCGACACCTACGTGGCGGCGGCGCTGCAGAAGCTGCCGGCGGAGCAGCGCAAGCGCTTTCACCCTTTCCTGACCGGTTTCAATCCGGTAGACAAGAATGCGGTCAGCCATATCGAGCGCATGCTCGATCTCTACCCTGGGCTCTGGCAGGGCATAGGTGAAGTCTTCACCCGGCACGACGACCTCACTGCGCTCACCAGCGGGGACACGCCCCGCGCCAACAACGAGGCCATGACGCGTATCTATCACCTGGCAGCCGAACGCGACATGCCGGTGCTGCTGCATTCGAACATCACCTCAAAGCGTGAGCGCAACCCGCTTTACCTGGCCGAGATCGAAGAACCGTTGCGTAATCATCCGCATACTCGGTTCATCTGGGCGCACGCGGGCACGAGCATGGAGATTCATCGGCATCAGACGCAGATGGATTTTTTATTGCCGGTGCTGACGCGCCTGCTCGAGGACTACCCCAACCTGTATATCGACTTGTCCTGGACTGTGCTCAAGCCGTACCTGCTGGATGACAAGGGTGTGCCGCGCAAGGCTTGGCTGGCGCTGGTCGAGCGCTTCCCTGAGCGCTTCATGCTTGGGTCTGACGTGGTGGGCAAGTTTGGCAGCGTGGGGGAGCAGATGCACGGCTTCGAGCCGTTTCTGGATGCTTTGCCGCAGGAGGTGGCGCAGCAGGTGGCGCGGGACAACTTCCTGGCGGTCTTGCCCAAGGCTCGCTGACGCTCTGCCCGCAGCGCAGCGCAGCGCTGCGCGGCACAGGCATACACAAAAGAAAACGCCCCGAACCAGTCGGGGCGTTTTCATTTACAGCGTCAAAGCATCACTTGCCAGTCCAGCGCTTGAGCACGAGGGTGGCGTTGGTGCCGCCAAAGCCGAAGCTGTTGCTCATGACCGTGTCGATCTTGGCGTTTTCTTCGGTTTTGCGCAGGATCGGCAGGTCAGCGACTTCCGGATCCAGTTCGTCGATGTTGGCGGAACCGGCGATGAAGTTGTTCTCCATCATCAGCAGGCAGTAGATCGCCTCATGCACGCCAGCAGCACCCAGCGAGTGGCCCGACAGGCTCTTGGTCGAGCTGATCTTGGGCGCCTTGTCGCCGAACACGGCGCGAACGCCTTTGATTTCGGCAACGTCGCCGACCGGCGTCGAGGTGCCGTGGGTGTTCAGGTAATCGATCGGGGTGTCGACGGTGGCCAGTGCCTGCTGCATGCAGCGAATGGCACCTTCGCCGCTTGGGGCAACCATGTCGTAGCCGTCGGAGGTCGCGCCGTAGCCGACGATTTCGGCGTAGATCTTGGCGCCACGGGCGAGGGCGTGTTCCAGTTCCTCGACCACGACCATACCGCCGCCGCCAGCGATGACGAAGCCATCACGGTCGGCATCGTAAGCGCGCGAAGCCAGTTCTGGCGTATCGTTGCGCTTGGTCGACAAGGCACCCATGGCATCGAACAGGAACGATTGGCTCCAGTGCTCTTCTTCACCGCCACCGGCGAAGACGATGTCTTGCTTGCCCCACTGGATCTGCTCCAGGGCGGTGCCGATGCAGTGTGCCGAGGTGGCGCAGGCCGATGAGATGGAGTAGTTCAGGCCCTTGATCTTGAACGGGGTGGCCAGGCACGCCGAGACGGTGCTGCCCATGGTGCGGGTGACGCGGTAGGGGCCGACACGCTTGACGCCTTTCTCACGCAGGGTGTCCAGTGCTTCCATCTGGTTCAGGGTCGAGGCCCCGCCGGAGCCAGCCACCAGGCCGGTACGCGGGTTGGAAACCTGCTCTTCGGTCAGGCCGGCGTCCTTGATCGCGTCCTGCATCGCCAGGTAGGCATAGGCCGCAGCGTGGCCGACGAAGCGGTAGACCTTGCGGTCGATCAGTTCTTCGAGGTTGAGGTCGATGGAACCGGAAACCTGGCTACGCAGCCCCTGTTCCTTGTATTCCGGGTTGTAACGGATACCCGGACGGCTGTTGCGCAGGTTTTCGGTGACGGTAGCTTTGTCATTGCCCAGGCACGATACGATGCCCAGACCAGTTATAACGACGCGGCGCATGCGAATAACCCTTAGAAATTGTCAGTGGAGGTGAACACGCCGACCCGCAGGGCGTCGGCAGTGTAGATCTCGCGGCCGTCAACGCTGACCGAGCCATCGGCGATGGCCATGTTCAGCTTGCCCTTCAGGACGCGCTTGATGTGAATGTTGTAGGTGACTTTCTTGGCGGTGGGCAACACCTGGCCAAAGAATTTCACTTCACCCGAACCCAGGGCGCGGCCACGGCCGGGCAGGCCCTGCCAGCCCAGGAAGAAACCAACCAGCTGCCACATGGCATCCAGGCCCAGGCAGCCAGGCATTACCGGGTCGCCTTCGAAATGGCAGGCGAAGAACCACAGGTCCGGGGTGATATCCAGCTCGGCGACCAATTCACCTTTGCCGTACTTGCCGCCTTCTTCGCTGATATGGGTGATGCGATCGACCATCAGCATGTTCGGCGCGGGCAGTTGCGCATTACCTGGGCCGAACAGCTCACCGCGACTGCAGCGCAGCAGGTCTTCCCGAGTAAAGGCGTGTTGTTTGGTCATGCGAGCTCCTCAATAACCCCCTGTGGCAGGGGATGAATCTTCCCGGCCAACCCGGCATCAGTCCGGGCGGCAGCCTACAGGTAGACTATTGCGTTGTAGTGAAAGTCACAGCGCACCTGGCGAAAGAAGTACAGGTGTGCACTGAAACGTCTATTTTCAGGGCCGATGACGGTCCTGTCCAGTCCTTAAGACTGCCGCACTTTAGCATTTATCGCCAGTCGCGACTGTCCGGCCAGGCAGCCAGCGTTGCAACACCTGCTGCAGGTCAGTGCGACGCAACGGTTTGCTCAGGTAATCGTCCATGCCGGCGGCCATGCAGCGTTCCCGGTCACCCTGCAGGGCGTTGGCGGTCAGGGCGATGATCGGCAGCTGGCCGCCGTTGGGCAGCAGGCGTATGCGTCGGGTGGCTTCATAACCATCGAGCTGTGGCAAGCGGCAGTCCATCAGGATGGCCGCAAAGTGCTGCTGGCTGACCTTTTCCACGGCCTGGATGCCGTCCTGGGCCACGCTGACTTCCAGGCCCAGGCTGCGCAACATGGCTTCGATAACGCTCTGATTGACCGGATTGTCCTCCACCAGCAGGATCCGTTCGCCTTGGGCGAGCGGGGTGTGAGCCACCAGCGCGCCGGGCAATGCCGCAGCAGCAGGGCTGGCCAGGGCGAGCGGCATTTCCAGGGTGAAGGTCGAGCCCAGCCCTTCGTGGCTCTCCCCGCGCAGCGTGCCGCCCATGCGTTCAGCGAGGGTACGAGCGATGGACAGCCCCAGGCCGGTACCGCCATAGCGCCGTGAAATCGAGCTGTCGGCCTGCTGGAAGGCGACGAACATCATTTCCAGGCGTTCGCTGTCGATGCCGATGCCGGTGTCGCGCACGCTGCAGGTGAACCAGAGCGTCTGACGATCGAGCGCCTGCCAACGAGCCTCGACCTGCACCTGGCCCCGTTCAGTGAACTTCAAGGCATTGCCGACCAGGTTGAGGAGGATCTGGCGGATGCGTGTGGGGTCGCCGACCACTTGAAGCTGCTGGCTCTGGGGCGGTAATTGCAGTTGCAGGTCCAGGCCCCGTTGCTGTGCGCTGTGCTGGAAGGACTGCACGCTGCTGGCGATCAGCTCGCCGAGGTTGAAGTCGATATGCTCCAGTTGCAGGGTGGTGCGTTCGATCCGGGAGAAATCGAGAATGTCGTTGATCACCTTGAGCAAGTGCCCAGTGGACTCGCTGGCCACAGCGGTGTACTCGGCCTGCTCGCTGGTCAGCTGGGTGGTTTCGAGCAGCTGCAGCATGCCCAGCACGCCATTCATGGGGGTACGCAACTCGTGGCTCATCATCGCCAGGAACTCCGACTTGGCGCCGTTGGCCTGCTCGGCCTCCTCGCGGGCCTGGATCAACTGGGCAATGGCTTGCTTCTGTTCGGCGCTGGCCTGTTCCAGGGCGCTGGCCAGGTTGTTGATATGGCGCGCCAGGTGCCCCAGTTCGCTGTCGTCGACCACTGGCAGCGGGGTGTTGTAGTCGCCTTGCTGGATGGCCTTGACCGCATGGCCCATGTCGCTGATCGGCTTTGCGAGGCTCATGGCCAGGCGGCGTGCCAGCAGGAAGGTGAACAGCAGGGCGAACAGTGCCAGGATGCCGGCCTTGATGACGATCTCCTGTTGGCGCTGGCTGAAGGCGTCGTCCGACATGCCGACGATCACCCGCCCCAGATAATCGTCCCCGATCGCCGGCGATGGCGCCTTGCCCTGCTGCAGGAAGTCACTGTCCAGGCGGATCTGTTGAAGGCGGATCGGGGCCTGGAATACCTCTACCCGCTGCGCCCGGTTGGTGCTTTCGTCGGCCTGCTCGACGTAGACGAGGATATGGTTGCGGCTGTCCTGCACTTCCAGGAAGCGCACATGTGGAATGCTCAGGGTGGCACGCATCAACCCCTCGAGCACTTCGTTGTTGCCTGAGATCACCCCATATTCGGATGCCGGGGCCAATTGGTTGGCGATCAGTTGGCCGGTATGGTTGAGTTCCTGACGCAGGTCCTGAATACGCACGAAGGTGAAGAAGCTGATCAGCAGCAACGTCAGCAGCAGCGCAGGGCCCAGGCTGATGATCTGGGTGCGGGTGTGGATATCCCAGCTCAGGCGTTTGCTCATGGGGTGGGTTCTCCTTCGGCCAAAACCTTGGCAGTGGCGTTTGGATCGATCGGTTCCAGGCCCAGGGCGCGAGCCACCTGCTGGTTGCCACTGACCCCGAAGCGGTCGGGGTACAGGCTGCGCGGCCATTGCGCTGGCGGGCGGTCGAGCAGTCGGTCGAGCACCGCCAGCCAGTCTTCCTGGTCGCTGTAGGTACTGGCCAGAGCACCGGCGCGGACAAAACCGGCGTTCGGGCCGATCAACGCCATCTGCCGGCCGTAGCTGCTGAGCAGCAGGTTCTTGGCGGTCTTGGAGTTGTAGAGGTCGGGGTCTTCCAGGCCCAGCAGCACGTCGCTGTTGCCCAACAGATTCAGCAGTGGTCGGCTGTCGCGCTGGTCCGGCCATTGCTGGGCGACGATTTCCAGCCCCAGAGGCCGGGCCGCCTGGCGCAGTTCGTCAAGCAGAAAATGGCTGTGTTCTGCGTACAGCACGCCGATGCGTTGGGCTTGCGGCAACAGGTAGCGGGCCAGGCGCAACTGGCGGGCCAGGGGCGGATCACTCCACAGCAGGGTCAAGTACGCCGGTCGTGACTTTCCCAGGCGCTGCTCGGCCTCTACGCGGCTAATGCGCATGGCCAAGGCCGGCGGGCCTTTGCTCTCGGCCAGGCGCCACTCCAGTGCGGCGCTGTCAAGCAGCACCAGGCGCAGGTCGGCCTGAAGCTTGCCTGGGCTAGGCAGTTGGTCGACGGTCTGAAACCTTACCTGATCGTGGTTGCGGCGGCTTTCGAGCGCTGCGACGAAGCTACGGATGCCGGGCTGTTCCTCGCCACCGACCAACAGGATTTCGCTGGCGGACAGCGAACCCATTGGCCAAAGGCAGAACACCAGCAGGCGCAGCAGGCGGGCCATCAGAACTCCAGCTCCGCGCTGACGCTCAGGCGGTGACGGCTGTCATAGCGGTTCTGCACGGTGGTGGTCGGTTCGTCGTCCAGGCGCTGCTGCCATAACGCGGCCAGTTCGAGGGTGCTGCCCTGGATACGAAAGCGTTTGGCCAGGCGCAGGTCGAGGCGCTCGTAGCGGTACTGGTTGAGTGCATCGTCACCGTAGTAGAACAGCGCACTGGACCAGCCATCACCCCATTCGCGCATCCACCCCGCCGAGCCACTGTTGCGGGCAGTGTTGGCGCTGTCGGCGGGGTTGCTGGCCCAGGCATCGACATAGGCATACGTGAGCCGCAGGCGGTCGCGCCGGGTGGGGCGCCAGTCCAGCTGTGCCTCGCTGCCGCTGAATCGGGCCTTGTTGGCGTTACTGGCGATGTACTGGTTGTTGCGCAGTGGCTCGCTGATCATTCCGGTGATCTCGTCGTAGAACAGCTTCACATCCATGTTCAGGTCGATATCGGTGAACTGGCCGTTGTAGCCCAGCTCACGTGAGCGCATGCGTTCCTGGTCGAGGTCGCCCGGCCCGCGGGTCTTGACGAAATACTCGCCGTTCTGCTGGCCGAACGCAGTAGGGGTCAGGTTCGTGACCGTGTAGCTCCAGTTGACGTTGTTCTCGAACATGTCCGGGGAGCGCACTGCCTCGGAGTACACCGCACGCAAGCCGTGGCGCGGGGTGATCAGGTAGTTGACCGCCATGCGCGGTGACAGCGAGCTGCCGGACAGTTGCGAATCTTCGAACATCGCGCCGCCCTGCACGATCCAATGCTCGTCCGCGCGCCACTCCAACTGGCCAAAGAGGCGCCAGGTCTGATCGTCCAGGCCGCCGTCGAAATACGTCTGCGAGTCGGCGCGGTCATAACGGTAGTTCATGCCGCTGAGCAGGCGCAGGTTTTCGGTCAGGCTCAGGGTGTCCTGGATTTCCAGGTCGTAGCGGGTTTCCCGGGTGCTCTGGTCGACATCGCCGCACACCACGTTGCTGCCGCCCTGGTTGTTCCACTGGTCCTTGATGGCATCGACCAGCGCCTGCTCTTCGGGGTTGCTGCTGTTGGGCGGGTTGTTCGCGCCGCGGGCGACCTGCTCGGCGAAATTCGGGTTGAGCTGCCACAGCCGGGTCAGTTCCGGGCTGAACGACAGCGCTGCGTCGCAGGCGCGCCAGACCTGCTGGCGGTCGAAGTGCTGAGCCGAGCCCTGCACGTACAGGCTGTGGTCAGGGTTGAAGTCGATGTTCCAGCGCACGGAGCCTGCGTAGTCCTTGGCATTGACGTCGGCATTGTTGCCGCTTTCGGTGACGAAGGGGAATACGGGCTGGTAGGTATAGGGCCGCTGGTTGCTGCCTTCTTTGGCTGCCAGTTGCCATTCCAGGGTCTGGTTTATCGCGAGGTTGTGGCTGACGCTGAGGTTGAAGCGGTTCAGGCGGCGACTGTCGCGGTAATCCTGGCCGAACTGGTTTTCATCGAAGCCGTCATCTTTCTGGCCCGACACCGACAGGCGCAGGTCACCGCCGTCCCAGCCGAAGCCGTGGCTGAGGTAGTAGTCATCGATGCCATCCTGGCCGCGGGTCAGTTTCATGCGCGTGCCGTGGCTGTCGGCGGGATTGCGGGTGAGAATGTTGACCACCGCCATCAGTGCGTTGGCGCCGTAGCTGACGGTGTTGGGGCCGCGGAACACCTCGATGCGTTCGATGTCCTCCAGCGCCACCGGGATGTCGCTCCAGTCCACCGTGGCCAGGCCGGCGCGGTACACCGAGCGGCCGTCGATGAGCACCTGCATGCGTCGGGCTTCGTTGACGTTGGTGCCGTGGTAGTTGACGGTCGGCTGGTTGCCGGCGCCGTAGCCGATCATCATCCCCGGCACCAGGCGCAGCAGTTCGGGAATGTCGCGGGCGCCGCTGGCTCGGATCAGTTCGCTGTCGAGCACGGTCATGCTGCCCGGCACGGCGGCCGGGGACTGTTTCAGCCGCGTGGCGGTCAGAACCTGTGGCAGGTCGGCGTTGTCGATGAACAGGTCGTCGGCCACGGCCGGGCTGCCGAGCAATGCTGTGAGCAGCAACAGGCGAGGGTAGGGAGGCGTGCCAGGGAACACGATACGGCCTTGTATCAGAGTTGAAACAGGCATGTTAACTGACCATGGAGCTTTTGCCAGCCAAACGGTGGGCTGCGGGCTGCGAGCTGCAAGCTGCAAGCTACGAGCTGCAAGCTGCAAGCTGCAAGAAACAGCGACCTCACTGGCCACAAGGGTTTCTTATGGCTTGAAGCTTGCAGCTTGCAGCTTGCAGCTTGCAGCTTGTAGCTCGCAATCCCTGGCTTGGTCGTATAATGGGCCCCGTCGCCAATTAACTAATGGCTTTAACGGATCGAATATGACTGAACAGCAACCTGTTGCGGTTCTGGGAGGCGGCAGCTTCGGCACCGCAGTGGCGAACCTGCTGGCGCAGAACGGCGTGCCGGTGCGCCAATGGATGCGTGACCCTGAGCAGGCCGAGGCCATGCGCATCAATCGCGAGAACCCGCGCTACCTCAAAGGCATCCGCCTGCATGACGGCGTCGAGCCGGTCAACGACCTGCTGGGCACGTTGCACAGCAGCGACCTGATCTTCGTTGCGCTGCCTTCCAGCGCCTTGCGCAGCGTCCTGGCCCCGCATGCCGAGCTGTTACGCGGCAAATGCCTGGTCAGCCTGACCAAAGGCATCGAAGCACAGAGCTTCAAGCTGATGAGCCAGATCCTCGAAGAAATCGCGCCCGATGCGCGAATCGGTGTGTTGTCCGGGCCAAACCTGGCCCGCGAGATCGCTGAGCATGCGCTGACCGCTACCGTGGTCGCCAGCGAAGATGAAGACCTCTGCCAGCGCGTGCAGGCGGTATTGCACGGGCGCACCTTCCGTGTCTACGCCAGCAGCGACCGCTTCGGTGTCGAGCTGGGCGGTGCCCTGAAGAACGTCTATGCGATCATCGCTGGCATGGCCGTGGCATTGGGGATGGGCGAAAACACCAAGAGCATGCTGATTACCCGGGCGCTGGCCGAAATGACCCGTTTCGCCGTGAGCCAAGGTGCCAACCCCATGACCTTCCTCGGCCTTGCCGGGGTCGGCGACCTGATCGTCACCTGCTCTTCGCCCAAGAGCCGCAACTACCAGGTCGGTCACGCCCTGGGCCAGGGCCTGACGCTGGAGCAGGCGGTCACTCGCCTGGGCGAAGTGGCCGAAGGGGTCAATACCCTCAAGGTACTCAAGGCCAAGGCGGAGGAGGTCCAGGTCTACATGCCGCTGGTGGCCGGGCTGCACGCCATCCTCTTCGAAGGCCGCACGCTGAACCAGGTGATCGAGCGCTTGATGCGTGCCGAGCCCAAGACCGACGTCGACTTCATTTCCATCAGCGGTTTCAACTGAGCCTGCCGCGGCTTTGAACAGAACAAGGAGCGACACATGAACGATACCCCTGAGCGCGCCCAGCGCGAGTCGATCATCCTGCGTGTGTTATGGATGCTGGTGTTTCTGGTGGTGTGGCAATTGGCCGAGCTGCTGCTCGGCGGCCTGGTGCTGGTGCAGCTCATCTACCGCCTGATCTACGGCGCGCCGAGCGCCAGCCTGATGAACTTCGGCGACAGCCTGAGCCAGTATCTGGCGCAGATCGGTCGCTTTGGCACCTTCCATACCGACAGCAAACCGTGGCCTTTCGCTGACTGGCCCACGCCGCGTGCGCCGGAAGGCGAAGCGCCCCATGCCGTTGCCCCAGCACCCCATCCGGTGCGCGACGAGGAGCCCAAGCTGTGAAACTGTGGGTATTGCGCCACGGTGAGGCTGAGCCCAGGGCCAACACCGACGCCGAACGACGCCTGACTGCCCACGGCCGCGAGCAGGTGCTGCACAGTGCTGCGCACCTGCTTGGCCAGCCGCTGCAGGCCATCCTTGCCAGCCCCTACGTGCGTGCTCAGCAAACGGCCGCCCTGGTGCATGACACCCTGGGCTTCGCCGAGCCGGTGCGCACCGTGCCCTGGCTGACGCCGGAAAGCAACGTGCAAGAGGTGATCGCCGAACTCGAACGCCTGGGGCTTGACCAGGTATTGCTGGTCAGCCACCAGCCGTTGGTGGGCGCGCTGGTGGGCATGCTGGAGCATGGCCACGCGCAACAGCCTGCGCCGCTGAGCACCGCCAGCCTGGCGCAGCTTGAAGGCGACTGGCCGCTGGCGGGGCTGATGACCCTGCAGGCCCTGCATCACGCCCCTTGAGTGATCGGCAACGGGCCTTGGTGCCTGTTGCCGTGCCCTCTGCCGATTGCTCGCATACCCGCCTGGTGAGCCCTCGGTGACCTGATCGCCCTCGCCGATGACCTTTACAGGCGTTGCCGAGCGCGAGCGGGATGCCGACAATGGGCCATCATCCCCGTACCGGACCAGGTGCCATGTCGCAGCAGATCTTCTTCGCCCATGCCAACGGATTCCCGTCGGCCACCTACGGCAAGCTGTTCGCTGCCCTGGCGCCGGATTACCAGGTGCAGCATTTGCCCCAGCATGCTCACGACCCCCGCTTTCCGGTGAACGAGAACTGGCAGAGCCTGGTGGACGAACTCTTGCACCACCTGGCCAGGCAGGATCAGCCGGTGTGGGGTGTCGGGCACTCGCTCGGTGGCGTGCTGCACCTGCATGCAGCCCTGCGCTGCCCGGCGTATTACCGCGGTGTGGTCATGCTTGACTCACCGGTGCTGACCCGCGCCGATCAGTGGTTGCTGCGCACCGCCAAGCGCTTTGGCTTCATCGACCGCATTACCCCTGCTGGCCGTACCCTGGGCCGGCGAGAAGCGTTCAGCGACCGCGCCAGCGCACGGGATTATTTCGCCAGCAAGAAGCTGTTCCGGCATTTTGACCCCGACTGCCTGGAAGCCTACCTCGAGCATGGCCTGGAAGACGTGGAGCAGGGGGTACGCCTGCGCTTCGATCCGGCTACCGAGATCAGCATCTACCGCAGCATTCCTCACGCCAGCCCGGCCCCTGCACGGCAGCTTCAGGTGCCCCTGGCGATGGTGCGGGGGGAGCGCAGCAATGTGATCCGTCGCCACCACACGTTGGCTGTGCGCGGCATGCCCAAGGGCGAATACCACAGCGTGCCCGGTGGGCACATGTTCCCGCTGGAGCGGCCGACAGACACTGCCAGCCTGATCAAAGGCCTGTTCGACCGCTGGGGCCAGGCATGAGTGCCCATGTCGAGGAAATCCGTCTCAGCCTCGGCCATATCGAACTGGCTGCTCACCTGTTCGGCCCCGAAGATGGCCTGCCGGTGATCGCCCTGCATGGCTGGCTGGACAACGCCAACAGTTTTGCCCGCCTCGCACCGCAGTTGAAAGGCCTGCGTATCCTCGCCCTGGACCTTGCCGGGCACGGCTACTCGCAGCACCGCCCGCCAGGCGCCGGCTATGCGCTGGCCGACTACGCCCATGATGTACTGCGGGTTGCCGAACAACTGGGCTGGCAACGGTTTGCCCTCTTGGGGCATTCGCTGGGGGCGATCATTTCGGTGCAACTGGCCGCCGCCCTGCCAGAGCGGGTCAGCCATCTGGCGCTGATCGATGGCGTCATCCCGCCGACCGGGGCCGAGGAGGATGCCGGCGAGCGCCTGGGGTTGGCGCTGCAGGCCCAGTTGCGCCTGGATGGCAAACGCAAGTCGGTCTACAAGACCCTGGAGGAGGGCGTGCAGGCGCGCATGAAGGGCATGGTCGCGGTCAGCCGGGACGCTGCCGAGTTGCTCGCCCAGCGCGGACTGATGCCGGTGCCCGGCGGTTACAGCTGGCGCAGTGACAGCCGCCTGACGTTACCGTCGCCGGTGCGCTTGAGCCATGCCCAGGCCATGGCCTATGTGCGCCGGGTGAACTGCCCGGCCTGCCTGGTGGTGGCGGCCGATGGCATGCTGGCGCGCCACGCTGAGCTGCTGGAGCAGCTAACCTTTGAACAGACGGTGCTACCCGGTGGCCATCATCTGCACCTGAACGATGAACACGGCGCGACCCTTGTCGCAGACTGTATCAATCGCTTCTTTGGCTTTGCTTGACTTGAGCCGGACAAGTGTCGAGGCTTGGCGGGTTGAACAGGGAGACAACCATGCAACTGCCAGACATCCTGGAGCTTCATCACGGCGCTCGGCGCCGCGCGGGTCGCCGATGAGCGTGCCCGTCATGATTCGCACGGCCGGCGCCTGCCTGGCGCTCGTCAGCCCGTTGCTGTGGGCCGGCGCCCTGCCGGTGCCTGTGGACGCCAAAGTGGTCGAACAACGCCCGGCAGTCGAGCAGGAACGCATCTACCCAATGGGCCCACTGCGCAAGATCAGCGGCCGTCTGCGCGTGGACGCCAAGGTCGAGAGCCGGGGTCAGGTCAGCTCCATCACCTACGAGCTGCCGGAAGAGCGCACGGCGCGCGAGGCTTTTGCCAGCGCCCGTGAAGCACTGCAGCGCGATGGCGGCTATCCGTTGTTCTGGTGTCTGGGCCGCGATTGCGGCGAAGCCAGCCTGTGGGGCAACGAGGTCTTCGGCAGCGCGCGGCTCAATGGCGGTGACGAGCAGCAGGCGTTCATCCTTCTGCGCCGCTCCGCCGAAGAGGCCGATACCCTGGTGGCGCTTTACGCCGTAACCCGCGGCAACCGTCGCGCCTACCTGCACGTGGAAGAGTTCGTCGCCAGCAGCCCGCTGGGTGAATTGCTGCCGACACCCGCCACGGTGCTGCTTGAAATGCGCGACACTGGCAAGCTCGACTACCCCGACCTGGGTGCACCTGAGCCTGCGTGGGTGGCGCTGTTGGGGCGCAGCCTGAAGCTGGATATCACGTTGCGCGCCAGCCTCAGCGGTGCCCAGGCCGAAGCCTGGCGTCAGCAACTGATCAAGGCCGGCGTACGCAGCAACCGGCTCGAAGTCGGCAATGCCCCCACCGATGGCCTGCACCTGGAACTGATCCGTTGAATGAGCGCCACCATGGCCAACAATGATCGCCTGCTGATCCAGATTATCCTGCTGACCTTGCTCGGCGCCGCGTTGTGGGTGATGGCACCGTTCATCTCCGCGTTGTTGTGGGGGGCGATCCTGGCATTTGCCAGTTGGCCGCTGATGCGCCTGCTGACGCGCGCACTGGGTGGGCGTGAAACATTGGCGGCAGGCCTGCTGACCTCGGCCTGGATCCTGATCGTGGCCTTGCCGCTGGTGTGGCTGGGCTTCAACCTCGCCGACCACGTTCGGGACGCCACTGCCTTCGTGCGCGACGTCCAGGTCGATGGCTTGCCTGATGCCCCAGCGTGGCTGGGTGGCATTCCGCTGGTCGGTGAGCGGCTGGTCAGCGGCTGGCAATCCCTGGACCAGCAGGGCGCGGCGCTGATCGCGTCGGTCAAGCCTTACCTGGGGCAGGTCGGCAACTGGTTGCTGGCACGCAGTGCGCAGATCGGCAGCGGTGTGCTGGAGCTGACGCTGAGCCTGGTGTTCGTATTCTTCTTCTACCGCGATGGCCCGCGCCTGGCGGCGTTCGTCCTGCGTTTGCTGAAGCGTCTTGTTGGTGAGCGTGCCGAGTATTACCTGGACCTGGTAGCGGGCACCGTGCAACGGGTGGTGAACGGGGTGATCGGTACTGCGGCGGCACAGGCACTGCTGGCCTTGATCGGCTTCCTGATTGCCGGTGTGCCGGGGGCCATCGTGCTGGGCCTGGTCACCTTCATGCTCAGCCTGATCCCCATGGGGCCGCCACTGGCGTGGATACCCGCGACGGCCTGGCTGGTATGGAAGGGTGAGTACGGCATGGCGGTGTTCCTGGGTATCTGGGGCACCTTCGTCATCAGTGGTGTGGACAACGTGCTCAAGCCTTACCTGATCAGCAGGGGCGGTAACCTGCCGCTGGTCATCGTGCTGCTCGGGGTGTTTGGCGGTTTGATTGCCTTTGGCTTCATTGGCCTGTTCATCGGGCCGACCCTGCTGGCGGTGGGGTATAGCCTGCTGCTGGACTGGAGCCGCAACGCCGGGCAGCCAACCCCCCAACCTTAGCCTGCCTGACCCCTGGCGGGCTTGCCCCGCCAATGGGCCGGTGCAGGCGATGCCCGTCCTGATCTTTACGCATTCTTTATCCCCAGCCCCGCGCCTCGACCTCGCCCCTTTACGCCTTCCCCTAGGACAATTCCCCCAAAGCGGCTCAAGCCGTAACCAGGGGAGATCCACACATGAACATGCTCGACGGGCTGTCACTGCTACTGGCAGTGGCATTGGCGGTTTACCTGCTGATGGCGCTGCTGCGCGCCGATCGCAGCTAGGGAGCGGCCATGCACAGTTATGACTACGCGTTGCTGGTGGCGTTTTTCGCTATCGTGCTGCTATCGGCACCCTGGCTCGGGCGGTTCTACTTCAACGTCATGGAAGGGCAGCGGACTTGGCTGACGCCGCTGCTTGGGCCGGTGGAGCGGGGCTGCTACCGGCTGGCCGGCGTGCGCGCCGATCAGGAACAGAACTGGAAGCAGTACGCCCTGGCGCTGATGGCATTCAACCTGGCCGGCTTCGTGCTGCTCTTCAGCGTGCTGTTGCTGCAAGGGTATCTGCCGCTCAACCCGCAACACTTGCCCGGCCTGGAATGGTCGTTGGCGTTCAACACCGCGGTGAGTTTCGTCACCAACACCAACTGGCAGGCTTACAGCGGTGAAGCTTCGGTCAGTTACCTGAGCCAGATGCTGGGCATGACTGTACAGAACTTCGTCAGCGCCGCTACCGGGCTGGCCGTACTGGTCGCCTTGTGCCGCGGCATCGCCCGGCGCTCGACCAGCAGTATCGGCAATTTCTGGGTCGACATGACCCGTGCCACCCTGTACGGCCTGTTGCCGTTCTGCCTGGTGCTCGCGCTGCTGCTGGTCTGGCAGGGTGTGCCGCAGACTTTCGCTGACTACGCCCACGCAGTGACCCTGCAAGGCGCTGACCAGACGATTCCGCTCGGCCCTGCCGCCAGCCAGATCGCGATCAAGCAATTGGGGACCAACGGTGGCGGTTTCTTCGGTGTCAACTCGGCGCACCCGTTCGAGAACCCCACGGCCTGGAGCAACCTGTTCGAGGTGGCTTCGATCATCCTGATCCCGGCCGCCCTGGTCTTCACCTTCGGCCATTACGTCAAGGACCTGCGCCAGAGCCGGGCGATTCTTGCCTGCATGCTCGGCCTGTTTCTGATTGGCGGCGCGACCGCGCTGTGGTCGGAGCACCAGCCCAACCCGGCGCTTGACAGCGCGCAGGTTCAGCAGAGCGCACCCCTGGAGGGCAAGGAAAGCCGCTTCGGCACGACCGGCTCGGTGCTGTGGGCGGTAACCACCACCGCAGCGTCCAACGGGTCGGTCAACGCCATGCACGATAGCCTCAACCCACTCACCGGCATGGTCGCCATGGTCAACATGATGGTCGGCGAGGTGATCTTCGGCGGTGTTGGCGCGGGGCTCTACGGCATGTTGCTGTTCGTGTTGATCGCGGTGTTCCTGGCCGGCTTGATGATCGGCCGGACCCCGGAATACCTCGGCAAGAAACTGCAGGCCCGGGAAGTGCAACTGTTGGTGGCAACCCTGCTGGTGATGCCGGTGGGCGTGCTGGTGCTTGGCGCTATCGCCGCCAGCCTGCCAGGCCCTGCCGGCGCGGTCAGCAACCCGGGGGCACATGGCTTCAGCCAGTTGCTTTACGCCTACACCTCCGGCGCCGCCAACAACGGCTCGGCGTTCGCAGGTTTCGGCGCCAACACAGTGTTCCACAACGTGATGATCGGCCTGGCCATGCTCATCGGCCGCTTTGGCTACATCCTGCCGATCCTGGCCTTGGCTGGCAGCCTGGCTGCGAAGAAAAGCGCGCCCCAAGGGCTCAACAGCTTCCCGACCCATGGCCCGCTGTTCACCGGCCTGCTGCTGGTGACCATCCTGCTGGTGGGCGGCCTGACCTTCCTGCCGACCCTGGCCCTTGGGCCAATCGCTGAACACCTGAGCCTGGGTTTCTGAGGAACCGACCATGAATATGCCCATTCCTGAAGTGAACGCCCGGCACAGCGCCAAGGACCAGACCCGCTTCGCCGCGCTGTGGCGCCCGGCGCTGGTGCAGGCATTCGTCAAGCTTGACCCGCGTCACCTCAAGCGCTCGCCGGTCATGCTGGTGGTGGCTTTGACCGCCGTCTTGACCACCGTGCTGTGCTTTGCGCCCGGCAGTGACGTGAGCACCGGCGTTGCCGTGCAGATCGCGTTGTGGCTGTGGTTTACCGTGCTGTTCGCCAACTTTGCCGAAGCGCTGGCAGAGGGCCGGGGCAAGGCCCGCGCCGATAGCCTCAAGGCCGGCAGCCAGGGGCTGACCGCAGAGCGCCGGACGCGCGACGGCACGTTCGAGACCGTTGCCGCTGCGCAGTTACGCAAGGACGACGTAGTCCGTGTGGTGGCCGGCGAGATGATCCCAGGTGACGGCGAGGTGCTCGAAGGCATCGCCGCGGTCAACGAAGCGGCCATCACCGGTGAGTCGGCGCCGGTGATTCGCGAATCCGGTGGTGACCGCTCGGCTGTCACGGGCAATACCCGGCTGGTTTCCGACTGGTTGCTCATTCGCATCACCAGCAACCCTGGCGAGTCGACCCTGGACCGCATGATCGCCCTGGTCGAAGGCGCCAAGCGGCAGAAGACGCCCAACGAAATCGCGCTGGACATTCTGCTGATCGGCCTGACATTGATCTTCCTGATCGTCGTGGTGACGCTGCAGCCATTCGCTCACTTCGCCGGCGGCAGCCTGCCACTGATTTTCCTCGCGGCACTGCTGGTGACGCTGATCCCGACCACCATTGGCGGCCTGCTGTCGGCCATCGGTATCGCCGGCATGGATCGCCTGGTGCGCCTTAACGTGATCGCCCGCTCGGGCCGTGCCGTGGAGGCGGCCGGTGACGTGCACACACTGATGCTCGACAAGACCGGTACCATCACCTTTGGCAACCGCCGCTGCAGCGCCCTGCATGCCGCCACCGGGGTGACTGCCAAGGAACTGGGCGAAGGTGCCTTGCTCGCTTCGCTGGCCGATGACACAGCCGAAGGCAAGTCGATCGTCGAGTACCTGCGCCAGTTGCATGACTTCGTCGAGCCGGACGCGGGGCAGTACAACGCCGTCGCCTTCAGTGCCGAGACACGCCTGTCGGGCATCGATTTCCAGCAGCATTGCTACCGCAAGGGCGCCGTTGATGCCGTGCTCGCCTTCGTCGGCATGCAGCGCCTGGAAATGCCGCTGGCGCTGACGCGTGAAGTTGAACGCATCGCCCAGAGTGGTGGTACGCCACTGCTGGTGTGCGTGGACAAGCGCCTGCTCGGTGTGATCCACCTCAAGGACGTGGTCAAGCCTGGCATCCGCGAACGCTTCGCCGAGTTGCGCAAGCTGGGTATTCGCACGGTGATGGTGACCGGCGACAACCCGCTGACTGCCGCGGCCATCGCCGCCGAAGCCGGTGTTGACGACGTGCTGGCCGAAGCCACGCCGGAGAAGAAGCTGGCGCGCATCCGCCAGGAGCAGAATGACGGCCGCCTGGTGGCCATGTGCGGCGACGGTGCCAACGACGCCCCGGCCCTGGCCCAGGCTGACGTGGGCATGGCCATGAACGACGGTACCCAGGCTGCGCGCGAAGCCGCCAACATGGTCGACCTGGACAGCGACCCGACCAAGCTGCTGGACGTGGTCCAGGTGGGCAAGGAGTTGCTGGTGACCCGTGGCGCGCTGACCACCTTTTCCATCGCCAACGACGTGGCCAAGTACTTCGCCATCCTGCCGGCGTTGTTCGCCGCCATCTACCCACAACTGGGCGTGCTCAACCTGATGCACCTGGCCAGCCCGCAGAGTGCGATCCTTTCGGCCATCGTGTTCAACGCGCTGATCATCATCGTACTGATCCCGCTGGCGCTGCGCGGTGTGCGGGTACAGGCGGCCAGTGCTGCTCATCTGCTGCGACGCAACCTGCTGATCTACGGCCTGGGCGGCATCATCGTGCCATTTGTCGGGATCAAGCTGATCGACCTGCTGCTCAACGCTTTGCACCTGGTCTGAGGAGGCCACCATGAACACATATGTACGCCCGGCGCTGAGCCTGATCCTGTCACTGGCAGTGGTCACCGGTGCGCTGTATCCACTGGCGGTGACCGGGGTTGCGCAAGTGGTTTTTCCGGAGCAGGCCAATGGCAGCCTGGTGCGCGATGAGCAGGGCAAGGTGCGCGGCTCGGCACTGATCGCCCAGGATTTCCAGGGCGATGGCTGGTTCCATTCGCGGCCTTCGGCGGGGGCTTATGCCACCGTGGCCAGCAGCGCGAGCAACCTGTCGCCAAGCAACCCGGCGCTGGCCGAACGGGTCACGGGCGATGCCGCGAAGCTGTACCAGGCTGGGCAGGGGCCGGTGCCGCAGGCCTTGCTGACCACCTCGGGCAGTGGCCTGGACCCGCATTTGCCACCGCAGGCCGTGGCCTACCAGATTGCGCGGGTGGCGGCGGCGCGCCAGATACCGGTAGAGCGCTTGCAAGCCCTGCTGGAAGAGGCCACCCTCCACCCATTGATCGGGCCGCCTGTGGTCAATGTGCTGGCCCTTAACCAAGCGTTGAGCAAATTGGGGTCATGAATGTGGGGCCGCTTTGCGGCCCAATCGCCGGCAAGCCGGCTCACACAGGTCGTGCACAACTTTCCAAAGCTGTGAACCGCCTGTGGGGGTCGGCTTGTCGGCGATGCAGGCCCAGAAAAACCGATCGTGGCGCTATTGAAGGATGAAGCATGAGTGACGCAGCCCGCGCAGACGCGCTGTTGGCCAACCTGCCGCGCGAAGGGCGTGGCAGGCTCAAGGTATTTCTCGGTGCAGCACCCGGGGTGGGCAAGACCTACGCCATGCTCCAGGCGGCCCACGCCCAACAGCGCCAAGGCGTGCACGTACTGGCAGGCGTAGTCGAAACCCACGGCCGCGCCGAAACCGAATCACTGCTGTCTGGCCTGGTCCAGCAACCTCTGCTGCGCAGCGAATACCGTGGTGTCACCCTGGAAGAAATGGACCTGGACGGCCTGCTCAAGGCCGCCCCGGATCTGGCCCTGGTCGACGAACTGGCCCACAGCAACGCCCCGGGCAGCCGTCACGCCAAACGCTGGCAAGACGTTCAGGAACTGCTAGCCGCCGGGATCGACGTGTACACCACGGTCAACGTCCAGCACCTGGAGAGCCTCAACGACAAGGTGCGCGACATTACCGGCGTGCACGTGCGTGAAACCCTGCCGGACTGGGTGCTGCAGGAGTCCTTCGAACTGGTGCTGATCGACCTGCCGCCGCGCGAGCTGCTCGAACGTCTGCGTGAGGGCAAAGTCTATGTGCCCGAGCAGGCTCGGGCTGCGATCGATGCCTATTTTTCCCAGACCAACCTCACCGCGTTGCGTGAGCTGGCCATGCAGGCCGCCGCCGCACAGGTCGATGCCGACCTGGCCCACGGCTACCGCCAGCGTGGCCAAGAGGCGCCGGCACTGCGCGGGCGTCTGCTGGTGGGTGTCGATGGTGACGACCAGGCCGAACGCCTGGTGCGCCATGCCAGCCGGGTTGCGCAGCGTCGGCATTTGCCCTGGAGCCTGGTGCATGTGGACAACGGGCGGCTGCGCGACGAAACCGCACGGCAGCGTTTGCAGGCGGCGCAACAACTGGCTGAGCGCCTGGGCGGGGAAGTGGTGCTGCTGCGCGCAGGCGAGGTGGCACGCACGTTGATCCAGCATGCCGTCGAGCGCCGAGCCAGCCTGGTGCTGGTAGGCCAGTCTCGGGACCGCCTGCGTCGTCGCCTGTTCGGTGCAGGCGTGGCTGCCCGGTTGCTGCGTGAAAGCCACGGGCTTGAAATCAACGTGCTCGACCGCGATGTCCAGCCGGCCCCGGCACGTTCGACCGTGCGACGGGTGTGGGTATGGCGCCACTATCTGTTGGCACTGGCTGCCACCGCGCTGGCGACGGGGTTGTCCTGGGCGGTGTCGAGCGTGTTGGCGCTGCCCAATATTTCGCTGGTGTTCCTGGCCGCCGTATTGCTGGTTGCGGTGCGCAGCAGCCTGGGCCCGGCCTTGGCCTGTGCCGCCTTGTCGTTCCTGACCTATGACTTCCTGTTCATCCCGCCGAATTTCTCCTTCAGCATTCAGCGCGAAGAAGACGTGCTGACGCTGGTGTTCTTCCTGTTGATGGCTGCGCTTACCGGCAACCTCGCTGCGCGTCAGCGCCGGCAGTTGCAGGCCCTTCGCGAAACCCAGGCGCAGACCAACCAGTTGCTCGACCTGTCGCGACGGCTCACGGTCGCCACCGACCGGCAAGCCGTGTTCAACGCCGCCGGCCAGCACCTCAATGGCTGGCAGGACGTGCACGTCTGCCTGCTCGAACGCAACCCTGAAGGGCAGTTGCAAGTGGCCAGCGGCCAGGCTCAGGCCCTGAGCGACAACGAGCGCGCCGCCGCCGAATGGGCCTGGCAGCATGGGCAGGCCGCTGGCCATGGCAGCGACACCCTGCCTAACGGCCGCTGGTGGTGGTGGCCATTGATCGTCGACGATCATCCCCTGGCCCTGCTCGGCGTGCGCCCCCAGTCCGGCGAACCTCTCAGTGCCCAGCGCCGCCGGCTGCTCATGGCACTTGGTCAACCGCTGGCCCAGGCGCTGGCCCGGGCTCGCCTGGCCGAGCAACTGGAAGCCGCTCGGCTGCACGGCGAGACCGAGCAGTTGCGCAGTGCACTGCTGGCCTCGGTGTCCCACGACCTTCGCACACCGCTGACCGCCATGCGTGGCAGTATCGACAGCCTGCTGGCGCTGGGCGAGGCCATCCCCACCGAAGACCGCCGCGAACTGTTGGAAGGTACCCGCAACGAAGCCGAGCGCCTTGACCGCTATATCCAGAACCTGCTCGACATGACCCGCCTGGGCCACGGCGGCCTGAAGCTGGCCCGCGACTGGGTCGCCCCGGCCGATATCGTCGGCAGTGCCCTGAACCGCCTTCGCGTGGTGCTCGCGCCGCTGCGCGTGCACACCGAGGTGCCCGCCGAGTTGCCGTTGCTGTTCGTGCACGCCGCGCTGATCGAACAAGCGCTGATCAACGTGCTGGAGAACGCGGCCCGCTTCTCACCTGCCCAAGGCCGCCTCGAACTGCAGGTGTCGGTGCACGAAGCGCAATTGCGCTTCGCGGTCAGCGATCAAGGGCCTGGTATCCCCGTGGCCGAGCGCGAGAAAATCTTCGACATGTTCTACACCGCGGCCCGCGGCGACCGTGGCGGGCAGGGCACTGGCCTGGGCCTGGCGATCTGCCAGGGCATGATCGGTGCCCATGGTGGGCAGATCCTGGTCAGCGAAGGCATCGATGGCCATGGCACCTGCATCACTCTATGCTTGCCCTTGCCCCAACAACCCGAAGCCGAAAGCGAAACCCCATGAGCCAGTCCGCCACCCTCCTGGTCATTGACGACGAACCGCAGATCCGCAAGTTCCTGCGCATCAGCCTGGCCTCCCAAGGCTACAAGGTAATCGAGGCGGCCACCGGTAGCGAAGGGCTTGCTCAGGCTGCCTTGGCCAAGCCTGACCTGGTGGTGCTCGACCTCGGCTTGCCTGATATGGACGGGCAGCACGTACTGCGCGAGTTGCGCGAGTGGAGTGCGGTGCCGGTGCTGGTGCTGTCGGTGCGTGCCAGCGAACTGCAAAAGGTCGATGCGCTGGATGGCGGGGCCAATGACTATGTGACCAAACCGTTCGGCATCCAGGAGTTTCTGGCCAGGGTCCGTGCGCTGTTGCGCCAGGTGCCGCAAGCGGGTGGGGGCGAGGTGACCGCGAGCTTTGGGCCGTTGACCGTGGACTTCGCCTTTCGCAAGGTGACGCTTGAGGGCGCGGAGGTGGCATTGACGCGCAAGGAATACGCGTTGTTGGCGCAACTTGCCGGGCATCCGGGGCGGGTCATTACCCAGCAGCAGTTGCTCAAGGATATCTGGGGCCCGACACACGTGGAGAACACCCATTATCTGCGGATTGTCGTGGGGCATTTGCGGCAGAAACTGGGCGATGATCCAACAGCACCGCGGTTCATCATCACCGAGGCTGGGGTGGGATACAGGCTGGTTGCGCCTTCCTCCTAGGGCCGTTGCCAGGCAAGCTGAACGTCAGTTGGCGCGCAAACCGAAACACCCCCTCCATTACTCCCCCCTTTTCTGAAGCGTCGCAGCAGCCCGCCAGTTGCCGCGACAGCGCCTCCATTCGCGCTTTTTGCCAGGCGCAGCCTGGGGCGCGACCGTTCATTCCTTTGTACGCTATTTTTATTTTGTACAGGTATGCAGCCGTGAATTTGCCGTATTCACGGCGGATGGGTCTTTCCTGGCATCAAAATATTGTACAGTCATCTGGATTTGTACAGGTTTTGTCGGTACTGTTGAATTCCTCGCAGGAGCGCGGAACGTTCAAGGGAGTGATCAAGTCTCAATAATGGCCTATAGCCATAACCTAGTTGCCATTCCGATCGGGGCAGGTGAAATGAACATGAATGTCGCCCCAGTGCCGTCCAACGAAGAGCAGCGCCTGGCTGCGGTCGCCGAGTGGTGTGTTGCGCACCAGGACTGCAGCACCGAACTGCGCACGCTGGTCGAATGGGCCGGACGGTACTTCAGTGCGCCGATATGCCTGATCTCGATCGTAAGTGAGTGCCAGCAGTGGTTCATGGCCAAGACTGCATTGGAGGCCGACAGTACGCCGCGGGATGTCGCGTTCTGTGCCCACACCATTCTTCAGGCGCAGCCGCTGGAAGTACTGGATGCGACGCTGGACCCGCGCTTTGCCGACAACCCGCTGGTCACCGGTGCGCCCGGCATTCGCTACTATTGCGGCGCTCCGCTGCTGGTAGACAAGCAGGTCGCGATTGGCAGTTTCTGCATCATCGATACGGCCCCGCGTGCGGCCTTGGATGATGCCCAGCGCGGGATGTTGCAGGCATTCGCCGACATGGCGGTGCAGATCATTGCCGGCATACGTCGTCGAAATTTCTACGACCAGCCGACCGGGCTGTTCAACCGGGTGAAACTGGAATGCGACGTGCAGACGCGCCTTGAACGCCATGATGCCCTGACCGTGGTGGTGTTCGACATCATGCCGGCGCAGGTGCTGACGCACATGATCAAGGTGTTGGGCTACAACTTCGCCCACGACCTTACCCTTCAGGTGAAAGACCTGATCGTCAGCCAGCTTGATTCCGATCTGGCGCTGTACAAGATCAGCCCCACCCGGTTTGCCGTCATCGTGCACCAGCACCCGCTGGCAATGTGCGCTCGGGTCATCGGTGTGCTGAGCCACCCTGTGCTGTGTCATCAGATTCCTGTCCTGCTGGATGCCTCGGTCGGTATTTCACCGGTCAGCCGCTGCGACGACGATGGCAGCCTTGACTGGTTGCGCCGTGCGGTCGGCGCCGCCGACGCGGCCCGTGGCAACCCGGGGCGCTGCGCGCACTATCAGCCGGAGGTGGACGCGGCACAGCGCAGGGCCTTCTCCCTGCTGACCTCCCTGGGGGCGGCGCTGCAGCGCGATGACGAGCTCAGCCTGCACCTGCAGCCGCGCGTCGAACTGCAAGGCCATACGTGCAACAGCGCTGAAGCGCTGTTGCGCTGGCGCCACCCGCAATTGGGAGATATTTCCCCTGCCGAGTTCATCGCCCTGGCCGAGAAAACCGCGCTGATAGCGTCGATCAGCCTGTGGGTGATGCACGCGGTGTTGAACATCCTGCAACACGCTCAGGCGCCAGACTTACGCATCAGCATGAATGTCACCGCGCGCGACCTGGAGAGCGCAGCATTCATGGACGCCTTGCTCGCTGAGCTCCAGCGCAGGGCCATCGCGCCGGGCCGCCTGCAGCTGGAGTTCACGGAAAGCGTGCTGATCGAGCAACCCGAAGAAGTGCGGCGGCAATTGCTGCGCGCCCGTCGGGCCGGGATCGACGTCGCCATCGATGACTTTGGTACCGGCTATAGCAACTGGGCCTACCTCAGCCGCATTCCTGCCACGCTGGTGAAACTGGACCGTTCGTTGATCCAGAAGGCCACGCACAGTGCCAAGGACCTCCTGCTGGTGCAGTCGCTGGTGGGGCTGGCTAACCAGCTCGGTTACCAGGTGGTGGCCGAAGGCATCGAAACCGCTGAACAGCTCACCTGTGCCAAGGCCTGGGGTTGTGCCCAGGCGCAAGGCTATTACCTGGCGAGGCCCATGCCACTGGCCGCCTTCCAGACGTGGTACTGCAACAACCGGCTTCGCTGGTCGCAGTCCTGATTTGACTTATTCGTCGCTTATCCTCAGCAGGTAGCCAGCATGTTCAACCGGCAATTGAAAACCACGCTCGCCGAGCGTGAACGCGAACTGGAAAGCCTTCGGCAATGCCTGGAGCAGATAGAGCAGGCCGGTTTTTTTCTGCGGCTCGACGGCGATTGGCGGATCCTCGACTGCAACCTCGTCAGTGCGGCTGCGTTCGGTGTGACGGTGGATGCCTTGGCCGGCACCTCCTTGAAGCAATGGCTTCCCGCCCAGGCCTTGGGCGGGTTGGCCAGCGCGCTTGCCAAGGGTGCGCCGGTGCACGATGACATGAGCCTGAGCGCGGCCAATGGCAAGTCGGCGTGGTGGCGCCTGGGCTGGTATCCGCGGTTGGATGCACAAGGGCGGGTATGCGAGGTACGGGCATTCGGGCGCGACGTGTCGCAAGAGGTCGGGCTGGCCCGGGAGAACCAGGCGCTGCTCGACGCGCTGTTACGCTCCAGCGCGGTCATCCAGTTCGACCTGGCAGGCAATGTACTGGCCGCCAATGACACGTTCCTCGCGGGCATGGGCTACCGCCTCGATGAAGTGGTGGGTAAGCATCACCGGATGTTTTGCTGCGCAGAAGACACCGCCAGCCCGGCTTATGCAGAATTCTGGCGAACGCTCAACACCGGCCGCTACGTCACTGGCCGCTTCCGCCGGCTGGACCGGCACGGCCAGGAAGTGTGGCTGGAAGCCAGTTACAACCCGGTGAACGACGCCCAGGGAAAACGGGTGCGGGTGGTGAAATTCGCCTCGGTGGTGACCGCACAGGTCCAGCGCGAAGAGGCTATCAGGCAGGCTGCGCAGATGGCGCTGGAGGTGTCGCGCGACACCGTGGGCGGCGCGTCCGTGGGCGCGGCGGTGGTGCAGCAAGTGGAGCAGACCATGCAGGGCATGACCCAACAACTGCAATCGGCCGGCACGACGATCACTGCACTGGGTGAGCAATCGGTATTGATCAGCTCGATCGTGCAGACCATCGGCGGCATCGCGGCGCAGACCAACCTGCTCGCGCTCAATGCAGCCATCGAAGCGGCCCGCGCCGGCGAGCAGGGCAGGGGCTTTGCCGTGGTAGCCGACGAAGTGCGAAAGCTGGCGGCGCGCACCAGCACCGCTACCGATGAGATCGTCTCGGTGGTGGCGCATAACCAGACCCTCGCCAGCCAGGCCGTGGGCGAAATAGAAACCAGCCGCAGTCATGCCACGCAGAGCCTGCAGCTCGCCTCGCAGGCAGGTGAGGCGATTGGCGTGATCCTGCAGGGCGCGACGGGTGTGGTGAACGCTGTAGAGCGAGTGAGTCAGGATTTGCGTTGAGCCGGGCCGGCGTACCGTTCAGCGGGCATCGCTCGGTATCAGCGCGGTCAATGGTGGCAGACGCACAGCTGTTGGCCCTCTAGATTCGTGTGGCGTGCTGGAAGCCCCGAACAACAATAAAGAGGGACCTGACGATGCCGACCGCCATCCAAGCGAACAACGCCTGGCGAATCCTGTTGCTGCTGTTTCTGGCCAACCTGTTCAATTTCTTCGATCGCACCATACCCGCCATCATCATCGAACCGATTCGCCTGGAGTGGCACCTGAGCGACTTCCAGATCGGCCTGATCGGCACCGCCTTCACCCTGGTCTATGCCATCGCCGGCCTGCCACTGGCACGGCTGGCCGACACCGGCTCGCGCAGCCGGCTGATGGGCTGGGGCCTGATGGCGTGGAGCGGGCTGACGGCAGTCAACGGCATGGTCGGCAGCTTCTGGAGCTTTCTGCTGGTGCGCATGGGGGTGGGCATCGGCGAAGCCAGCTATGCGCCTGCCGCCAATTCGCTGATCGGCGACCTGTTCCCTGCCGAGCGGCGGGCACGGGCGATGGGTATCTTCATGCTCGGCCTGCCGCTGGGCCTGTTGCTGGCCTTCTTCACCATTGGCGCCATGGTGCAGGCCTTCGGCAGCTGGCGCGCACCGTTCTTCATCGCCGCTGTGCCGGGTGTGGTGCTGGCGTTGTTTTTGTTCCTGATCCGCGAACCCGCACGCGGTGCGGCCGAAACCGTAGCCGTCTCCCAGGCGCCACTGGACCGGCCCCTGCGCCGCGTACTCAGCGTGCCCACCTTCGCCTGGCTGGTGCTCGCGGGCCTTACGTTCAATTTTGCGTCGTACGCCTGCAACTCGTTCATGGTGCCCATGCTGCAGCGGTACTTCGAGCTGCAACTGCAACAAGCCGCAGTGGCCACCGGGGTCATCGTCGGTGTGACCGGTCTGGTTGGCCTCACTCTGGGTGGCTGGGTGGCCGACAAGGTGCATCAGCGCTTTGCCAACGGCCGGCTGATGTTCGCCGTTTTGAGCATGCTGGTCGCCACGCTGGCCACCGCCTGGGCGCTGCATGCCGGGCGGATCGAGCTGGGCCTGTTCGTGGCGCTGTTCGGCGTGGGCTGGCTGTTTTCGTACAACTTCTACACCTGCGTGTACACGGCCATCCAGGACGTGGTGCAGCCTCGCTTGCGCGCCACGGCCATGGCGCTGTATTTCGCCGGCCTCTATCTGCTGGGCGGTGGCTTGGGGCCGGTGGTGGTCGGTGGGCTGTCGGACCATTTCGCCGTCGCCGCCATGGATGCAGCGGGGGAGGTACTAATGAGCGAGGCGTTCAAGGCCCAGGGGTTGCACGACGCGATGTACCTGATACCGGTGGCGCTGATGTTGACCATGGTGTTTCTGTTGGCCGCGTCGCGCTGTTTCAGTCGCGATGCGCAGCGCATGCGGGAGGGGATGGTGGCTGACAGCGAAGCCGCGGTGGGCCGGGCTGTTCAGGCCTGAGTATTTTTAGCTGAAAAGCGGTCTGCGCGGGCGCTGCAATCCAACCCCAGGCATCGGTGGCTTGCTCGCGCTGTGACGGCTCGAAATGCCACTGGTCCTATAGATGGCATTTGGCCTTGTTTCAGGTTGATGCTCATATATGGGAAGCATTATCATTCACGCCATCACTCTAACTCACAATTCTTTGTCAGGATTTGTACGATGGCGTCTCGCTTCCCATCGCGCCCAGCCATGCTGGCGCTCTGCTGTTCCGTAACGCTGATGGCGCAAGCGGCCGAGCCTATTCAGCTCGACGCCACTGACGTCAACGCCGACGCCGTCAAGCCCACCCCCGGCGCGCTGCCCGAGGCGTTCGCCGGTGGCCAGGTCGCCCGCGGCGGCAGCATGGGTGTGCTGGGCAATCAGGACAACATGGACGTCCCGTTCACCCTGACCAGCTACACCTCCAAGCTGATCGAAGACCAGCAGGCGGAGGACATCGGTGACGTGCTGGCCAACGACCCGTCCGTGCGCGAGTCGTTCGGCTTCGGCAACCAGTCGAAGGTCTTCGTGATACGCGGGCTGCCGCTGGCAGGGGATGACATCTCTTTCAACGGCCTCTACGGCATTCTGCCGCGCCAGATCATGTCCACCGACGGTGTGGAGCGTGTTGAAGTATTCAAAGGGCCCAATGCGTTTCTCAATGGTGTGAGCCCGACCGGCACTGGCCTTGGTGGTAACGTCAACTTGCAACCCAAGCGTGCTGGCGATGTTCCTACCCGCCGTTACACCCAGGACATCAGTGCTGATGGGCGCATCGGCGAGCATCTGGACATCGGCCAGCGCTTCGGCGTAGACAACCGCTTTGGCGCGCGGCTGAACCTCAGCCAGCGTGAAGGTGAAACCGCTGTTGACGATCAGGACCAGCGGACCAAGCTATTCGTTGCCGGCCTGGACTACCGCGGCGACACGGTGCGCATCTCCACCGACTTCGGTTACCAGAAGCAGCGTATCAACCACCTGCGCAACTCAGTGCGCCCAGGCACCGCCACCCAGGTGCCAACCGCACCGGATGCCAGCCACAACTACGGCCAGGCTTGGAGCTACAGCGAGTCGGAAGATACCTTCGGCATGATTCGTGGCGAATGGGACCTGAACGAGAGCTGGACCGCCTATCTGGCCGGTGGTGCGCGCCATACCCGCGAGCATGGCACCTATGGCACGCCGGTGCTGGTGGGCAATAGCGGCACGGCTACGCTCTCCGGTTCGGATATCGTCCACGGCGAAGACAACACCAGCTTCAGCGCCGGCCTCAATGGCCGCCTGCAGACCGGGCCGTTCAGCCACCAGATTGCCGTGGGCGCCAATACCCTGTGGACGCAGGCGGAAAACGCCTACACCTTTTATCGCCCAGTCCCTGGCAATACCAATATCTACGACAAGGTCACGCTGCCCAAGCCAACCGACGGCTACCTCACCGGTGGTGAGATGGGTGACCCCGGTGTGACCGGCAAGACCCGTAACCGCAGCATCGCTATTTCCGACACGGTGGGCATGTTCGATGACCGTCTGTTGCTCACTTACGGGGTGCGTCGTCAGCAACTGCGCATCGAAAACTATTTCTATGACGGTACCACTTTCAATGGCGTCGCCAACCCGGCCAATGACGGAAGCCGTAACGGTCCTGCTTATGAAAAGGGCGTGACTACGCCTGTCTATGGGATCGTGTACAAGGCCACCGACAGCATCTCGGTTTACGCCAACCGCATCGAAGGGTTGGCCCAGGGCCCGACGGCGCCGGCGAACACTGTCAATGCCGGGCAGATGTTCCCGCCTGGCCGAACCAAGCAACTTGAGGCAGGTATCAAGCTCGATAAGCAGACCTACGGCGCGAACCTGGCTGTGTTCCGCATTGAAAAACCGTCCGATGGCTATACCGAGGGTACTACCTACATTCGCGATGGCGAGCAGGTCAACAAAGGCCTGGAGCTGAGTGTCTACGGCGAACCGATCGAAGGTTTGCGCCTGATGGCCGGCGGTACCCGCATGGCGTCGGAGCAGAAAAAGACTGCCAACGGTACCAATGACGGCAACCACGCCATCGGCGTGCCGACTTTCCAGCTGAACGCCAGTGTCGACTGGGATGTGCCGGGGGTGCCAGGGTTGGCACTCAATGCCCGGATGCTGCGCACCGGCGGCCAATACGTCGATGCCGCCAACGACCTCAGCCTGCCGACCTGGAACCGTTTCGATGCCGGTGCACGCTACAAGCTGAAAGTCGCCGAGAAGGACCTGACCCTGCGGGTGAACGTGGAAAACCTTACCGACAAGAACTACTGGGCTTCAGCCAATGGTGGCTACATGACTCAGGGCGATCCGCGGTTGGTGAAGTTCTCGGGCACGATTGATTTCGGATCCGGAGCGCTTGCTCCACTGTGCGGGCTGCCTAGCTCCAGCGCTGCGCTTGCGTAGCTGCTGGAGGGGCTCGTCTCGCGATGAGGGGTTCGTTGGCGCTGGGCCTTATCAGGCCAACACTTCTGGCCCGGTGCACCCTGCGTGGCGCTGTCAGCATCTGCCACCAGGGCAGTGCTGACAGCGACGCACGCGCTGGCGCTCGAAGGCAGTCACCCTCAGCTGTCGTGGCGCAAAAACGCTGCCTCCAACAGTTGCTGCGTATAAGCGTGCTGGGGTGAATGGAAGATCTGCCGGGCCTCGCCCTGTTCCACAACATGCCCATGCTTGATCACCATCAGTTGGTGGCTCAACGCTTTGACCACGGCAAGGTCATGGCTGATGAACAGGTAGGTGAGGTTGTACTTCTGCTGCAGGTTGCGCAGCAATTCCACCACCTGCCGCTGCACCGTACGGTCCAGCGCAGAGGTCGGTTCATCCAGCAGAATCAACGCCGGCTTGAGCACCAGCGCGCGGGCGATGGCGATACGTTGACGTTGCCCGCCCGAAAACTCATGCGGGTAGCGATGGCGGGTGCGAGGGTCCAGGCCGACTTCTTCCAGCGCCGCGATAATCGCCGCTTCCTGTTCCGCGGCTGTACCAATCTTGTGAATCCGCAGCCCCTCGCCAACGATGTCCGCCACACACATACGTGGGCTCAGGCTACCAAAGGGGTCCTGAAACACCACTTGCATCTCGCGTCGCAGTGGCCGCACCTGCTGCTGGTTCAAGCCTTCCAGTGCCTGGCCGTGGAAGCGGATGCCCCCTTGGCTGGAAATCAAGCGCAAGATCGCCAGCCCAAGCGTCGACTTGCCCGATCCGGACTCACCCACGATCCCCAGGGTCTGCCCCTGGGGCAGGCTGAAGTTGATCCCGTCCACGGCCTTCACGTGGTCGACCGTCTTGCGCAGCAAGCCTTTCTTGATCGGGAACCATACCTTCAGGTCGTTCACTTCCAGCAGTGGCGCACCCACTGCGGTTTGCGCCGGCAACCCGCTGGGCTCTGCATTGATCAGCATCTGCGTGTAGTGGTGCTGCGGCGCGCTGAACAGCGTTGCGCAATCGGCCTGCTCGACAATCTGCCCGCGCTGCATCACGCAAACTCGGTGGGCGATGCGCCTGACCAGGTTCAGGTCATGGCTGATCAACAGCAATGCCATGCCCAACCGCGCCTGTAGTTCCTTGAGCAGTTCCAGAATCTTCAACTGCACGGTCACGTCGAGTGCAGTGGTGGGTTCATCGGCAATCAGCAGCTCCGGCTCATTGGCCAGGGCCATGGCAATCATCACCCGCTGCCGCTGGCCACCGGACAGCTCGTGGGGCAGGGCCTTGAGGCGTTTGCGTGGCTCGGGAATGCCCACCAGTTCAAGCAGCTCCAGCGTGCGCGCAGTGGCTTGCTTGCCGGTGAGGCCCTTGTGCAGCAGCAGGATTTCGTTGATCTGCTTCTCGATGCAGTGCAGCGGGTTCAGCGAGGTCATCGGCTCCTGGAAGATCATCGCGATGCGGTTGCCGCGAATCTTCTGCATGGCCTTCTCACCTTGCTGCAGCAGGTCCTTGCCTTCGTAGCCAATGCTGCCACTGGGGTGGCGTGCCAGCGGGTAGGGCAGCAGGCGCAGAATCGAGTGGGCGGTAACGGACTTGCCCGAACCGCTCTCGCCGACCAGCGCCAGGGTCTCGCCCTTGCGGATGTCGAAGCTGATGCCATCGACCACACGGTTGACCTGTTCGCCGGTAACGAACTCTACCGCCAGGTCGCGCACTTCGATCAGGTTCTGTTCACTCATCTCACTTCCTCGGGTCGAAGGCATCGCGGGCGGATTCGCCGATGAATACCAGCAGGCTCAGCATGATCGCCAGTACGGCAAAGGCGCTGATGCCCAGCCATGGCGCCTGCAGGTTGGACTTGCCTTGGGCTACCAGTTCGCCCAGCGACGGCGCGCCCGGAGGCAGGCCGAAACCGAGGAAGTCCAGGGCGGTGAGGGTGCCGATGGCACCGGTGAGGATGAAGGGCATGAACGTCATGGTCGAGATCATGGCGTTGGGCAGAATGTGCCGATACATGATCGCGCCATTGCGCATGCCCAGGGCACGGGCGGCACGCACGTACTCGAGATTGCGCCCGCGCAGGAACTCGGCGCGCACCACGTCAACCAGGCTCATCCATGAGAACAGCAACATGATGCCCAGCAACCACCAGAAGTTGGGCTGTACGAAGCTGGCAAGGATGATCAGCAGGTACAGCACCGGCAAGCCGGACCAGATCTCCAGAAAGCGCTGGCCGGCAAGGTCCACCCAGCCACCGTAGAAACCCTGCAGGGCACCGGCGATGACGCCGATGATGGAGCTGAGGATGGTCAGGGTGAGGGCGAACAATACCGAAATGCGGAAGCCGTAGATCACCCGTGCCAGCACATCGCGGCCCTGATCGTCGGTGCCCAGCCAGTTGTCCGCCGAGGGCGGCGCAGGGGCGGGTACGCGCAGGTCGTAATTGATGCTCTGGTAGCTGTAGGGGATCGGGGCCCACAGTACGAAGCTGTCTTTCTTGGCCAGTAGCTCCCGGATATACGGGCTCTTGTAGTTGGCCTCCAGTGGGAACTCGCCACCGAAGGTGGTTTCCGGGTAGCGTTTGAAGGCCGGGAAAAACCACTCGCCGTCGTAGCGCACGGCAATCGGTTTGTCGTTGGCGATCAGCTCGGCACCCAGGCTCAGGCCGAACAGGATGAGGAACAGCCACAGCGACCACCAGCCGCGTCGGTTGGCCTTGAAGCGCTCGAAGCGCCGACGGTTGAGAGGGGACAAGGCCATGTCAGTGCTCCCGGCTGGCGAAGTCGATGCGCGGATCGACCAGGGTGTAGGTGAGGTCGCCGATCAGTTTCACCACCAGCCCGAGCAGGGTGAAGATGAACAGGGTGCCGAACACCACCGGGTAGTCGCGGTTGATGGCCGCCTCGAAACTCATCAGGCCCAGGCCATCGAGGGAGAAGATCACCTCGATCAGCAGCGAGCCGGTGAAGAAGATGCCGATGAACGCCGAAGGGAAGCCTGCGATCACCAGCAGCATGGCATTGCGGAACACGTGGCCGTAGAGCACCCGTGAGCGGCTCAGGCCTTTGGCTTTGGCGGTGACCACGTACTGCTTGTTGATCTCGTCGAGGAAGCTGTTCTTGGTCAGCAGGGTCATGGTGGCGAAGTTGCCGATCACCAGGGCGGTGATCGGTAGCACCAGGTGCCAGAAGTAGTCGAGCACCTTGCCGGTCGTGGACAGCTCGTCGAAGTTGTTCGAGGTCAGGCCGCGCAGCGGGAACCAGTCGAAGTAGCTGCCGCCGGCGAACAGCACGATCAGCAGGATGGCGAACAGGAACGCCGGGATGGCATAGCCGACGATGATCGCCGAGCTGGTCCAGACGTCGAAGTGGCTACCGTGGCGCACCGCCTTGGCAATGCCCAGGGGGATCGACACCAGGTACATGATCAAGGTGCTCCACAGCCCGAGCGAAATCGAAACCGGCATCTTTTCGGCGATCAGGTCGATGACCTTGGCGTCGCGAAAGAAGCTCTCGCCGAAGTCCAGTTGGGCGTAGTTCTTGACCATTATCCATAAACGCTCGGGGGGCGACTTGTCGAAGCCGTACATGCGCTCGATTTCCGCGATCAGCGCCGGGTCGAGGCCCTGGGCGCCGCGGTAGTTGGAGCCGGCCACGGAGACCTCGGCGCCACCGCCGGCGATCCGGCTGGTGGCGCCCTCGAAGCCTTCGAGCTTGGCGATCATCTGTTCGACCGGGCCGCCGGGGGCGGCTTGGACGATGATGAAGTTGATGACCAGGATGCCGAACAGGGTCGGGATGATCAGCAGCAGACGACGCAGGATGTAGGCCAGCATGTCAGTTGGCCTCTTGAGCGGGCGTTTCGGACACGGCTGGCGTCACGTCAGGCTTGATCCACCAGGTGTCGATGCCGATGTCGTACTTGGGTGAAACATCGGGGTGGCCGATGTGGTTCCAGTAGGCCACGCGCCAGGTCTTGATGTGCCAGTTGGGGATCACGTAGTAGCCCCATAGCAGCACCCGGTCCAGGGCGCGGGAGTGGTCGATCAGGCTTTGCCGGGAGTCGGCGTTGATCAGTGCTTCGACCAGCTGGTCGATGGCCGGGTCACGCAGGCCGATGAAGTTGCGGCTGCCGGGGTTGTCAGCCGCCGCACTGGACCAGAACTCGCGCTGCTCGTTGCCTGGGGAGTTGGACTGCGCAAAGCCACTGACGATCATGTCGAAGTCACGTGAGCGCAGGCGGGTGATGTATTGCGAGACGTCGACGCGGCGGATGTTCAAGTCGATGCCAAGGTCGGCCAGGTTGCGTTTGAACGGCAGCAGGATGCGCTCGAATTCTGTCTGGGCCAGCAGAAACTCGATGGACACTGGCTTGCCGTTCTTGTCGACCATCTTGTCGTCGACGATCTTCCAGCCAGCGTCCATCAGCAATTTGTAAGCCTGGCGCTGCTGTTCGCGGATCATGCCGCTGCCGTCGGTGACCGGGTTGTGGAAGACCTCGCTGAACACCTGTTCGGGAATCTTGCCGCGCAGCGGCTCGAGTATCTTCAGCTCGGCAGGCGAGGGCAGGCCCCGGGCGGCCATTTCGGAGTTTTCGAAGTAGCTGCCGGTGCGGGTGTAGGCGCCGTTGAACAACTGCTTGTTGGTCCACTCGAAGTCCAGCAGCAGGCTCAGCGCCTGGCGCACGCGGATGTCCTGGAACACCGGTTTACGCAGGTTGAAAATGAACCCTTGCATGCCGGTGGGGTTGCCGTTGGGCAGTTCTTCCTTGATCAGGCGGCCATCGCGTACAGCGGGAACGTTGTAGGCGGTGGCCCAGTTTTTCGCGCTGGTTTCCAGGCCATAGTCGAACTGGCCAGCCTTGAGTGCTTCCAGTGCGACGGTGTTGTCGCGGTAGGAGTCGAAGGTCATGGCGTCGAAGTTGAACTGGCCGCGGTTGAGCGGCAGGTCCTTGGCCCAGTAGTCCTTGACCCGCTCGTAGCGGATCGAGCGGCCGGGCTTGACCTCGGTGATCTTGTACGGGCCGCTGCCGAGCGGGATTTCCAGGTTGCCGCGGTTGAATTCGCGGCCTTCGTACCAGTGCTTGGGCAGTACCGGCAACTGGCCGAGGATCAGCGGCAACTCGCGGTTGTTCTTGTGCTTGAACGTGAACAGCACACGCAGCGGGTCTTCGGCGACGACTTGGGCGACATCGCCATAGTACTGGCGGTACAGCGGTGCGCCGTCTTTGATCAGGGCGTTGAAGGTGAATACCACGTCTTCGGCGCGCATCGGGTGGCCGTCGTGGAAGCGTGCCTCGGGGCGCAGGTAGAAGCGCACCCAGCTGTTGTCCGGGGCCTTTTCGATCTTGCCGGCAACCAGGCCGTACTCGGTAAAGGGCTCGTCCAGGCTCTGGCGCATCAAGGTGTCGTAGATGGCACCGACGTTTTCGGCGGCCACGCCTTTGTTGATGAAGGGGTTGAGGCTGTCGAAACCACCGAAGCTGGACTGGCGGAAGGTGCCGCCCTTGGGCGCGTCGGGGTTGACGTAGTCGAAGTGCTTGAAGTCGGCCGGGTATTTCGGCGCTTCATCATAAAGGGTCAGTGCGTGTTGCGGCGCGGCCATGGCCGGCAGGCTCAGGCAGGCGAGCAGCAGGCTGCCTGCCAGTTGGCGCAGGCGGTACGTTGGCATCATTGGGCTTTCTCCGAAGTCTTTAGCCACCAGGTATTCAGCCCGAGGGTATAGGGCGGTGTGGTGACGAAACCGAACCGGTTGCGGTAGGCCAGGCGGTGATTGTCGAGATACCAGTTGGGGATCATGTAGTACTGCCAGGAAAGCACGCGGTCCAGGGCGCGGGCGGCGGCGACCTGGTCATCGCGGGTGCGTGCGGCGAGCAGGGTATCGAGCAGGTGGTCGACCACAGGATCCCTGACCCCCGCGTAATTCTTGCTGCCCTTGGTCGCAGCCTGGCTGGAATGGAAGTACAACCACTGTTCCAGGCCGGGGCTCAAGGTCTGACTCAGGGTCATCAGAATCATGTCGAAGTCGAACTGGTCCAGGCGTTGTTTGTACTGGGCACGGTCCACGGTGCGCAAGCGCGCATCGATGCCGATGCTCGCCAGGTTTTCGACATAGGGCTGCAAGATGCGTTCGAGGTTGGGGTTCACCAGCAGCAGTTCCATGCGCAGCTGCTGCCCGTGTGCGTCGACCAGGCGCTGGCCGTCGAGCTTCCAGCCGGCGTCGCCGAGCAGGCTCAGCGCCTGGCGCAGGGTCTGGCGGTTGATGCCGCGGCCATCGGTGTGGCTGACCTGATAGGGTTGGGTGAACAGCTTTTCCGGCAATTGGTCACGGAACGGCGCCAGCAGCAGCCACTCCTTGCCCGTGGGCAAGCCGCTGGCGGCAAACTCGCTATTGGGGTAGTAGCTGGTCGAGCGGCGGTAGGCGCTGCTGAAAAGGGCGCGGTTGGTCCATTGGAAGTCGAGCATCAGGCCCAGCGCCTGGCGTACCCTGGCGTCGCTGAAGGTGGGCCGGCGGGTGTTCATGAACAACCCCTGGGTCTGGGTCGGGATGCGGTGCGGGATCTGGGCCTTTATCACCTCGCCACGGCGCAGTGCCGGGAAGTTGTAGCCGTTGGCCCAGTTCTTTGCCTGATGCTCGATATAGATGTCGAATTCGCCGGCCTTGAAGGCTTCGAACGCGACTGTGGCATCCCGATAGAACTCGTATTTGACGCGGTTGAAGTTGTACTTGCCGCGGTTCACCGCAAGGTCCTTGCCCCAGTAATTCTTCACTCGCTCGAACACCAGGCGCCTGCCGGGCTGCACCTGGGTGATGCGGTAGGGGCCACTGCCCAGAGGCGGCTCGAAGGTGGTGGCCTTGAAATCGCGGCCTTGCCAGTAGTGTTTGGGCAGCACCGGCATCTCGCCCAGGCGCAGGATCAGCAGCGGGTTGCCAGCGCGCTTGAACACGAAGCGGATGCGCAACGGGCCAAGGATATCTACGCGCTGCACTTCCTGCAGATTGGTGCGGTAGATCGGGTGGCCGCCTTTTAGCAGCGTGTAATAAGAGAAGGCGACGTCGGCCGAGGTGATCGGTTTGCCGTCATGCCAGCGCGCTTGCGGGCGCAGGTTGAACACCACCCAGCTACGGTCCTCGCTGTACTCCACCGAGCGCGCGATGAGGCCGTAACTGGACGTGGGTTCGTCGCCGGAAGGGTCGTACATGCCGGTGCCGACCATCAGCGTTTCGTTGAGCTCGTTGACCCCGTACTGCAGGAAGTTCGGCGTTGTGACCGGGCTTGAACCCTTGAAGGTATAGGCGTTGAGCGTATCGAACGTACCCAATGCCATAGCACGCAAGGTGCCGCCCTTGGGCGCTTGCGGGTTGACCCAGTCGAAATGGGTGAATGTCGCTGGGTACTTGAGCGTGCCGAACTGCGCGTATCCGTGGCTTTCGCTCACCATCGCGGCTGCGGGAAAGCTCAAGGCCAGGCTGAGTGACAGCAGGAGGGGACGTATCAAGTCGGCATCCGATCCAGAGGCGTTGGGCTTTGGTCGGGCTACAGTAACAGCTTGGCGGGGTTGGAAAAAGGGTGTGGCGGGAAGGAGATCGAGGGGCTGCCAAGCAGCCCCGATTCAGATCAGTGCCCCAGGTAGACGGTCAAGGTCTGGCCTGGCTTGAGGGCATGCCCGCTGCGCGGATTCCAGCGCTTGAGGTGCTTCATCTCGACGTTGAACCGTTTCGCCACCAGATACAGTGAGTCGCCTTTGCGGACCTTGTACTGGGTAGAGCGCTTGGAGGATGCCGCCACCCGGTTGCCCGCCGCACTCCCGCCACGCAGCGCCAGCACCTGGCCGGCCTTTACCCGGCTACCCGGGAGCTTGTTCCAGCGCTGGATATCCTTGACCGAAACCCGGTTGGCCCTTGCAATGGTGCTCAGGCTGTCGCCGCGCTTCACGCGGTAGCTGCGGGCGCTGGCAGGCGCCTTGGCTTCAGCCACGGCGCGAGCGAACACGGCCTTGTTCGGCTGCAGGCTGATCAGTTGTTCAGGCTTGAGGTTGGACAGGCTGTCGGACAGCAGTTGCGCCTTGGCCGTCGGCACCAGCAATTGCTTGGGCCCATCCACGGTCATGCGCTTCTTGAAAGCCGGGTTGAGCTGGATCAGTTCGTCTTCGTCTATGTTGGCGAAGGCGGCAACCCGCGACAGGTCCAGGCGGTCATTGATGGCGACGGCTTCGAAGTAGGGCTCGTTGGCGATCGGGTTGAGATTCACGCCGTAGGCTTCGGGGGTCAGCACCACCTGCGACAGGGCCAGCAGTTTGGGCACGTAGTCGCGTGTTTCCTGCGGCAGGGGCAGGTTCCAGTAATCGGTTGGCAGGCCGAGTTTCTCGTTGCGCTCGATCGCCCGGCTGACGGTGCCTTCGCCGGCGTTATAGGCGGCCAGCGCCAGCAACCAGTCGCCGTTGAACATGTCGTGCAGGCGGCTCAGGTAGTCCAGCGCGGCATTGGTCGATGCGGTGATGTCGCGGCGACCATCGTAGAAATTGGTCTGGCGCAGGTTGAAGTGGCGCCCCGTGGAGGGGATGAACTGCCACATGCCTGCAGCATGGGCGCGCGAGTAGGCCATGGGATTGTAGGCGCTTTCGATCGCCGGCAACAGGGCCAGCTCCAGCGGCATGTCGCGTTCTTCCAGGCGCTCGACGATGTAGTGCAGGTACAGGCTGCCGCGCTCACCGGCGTTTTCCAGGAACGAGGGGTTGCTGGCAAACCACAGCCGCTGCTGCTCGATGCGCGGGTTGACGTCGATGGTGTCTTGCAGGGCGAAGCCCTGGCGCATGCGCTCCCACACATCCTGGGGCGCCTGCTCGGCTGGTTTGACCGCGAGGGGAGCGGGTTTGTGTTTGATCCGCGCCTGGTAGCTGTGCGCGCGAACGCTATCGGATTCGTCGAGCTGACGGGTGCTCTGGCAACCCACCAGGGTGGCGGCCAGCGCCAGCGCACTGATTTGGGCCAGGCGCGTCAGGGCGACTGAATGAGCGGTTCTGCGGCTTGGGGAAGACATCGGCGGGGACGGGTATCCGGGCAAAAAATTTCGGCGATTCTAGAAACCGCATCCCGCCGGGTCAACCTTGCAGCGCATGTTGCGATATATCTTCAGGTTATCAGAAGGTGTCCTTCCAAGACCTCAAGGCAGCAAAAACAGCGACATGCGTGGCGTTTGAATGTCCCTTCCATTCGTCAGCTTTTTGTTTAACTAATGTTTCAGCGGTACGTAAAAAAGGGTTAGTCAGCCGTTCCAGGCCGATGGTTGATGGCAATGTGATGCGATTGTCGGCCCGCAGCCGGGTAACATCATCGAAACGTTGCAGAACGTGCGGGTTTTGCGGCTCGACGGCCTTGGCGAAGCGCAAGTTGCTCAGGGTGTATTCGTGGGCGCAGTACACCTCGGTACGCTCCGGCAGCGCGGCCAACCTGGCGAGGGCGGGCTGCATCTGCTCCGGCGTGCCCTCGAACATCCGCCCGCAGCCGGCGGCGAACAGCGTGTCGCCGCTGAACAGCACCGGCGTCGCGGGCTGGTCGCTGAAGAAGGCAATATGGCCCAGCGTATGCCCCGGCACTGCCAGGACCTGGAAGGTCACGCCCAGCACGGTCACCCTGTCACCCTCGTCCAATGCAAGGTCGCGGCACGGGATGCGCTCGTTGGCGGGGCCGCAGACGCGCGCACCGGTCAGCGCTTTCAGCTGCTCGACTCCGCCGACGTGGTCATTGTGGTGGTGGGTGATCAGGATATCCTCCAGCAGCCAGTCAGGATGGGCGGCCAGCCAGGCCTGCACCGGTCCGGCATCGCCAGGATCGACCACCGCGCAGCGGCGTTTGGCAGTATCCTGTAACAACCAGATGTAGTTGTCGGAGAAAGCGGGGAGCGCATCGATCTGTATCATGGTGTGGATCCGTATCGCCAAGCGTGGCACATGAGGGCATCTTAGCCGCGATGGCGCGGTGCGAGAACCTTCGAGGGAGAGCGCAAATGACCGACCAACCCTTTGCCCAGGCCGACCCGGCCTGGGTCGAGCTGATCAGCCTGGCCCGTGACTGGTTCCACGGCCCGCTCGGCCAGCTGATGCTCAAAGAAGAGGAAAAATTGCTGGAGGAGGAGCTCGGGCGCTTCTTCGGTGGTTACCTGGTGCATTATGGCCCCTGCGCCGAGGCACCGCCCAGCGCCCCTCAGGTACAGCGCAACGTGCGCCTGGGCGCGCCGTTGCCGGGGGTGGAGATCGTCTGCGAAGAGCAGGCCTGGCCCTTGAGCGAGCACGCCGCCGACGTGGTGGTGCTGCAACACGGCCTGGACTTCTGCCTGTCGCCCCATGGTTTGCTGCGCGAGGCCGCCAGTGCCGTACGCCCCGGTGGGCATCTGCTGATCGTCGGCATCAACCCCTGGAGCAGCTGGGGCATACGCCACTTCTTCAGCCATGGCGCGCTGCGCAAGGCCCGCTGCATCTCGCCGTCACGGGTGGGTGACTGGCTCAACCTGCTGGGCTTCGCGCTGGAGAAACGCCGCTTCGGGTGTTATCGTCCGCCGCTTGCCTCACCGGCTTGGCAACAACGCCTGGCGGGCTGGGAACGGGTGGCGGGCGGTTGGCAGAGCTCCGGTGGCGGGGTTTACCTGCTGGTAGCGCGCAAGATGGTGGTCGGCCTGAGGCCGCTGCGCCAGGAGCGCCGCGAGCCGATGGGCAAGCTGCTGCCGTTGCCCCTGGCCAAGGTCAACCGCACCGCGGTCAGCCCGGATACCGAAAAGCACTGAACATGAGTGGTACATGAGCGATAGCGTCGAGTTGTATACCGATGGTGCCTGCAAGGGCAATCCTGGCCCTGGTGGCTGGGGCGTCCTGTTGATCTACAAGGGCGTCGAAAAGGAGCTGTGGGGCGGCGAGCGCGAAACCACCAACAACCGCATGGAACTGATGGCCGCGATCCAGGGCTTGATGGCGCTCAAGCGCGAATGCGAGGTGGTGTTGACCACCGACTCGCAATACGTGATGAAGGGCATCAACGAGTGGATGGTCAACTGGAAGAAACGCGGCTGGAAGACGGCCGCGAAAGAGCCAGTGAAGAATGCCGACCTGTGGCAGCAGCTCGATGAGCAGGTCAACCGCCACAAGGTCACCTGGAAGTGGGTGCGCGGGCACATCGGCCACCCCGGCAACGAGCGCGCTGACCAGTTGGCCAACCGCGGCGTCGACGAGGTGCGCGCCAAACGTTGAGCTGGGGTACAATCCTCGGCTTTGTAACTGATGCAAGTTGGAGCGCCCCGCGTGGAGCAGCAGCAAGATAAACGCCTGGTCTCCATCAAGAGCATTGTAAACGGGTGTGTAAAAACCGCTCTGTCACCCTCGAACCCCCAGTTTCATTGGGGGTGAAGAGGGTCGCGCCCCGCATCTCATTACAAATTCCTAAAAAAATGTAAAAACGCCCCCGTTTTTACCACCTCTGTTTACACTCTAGGTTCAGTAGCCTGGGCCACCATCTCTGTGGTCTTTTCAGCGTTGTGAGTAGCATCTTTGCGTCTTCCAAAGGTATGGACGCAAGCTGCCGGCTGCCCCATCCGCTTGAGGCCAATTGCGTGTTGGCGATCACGTCACTGCATCTGAGAATTTGTGAAGGGCGCAACCATGCCGCCCATCCCGTCTCCAGTCGAAGCTCAATTTGTCAGTTCCTCTATGCCTGTTGACGATGCGGTTGATTCGGCGGTTTCTACGATTTGTCTCTTGCTCTATCGGCAGCCGGCCCCCGGTAGGCCTAACTTTCGCGTTTTAGATGCCACAGACGCCGGACGGTGGACTCAGGCAGGTCTAGTTTTTTTCGAGCTTCGGATTGAGTGAGGCCTTGATCTTTTAGTTCTTGTACGGCCTGCCATTTCTCTCGTGCCGACACAACATTGAGCGGAAGTTTGCTGCCAGGCGCTGAGGGCTGGTTGGTATCCGCCAATTCGAGGGCTTCGAGCTGGGCCAGCGAGGTGAGAAGTATTTCCCGAGGCGTGCGATTGCTGTCGCGAGAAACGGCCAGAGCAATCAGCGCGGTGAGTTCAAGATCAAGCGCAGCAGCCAATTTTTGGCCTACATCCAAGGTCACAGAATGCCTACCGCTCTCCACCTTGCTGATGGTCGTTTGATCCAGGCTGGATGCCATGGAGCGCTGCGTGTTGCCTTTGCTTTGGCGCAGCATTTGGAGCACTGCCGCAAAGGATTGGCGGAGCGACATTACAAATCCCCAAAAACCAAGATGTATGCCGCGTTTGCCTATCGCCAAACAAACGAATATATTCCTCATCATGGCGGTCAGGCCTCTGGGCCTGCAATTTATGAAAAATGAAATGCGGGGATGTGCTTGATGGATAGCCCACTCAGCGACGGGCCACTTGGGGAGGGAGGCGTTGACCTGGTCGGCTCTGAACTATCCCTCGAAAATGTGCTCCTCGCTGCTCGAGAACATTACAAGCGGATGCCTCTTTGCGTGGTAGAGGATTGGGTGATCTTGGACGCCATCCTCACGGAAGATGAGCAGGCCAAGGTGGCTGCGGCTGGATGTCAGCCCATGTTCTTGTTTGCCCACAAGGTCGTGCATGACGAACAGCGCCGTTTCGAGCCTGGCGATTGGGTGCGGTCGACAATCGCTAGAACCTTCAATGAAGGCTACCTCTTCGAGACTAGAAACACCGTCTACGTGCTCAAAGGGCCAGGACAACGCAAGTCATCTTCGCTGCAAGGCATCTTCTCAATCTTCTAGGTGTCGCGGCCCCGCTTGTGACGACTCGACTGTTTCAGAGATCAAGATATGTTCCGTTCCCACCAAGCTGACATGGCCGGCATCCCAGGCATGTTTGGCGATGGACTCATGCATTGGCACGGCGTTTCCCGAGCGCTTGCTACCCACTGGTACCACGTGAGCGTTCAGCGTCTCCATGAAGGCCAATTCAGGAATTATGAGGAGATGCTCAACGATGAGGCCCGGCTCGTTGAGTTGCTGTTGGCTCAAGATGAGAGCCTGGTTGTTCGGGAAGTCCAAGCCGTCACACCCGCATGGATGAACAAAGGCGATGGCTGGAGGATGCAAAAGCTGAGGTCTCTCTCCATGGGCCTCAGCATGGATGAAGTGCCGGTCTCGATCCTGGAGGTTGAGGGTGGTGAGGTTTACATCGACACACATGAACCAGGCCTCAAAGTCGATTCTCTGACTGGGCTGAAAGAGCTGTATCGCAGTCGTACCTCGAATTCGACATCAGTTGCAGGTAATGGCGGAGATCAAACATGACTGAGAACAGCGAAGTAGAAGTCGATTTTTATGTCAAACGCTATTCCGATTTCGACCTGCTTCGGATTGCTCGAGCGGTCGGGCAGGGCTTCGAAGAAGAGGTCACGGCGGTTCTTGTAAATGTCCACATCAGTAGGAACAGTGCGGTTGGCGTCGTGTACGGGCATACCAGGAAGGGCCCGCATGGGCGATACGCGGATGGCCACCTTATTCAAACCTCCGACATCCTCGCTGCAGCCAAGGAGGGGAGGTTTTGGGTCATTACCACGATCCACTCCCGATACGCGATAGCTACATTCCAACGCGATGGTGGGCGGCGTAGCTTCAACGAATTCCGGCGCCTGTTGGGTAATCGGTACTCTAACACCTAATCGCGGGAATCAATTTTAGAAATGAGCCAAGGGTATGGCTGGTTCATGCCCTAGGTATCCCTGTGCCTGCAATATAGGCAGTTAAGCAAGGAGCTGTAAGTGACTAAGTTCGATTACCTCAAAATATCGGGATGCTTGGAGGAGATCCGAGTTTTCGAGCATTTTTCTGACGTCGTTCAGGTGATTATGCGAGTGGATGGAGTGGTCATCCCGAACTTTAAAATTCCATTGGCTATCTATGAGGAGCTTGAGCAGGGTAGTCAGGTCGAGTTTTACGCGCTTGTGCAGAATTCGAAGAATAAAATCAAGAATATCGCAGTTGTCTATGCTGTTCGGACTGCGAGCGGTAGGCTGTTGTCGGTGCCAAGTATGCGTTATAAGGTTCAGATTAATATATTAATAACAGCAGCGATTATGGCTGCAATAGCTTTTGTGGCGAGCTTCATAGGTTTCGCATATTTGGTAGATTTCTTGTTCAGTGGTGGTCGTATGTCTATTTCCGGCCAAGGAACTCTCGCTACTTGGTTGGCATCGATCACAGGGTTAGCGGTTGGCGCTTTCTTTGCCGGTACAGGAGTGTATTTGTTTTACAAAACCACTGTGCTCGATACATGGCAGTCGATTGCGCCAGCTCGGGTGGTGGAGAGGTTCAGTAAGCTTCACCGATAACCAATGAGCGGGCCGCTTCGCGGACGGCTGGCGTGAACCAAATCCCGCCCAAGGCGGGTTTTGGCCCTGTCGAGCTTTCATCCTCCCGTCTGCGCGCTCCGCTTGCCGGATCTCTGAGTTCCAGCATGGTCTCGCATAGACTTGCTGCTGGTAGCAATGCAGCTAGTCGGGCTCCGCATGAATGAAGTTTCTACTCATCAATGTAGAGCCCAGCCTGGTAGCTAATTTATGTAGAATTAGCCCAAGGGGCATTGGTTCAAGGAGAGCAGGTTGTTGTTCCATTGCCCATCAGCATAAGTTCGCAGATAAGCAGCCTTGCCGTTTTCCCTAACTACGCCGATGTAAGCCTTCTTCCCACTAGCCGGGTCTTGGACATAAAAAGTATTCGATTTAGCATCGATGCTTTGAATCACCTGTTCCCTTGTCCATTTCCAACCCGCAGTTGGATTACCCAAGTGGGTGATGCGCTCGTGAGCACTGTTCACGTTAGGTTTTGTAACGCATGTCACAGCTACGTCTGCCATTGCGAGTTCCTTTCGTAGGGTTTTTAATGCGCGTAGAGTCGCGCCACTACCTTGTAGTAACTTTCGGCTATGCATGTCAATGGTGCGGCTGGGTGTAAAAAATGACGCCAAATTGTTGGCTTCAGGCCCGAAGATATTCATAAAGCCCTTCGCTTCTTGCCTAGAGTGGGCTAGTCTCTTCGAGTTGAGGAAAGATTTTTGACCGTTTGTATTCGTCAAGTCAAGGACAGTCATGTCAGCGCAGAAACTCCCTCCCGAATCCGAAGTGGTAACGTGGTTGCAGCAACTTATAGAGCAAGAGGAGCTCTTGGATACGATCCAGGGTCAGGAGGCTGTCCTGTCGCTGGCAGATCTAGGTAGTGAAGAGTGCTTCTTGCCAGCCTTTAGTATCGACTACATCTCGCGACGAACCTCCGCTGAAGCGGCTAGGCATGTGCTTGGTAGGCTTAGCCTATTGGAAATAATATCGATTAATAAAAGCATTTCTCTTACTACTGGTGAAGTGCTACGCCCAGACATCCTTTGTTTCAATTCAGAGACCAAAACTCTTGTGGTTTTTGAAGTGAAGCGTGCGAGCGAAACAGAGCGTCAGACTGTCACAGAACTTGCGGGATATGAGCAAGAGCTTCGAAACATGTTGCCATTCTTGGGGCATTTCGATGTGTGCTTCGTAGTTGTCGCCTCAGATTGGTCAACTCTTCTGGTTCACGCTGTAGGTAGCATGAATGCTTGGTCAGGAAAGCAGTGCCTGGCACTTCGACTCACCAGCAATGAGTCTGGATTTGGCCTGGTTGCGCACTTGCCGGAAGCCTGGCACCTGACGGGTAGTACGAACCTTCCCCCCGAAGCGCTGACGTCAATTGACCTTTACCTTGCTTACAAAGGCATAGATCAATTAGGAGATGAGCTCTCCTTGAATGATCGTAGGGGCTTCGTTGAGGACGATGAGCGTTGGCCCCCTAGAGTTGTTCTTTCAGCTATGGATGTGATCGCTAGGGCAGGGGATCGGGCTGGATCACACGGATTTATGATGCTTTGGCGTGACGTCCACGGATTTGGGAGGGGTAGGTGGTGCATTACGCTTACCGCCATCGATCCCTATACGATGTATGCGTGGTGTAGAGACCATGGTCTACCTCAACGAGAATCCGAAGCTGGAGCGTTCATTCACAACCGTAGAGGTGACCTTCTAGGGCAGACGCCCACCACTGTTTATGACATTGCGAAAGCTGCGTTTCCTTTGTTGGAAGAGCATTTCGATCCGGAGTTTTGCGGCGATTTCCAGTGGCATCTCAAGACTCGACAATACCGTCATAGGGTTGTGCCTACGAGATTCGATTTCTGGGGGAGCTTGGGGCAGCATGCTCGGGCCTTTGTTTGCAACTCGGCAGTCAGACAGAACTACATGCCATTCGTAGGGAGGAGTCAGCTGGACTGGACAGATCCTGCGGTTGGAATGACCTTGGTGGCGAACCTCTCGCTTGGAGTGCCATTCTCAGGAGGTGTGATTAAGTGCAGCGATGCCTTCCTCGCTGGTCGTGTCCTCGGAGAATTAGCGGTCGCTGCGTTCAATGCGTCACCCGATAAAGAACATGCCGCCAAGATAGAGCCAATGGTTGAGTGGGCACAACTTGAAGCACTCCGATACGCCATCGAGATGAAGCAGATGTACGACATCACTGAAGAAGTCGTCACGCCAATGCCCCACCTGTCCAACGAACCCTCGAAGCGGTTTGAGTCCGTGCAGAATCTGGCTCAGTGGGTCAGCGAAGACCTAGTCAGCCAACGCCACCCATTTCATCAGGCTTGTTTTGATCTTGGCTATTGCAATTCATCTCTTTTTAAATTGCGGGAGGAGGGGAGCATTAGTCACATCGAACCAAACGAAGCAGCCAAGCTCATTCGAAGCCTACTCGTTGCCGTGTTAGCTAAAGCTGAGGGAAGTCAAGGACAGACGTTGCATTCTCAAAGATACCTTCGATTTATGGCGTTCCTAGAGCCGCATCTCATTCCGGGTATGGACTTGGCGAGTGGGGCCGCTGTTACCGAAGTTTTGAGAACTATTGATGATGAAGTGCTTGTGTCAGGGTTTCCTGATGAGATCGTAGGAGGGTTGGATTCAATCATCCCTGTCGTTTTTCACACCACCAGGCCTCCGCATCCTGGGAAAGTGGATTGGGAGTGGTTGAAGGCTGGTGTGAAAGCTCTGTACGAAGGAGGGGATCATTGTCCCGCTGTCATTTTCAGCCAGAATGGGATGATCGGTAGCGGTCGTTTGCAGGAGCCTTTCCGGCTGGTGTCGCCGATCAGTGACCCAGAGGGGGAAGTCTATGTAATAGACGAGTCGTCTGCATTGAGCATCGCGATCAAAATGACGTGGGATGAGGTAAGGGAGTTTCATGCCAAACGAAGCCAGGGAAATTCGCGTCCTTCTTTAGATAAGAATGCCGTCTAGGCCTCATCGAGACCTTGAGCAATATAACGTATGAGATCTAGCGCGGACATTTACTATCAGCAATGCTATAGATGATGGTGGCTCCATCGATGTCAAATCCAGTGTGCAATCTGGCACTGTATTCAGAGTCTCGCTTCCAACCTCATAGCTCACGCGATCCCTGTTCCGGTGGGAGCGACAGCATTTAGCGCCACCGGTCTGCCTCTACAATCAACACGATGAACGTACTGACGTTGGATTCACCTGAACAGAGTAGGGCGCTTTTCCGTCGCCCCTGACTTTGGGAGTTCAACATGAAAGCCATCGTGTACAACGGCCCACGTGACGTCGCGGTCAAGGATGTTTCTGACGCAAAAATCGAGAAGCCCACCGACGTACTGGTGCGTATCACCACGACCAACATCTGCGGTTCTGACCTGCACATGTACGAAGGCCGCACGTCTTTCGAGACAGGTCGAGTTTTTGGCCATGAAAACCTCGGCGAAGTGATTGAGGTGGGCGCCGGAGTCGACCGGGTCAAAATTGGTGATCGCGTCTGCCTGCCATTCAACATCGGCTGCGGGTTCTGTGAGAACTGCGAAAAAGGGCTCACGGGATTCTGCCTGACAGCCAATCCCGGTTCTGCCGGCGCCGCTTACGGCTTTGCTGAGATGGGGCCCTACCAAGGCGGTCAGGCGGAACTGCTCCGCGTTCCGTATGCGGATTTCAACTGCCTGGTGCTGCCTGAGGACGCCCAGGAACGAGAAGATGACTACGTCATGCTCTCGGATATTTTCCCTACTGGTTGGCATGCAACTGAGCTGGCCGGACTGCTTCCTGGTGAGAGCATTGCGATTTACGGCGCAGGGCCTGTTGGCCTGATGGCGGCGCATTCGGCAATCATCAAAGGCGCGTCCCAGGTTTTCGTCATCGACAACCAGCCGGATCGCCTACAGCTTGCCGCGCAGCTTGGGGCAACTCCCATCAACGCAGTCGAGCAAAGAGCAGTGGAAGAGATCATGAACCTTACCCACGGCAAAGGCACCGACCGGGGCTGTGAGTGCGTCGGTTACCAGTGCTGCGACAAGCATGGCCATGAAGCGAACTACCTCACCATGAACAACTTGGTCGCTTCAACCAAGGCCACTGGCGGCATCGGCGTGGTTGGGGTGTTTGTGCCAGAAGATCCTGGAGCGAAAAACGAACTGGCGAAGGAGGGCAAGATGGCCTTCGACTTCGGTGCGTTCTGGTTCAAGGGCCAACAGATCCGGACAGGTCAGGCGAATGTAAAGGCCTACAATCGCCGCCTGGCAGAGCTTATCCATCATGGGCGCGCCAAGCCCTCGCATATCATTTCCCATCGTTTGAAATTGGCCGAAGGCCCAGATGCCTACAAGCACTTCGATGCGCGGGATGATGGCTGGACGAAAGTGGTGCTCAAGCCTGCTGCGTGATCCGCTCTCACTGCTTCCAGGGACGGAAGCTTGGTGAGAAGGGCAACCTGCATGTTTTAAAAGCAACCCTTCACCGGCTTGTCAGAGCGTTATCACCCGGCAATTTCCAGTTGCGTGTTCTTCCGCCACCCTCGCAGATTCATCGCGCAGAGGCAGAACTGTAGGATGATCAGAGCCCAGGCTTGTGCTTGCCAGCCCCACACAGCCCACAGCACGTTGCTTGCGATGAAACAGCAGAATCCAATCTTTCTTCTACCCGGACGGCGCGAACCGATGCACCAGGCTGCCAGCACGGTCATCACCATGGCAGGCCATTCAAGTAACCCAATCCAATATTCCATGAAACCTTCCAAATGATGATGGGTATCTGAAGCTAATCACCTGCCAGCTTCCAGAGAGCTGGCAGGTGATGGCTCCACTAAGCGGCTCGGCGCTCGCCCTTGAGCATCTTTTTCTGCATTTCCATGGTTTGCCCAAGCTCCTCGAGGGTATCCTTGCTGAGCAGCTTCTTCGCGGTGGGGAAGAGCTCGCCTTCTTCTTCCTCGATGTGATGCTCCAACAGCTCTTTCATGACCTTGACTCTCCCGGCGAATTCGACGGTGCCGGTTTCGGTATGCAGCAGGTCGGGTAGGACGAGGGAGTCAACAGTCCGGTGTTCTTCCTTGGCCTCGTAGTACATTTTCGCTTCTTCCTTGCCACCCGCTTCCTTGATGGCCGGATATAGAATTTCTTCTTCGAGCGCGGTGTGAATCTGCAGCTCCTGCTCGATCCTGTGGAGTAGATCGGCCCGTTTTTTCACTGCTCGCTCGGTGGTGGTCGACAGCTCTTCGAGCAGCTTCTTTACCAACTTGTGGTCTTGAATCAGTAAGTCGATAGCGTTCATGGCGTTACCTCATCACGGATTGGATGTAAGAACTTGCCTCTGGTTGAGTAGCCGCTAAGCGAGACGGTTCAACGCAGATGATGGCTGGCGTCATCGTTCAGGATGGCAACCTCCAATAGCCATTGCGGCTTTGAGGGCTGCCAGGTGAGTCAAGCCCTGAGGAAGGTTGCCCAGATATTGTCCAGTCTGCGGATCGATCATCTCCGAGTAGATGCCTACCCCGTGTGATAGCCCTTGCAAAGCATCTGCATAGGCGGCTACGGCATGTTCTTGCTGGCCGAGGATTGCCCAGGCTTCGATCAACCAGAATGTGCAGGCCAGGAAGCAACCTTCCTCTTCCTGTGCATCGGTGTAGCGATAATGGAAAGCGCCCGCCCCCAGATCATGGTCAATGGCTTGCAGTGTGCTGCGCATACGTTGTTTGCTGGGGTAACCGAACCTGACCGCCAGTGCCAGTGAGGCGTCCAGCCGGTCGCTGTCTGGATAGAACAGGTAGGCTTGGCGCTCCTCGCTCCAGCAGTGCGCCTCGATCCATGCCTGGATGCGCTGGCGCTCGCGATCCCAGCGTTCCCGGCAGGTGGTGGGAAGGTGGCCGCCATCTGCCAGTTCGATGGCCCGGCTCAAGGCTTGCCAGCAACTGATCTTGGACATCGTGTAGTGCTGCTTTTCCGGCAACTCCCAGATACCGGCGTCCTGCTGACGCCAACAGTCGGCGCACTGGTCGGCAAGGCCTGAGAGGAGCATGGCGCTCGGGGAATCAAGAATGTTGCCGCTGTCGATGAAGCAACGGGCGGTTTCGAAAATGTCGCCGAACACGCCATGCTGCAGCTGGTCGCGCGCGTCGTTGCCAACGACTGGAGGCGAGTTTTTGTAACCAGGGAGATCAACCTGGCGCACGCAATCACCAATGGCCCCGTCCAAGGTATAAAACACCCGTGGCCCATGTTCACTCAGGCGGCGCAGCAACCAGGTGAAGGCAGCCTTGGCTTCCGGCTGTGCGCCGATGCCCAGAAACGCTTCGATGGTGTAGCTGGCGTCGCGTATCCAGGCGAAGCGGTAATCGTAGTTTTTGCTGCCACCAATCCGCTCGGGAAGGGATGAGGTCGCTGCCGCCATGATCGAGCCACTTGGAGAGGACAACAGAAGCTTGAGGGCCAGCGCATTACGGACTACATGGTTTTGGTACGGGCCGTCGTAGACCAGCCCCTTCGACCATTGGCACCACTCACAGTGCGAGCCGTCGATGCGTTCATCGATCAAGGCCAATGGGGGTACGACCAGGGGCTCATCTCGTCCTGCGATGATTGCGACCACTGAGCGTTGTCCTGCTGCAAGGCTAAGGACAGCACGCACGCCCATGTCATCCTTGCGTTCGATGTGCACCTGATGGTCGTGCAGGAACATGCCGAGTATTCGGCCCGCATGAAAAACGCAGGCATTGTCATTCGGCGCCACGTAGGGGCTTACCGTGTCGGCTTGGGTTCCGAAGTCGATGGCTAACTCGAAATCGACCGTACCCTCGACACATTCGAGGCGCCTGGCAAGTTCGGCCCAAGGTAAACGCCCAGCGGGGCCACTGTTCAAGGACTCGGTCAGCCGCGCACGACCCTCGTGGGTGATGAAGAGTGTCTCGAGGACGTTGCTGCCTGGCAGGTAGCGCCGCTCAGCAACGAACGGCTCGTTGGGGGTAATGGAAAAGTAGCCTCCTGTTTGCGGAGCCAGCAGCTTGTCGAACAGGGGAGGTGAATCCATGTGCGGCACACACCACCAGTCGATGGAACCGTCCAGACCAATCAGTGCCACGGAACGCCCATCCCCGAGTGCACCATACTGCTCCAGGGGCAACCAGCCACCCTCATCTCGCTCAGGTGCACCCTGTTGAGCTTCTACCGGTTCTCTTTCCATCGGTGTGCCTTCGAGATCATGTGTTCTGATTCCGACATGGCTATCTGGCGTCTGGTTCGTCTTATGTGAGCGTTGCGCAAATAGAGGGAATTTAGGATTGGCATGAATATCTCATGTAAAGCGGGACACAAGGGAGCTTTGTGCCCTCGCATTACCCTGCAAGGAACAAGAACAAAAGGGGGCTTACATGAGTTGTCTGATTTGCGCTGGGCAAGCTGAGTCCGTCGAATGCACCGGTGGATGGGAAGAGCGACGCTGTTCTAAATGCGGCTGTTACCGAATGTCCCAAGCGCTCATTCTGGTGATGATGGAAGAGGGTCAGATTTTTGATACCGAGCGGATGCGGGCCTGGCTGGTATCCCGGCGCGAACTGATGCCCATCCCTACCATCGACCATAGCCAGGCGATATTTGCACTCTAAAAGGCCTGAGAGGTGGAGCTCCGTGCCTTATTCGGCAGGAATGATCGAAATCTTTCCATTGCGTTCGACGATAGCGAACTTTACCTGCTCAATGTTCTCGATGCCTTGGCTGTCCCGCGCTGACTCAAGGATATCGTCCTCCGTGAGTCGTGCGCGACGCATGCGGTGATGCAGGAAGCGCCCATTTTCAACAACCAGGGTAGCGTGCCCATCCAGAAACCTGGCCAAGGGCTTGGAGTTGAGCTTCGCGAGTGAAAGGCCGACGTCCAAAACGATCAGCGTGGCAATTACCAGCATGGCATTGGTGAATGAAAAATCCTCGCCCAGAAGTGCCTGCTGGGTGGCTTCCCCAATGATCAGCAACAAGACGAAGTCAAAGGTCGTCAGGTCGGCCAGTGAGCGCCGTCCGGCTACGCGAAACAGCAGCATAAGTGCGACGTACATCCCGGCTGCGCGGAGGATCGAATCCATGACGCACTCCTAGGGGTAAAGGAATGTGGAGAAGTGAACGGCGCTTTCAGGGCCAGCCCTGACGCTGCCCTCTAGAGTGCCTACGTGCTCACTTCGAAGGGTCAAGTACAAGGTGGCGACCCCATCTTGCTTAGTACCCAATTGGAACAGCATGGCCTGGCCATGCGACATCGACTGTTGTGGCTCCGGTTGCAACGTCTCGATACTGGCGTCACGGAGCAATGATCCCTCGAGTTGCACCTCCACCGGCTGACCAGGGATACCCTGAACGGTGATGAAAAGGCTGTCTGTCGTGCCGCTTCGGCTGAGGCGCTGGTACTCAACCCGTACCCGTCCATTCGGGCTCACCACCTCCGCATCGCTCAATGGGCCATTACCGAACAGGCCTGCCAAGGCAAGCAATACGATGGCCACGAGCACGTACCACCCCACGCGCTCGAAGCGCCAAACACGCTGCTGCATCGGCATGTCTTCTTGAACAGGATGACGCCTGGATAGCAGTTCATCTTCCGACATGATCACCCCCTCAGGCGCGCTCACCGCGTAGCCAGCGCTGGTGATAGTGGGAAAGCCGGGTCAACCCGAACAGGGCACCTTGGCGCATGACTTCAGGCCGCTCGCCGAAGAAGCGTTGAGTGCGCGTGAAAACGGCAATTGGCTCGCCGGCGAAGGCCCACGCAAAGCACATCGTCCCCGGTGGTATCCCGGATTCGGGCGCCGGCCCGGCTATACCGGTGGTGGCGATCACCACATTCGCATCGCTGTCCCTCAAGGCGCCCAAGGCCATTTCCCAAGCTACTGCTTCGCTGGTCAGGCCGTATCGTTCGATGGTTTCGGCACTGACCCCCAGCAGCCGCTTCTTGGCGCTGGGTGAGTAGACGACATAGCCGCTTTCCAGCACCTCTCCGGTACCCGGTACCGCCGCCAACAACGCCACAAGGCAGCCTGCAGTGCACGATTCTGCTGTGCTCAAAATCAGTTTGTTGTTTTTGAGATAGCCGAGGGCGGCCAGTACAGGGTCGTTTTCCATTCCAGAATCGACTCGCTTGTTTTGCGGTGGACGCGAGCCTGGGGTAATTGGTTCATCGCCCGTGTTGCCCGCCCATCTCCTGAAGTGTCACTGACCTGAACTTTGCCCCGTAGATTGGCTTCCCTTGTTCAAAGGCAATGGGAGGAGAGCAACATGAAGAAAGTGAGCGTCAGCCAAAAAGAAGGTGCGCAGACAAGGCCGCATGGGGAAGAGGAGCGAGATAACGATGCTCATCGTCCGGATGGATCCACCGGCACATCACATGACTCGACAGCGCAAAAAACGGCCCGTGATCACGATCAGCACAAACGCTGAAACTGCCACGCAAAAAGAGAGTCAGGCTCGCCAGCACGGCGAGCCTCTTTTCACTAGAGGATCGGTTTGCCGCCAGTCACTGCGTAACGTGAGCCACTGATGTAACTGGCTTCGTCGGAGCCCAGCAGCACGTAGATCGGAGCGACCTCCACCGGTTGTCCGGGACGACCCAATGGTGTTTTGGAACCAAAGTGTGTAACCGCTTCCTCTGGCATGGTGGAAGGAATTAGAGGCGTCCAGATAGGCCCTGGCGCAACGCTGTTGACCCGAATACCTTTCTTGCCTAGCAACTGAGCCAGGCCAGCAGTGAAGTTGGCAATGGCCCCCTTGGTCGTGGCATAAGCCAGCAGGCTGGGGGATGGATCGTCGGAATTGACCGAGCTCGTATTGATAATCGAACTGCCCTTGGGCATGGAAGGCAGGGCCGCCTGGCAAATACGGAAGATGGCGGTGATGTTGGTATCGAAAGTCTTCACCCATTCGTCATCGTCGATTTCCTCCAGGGTTTCGTGGGACATCTGGAACGCCGCGTTGTTGACCAGGATGTCGATACGCCCGAACTGGCTAACGGTCTTTTCGACGATGTCGTAGCAGTGCTGTTTCTGCGCCAGGTCTCCGGGCAACAGCAGGCATTGACGGCCTGCGGACTCAACCCAGCGCGCGGTTTCTTTCGCGTCTTCATGCTCATTCAGATAAGCGATGGCGACGTCGGCGCCTTCACGGGCATAGGCAATCGCCACTGCCCGCCCGATGCCGCTGTCTGCTCCGGTGATGAGTGCAACCTTGCCTTCGAGGCGATTGTGGCCGGTATACGACTGCTCACCACAATCCGGGTAGGGCTCCATCTTGCGCTGTGAGCCAGGGACATTTTGAGGCTGCGAAGGGAAGGGCGGGGTAGGGAAGTCTCGCATGGTAGAAGCTCCTGCAGTTGAGAACGTTCATACCGGTTCGAAAGGCCCTGCCTCCTCGTGTTGGTTTCAATCTGCGGTTGGTACGACGAGCGGTGCGGGATATCAATCCAATTGAATTCCATGCCCCATCGCCTGTTCTACCGGACTCAGCTCCAGTCTCATCTCTTCGCTCGGAGCCCAATACCCGGAGTAGCGAGTGCCTCGAATCATTACCCCAACGACCCCTGAGCACGAGATCAGCGAGCACAATGCCAGGATGTTTGGCTCTCCTAAGGAGCGTCTGGATTTTTACCGGCGTGAGATCCAGTACGAAACCAGCATCCTGGCCAACCGCACGGATGCCTACCTGGCGGCTCAGTCATTCCTGGTCATCGCCTTCGTTTCCTCCATGGGGAACCTCAATCAAGGATGGGGCGAGATGTTCACCCTGATCGTGCCCGCTTTCCTCGCCTTGCTCGGGGTACTGAGCTCGCTCAACGCCTGGCCTGGCATTCGGGCGGCCTACAACATCATCGATCACTGGCAGCTCAAACAGAGCCACCTACTGCGCAGCGAGCCGTTGATGGGGTTGGCTTACGACGAGTCGCCGCTGTTCTGTGAGGCGGAAACCTCGCGTGCAGGGCATCGAAAATCATTGCTGTTCTCGCTACGGACGCCGTGGATCTTTCTGGTGTTCTGGGTGTTACTGGGTAGCTACTCGGTGTACATCCAGCTGGCCTGAACACGTCTGCGTGCGAACATGGGGGTAACATTTTGAAGACTGAGGCATTACTGACCGAGCTCCTCAACGCCCGAGGGCCGGGCGGACAAGAAGATGAAGTACGGGCCATTTGTCTGCGCGAGCTGCGCCTATTCTGTGATGACACGCACATCGACCCTGCTGGCAATGTGGTGGGGGTAATTCGTGGGGGCCGCGCTGGTAGCCCAGAGGCAGCCATACGCGTTATGGCCCATCTCGATGAGATCGCGATGATCGTCAAAAATGTGCTGGAGAACGGCACCCTGGAGGTGCTCGCTCTAGGGGGGGCGCAACCGATAAGCTTCGGCGTGTGCCCTGTCGATATCCTGGGCGATGAACACATCCTGCCGGGTGTTTTGTCCTACGGTTCAATGCACAACAGCGGTCGTACTTCGAATGGAAGAGACGTGTTGGCAGGAAATGTTCAGTGGAAAGATGTCTATATCGTCACGCGCAAGAGCAAGTCAGAGCTCCAGAAGCTTGGCGTTCGGCCTGGTACTCGAGTCGTGCTGAGTCAGCACTGGCGTAAGCCCTTCAAGGTACATGACTGTATTGCCGCTCACTTCCTCGACGACCGAGCTCCGCTGAGCGCTGTCATTCTCTGTGCGAAGCTACTGAGTGAACGGCGAGAGAAACTGAAGCAAGACGTTTGGTTCGTGCTTACGACGCTGGAGGAAGAGTCGAATGCCGGCGCCATGTACGCAGCTTCCCGGCTGCCCGGCGACACCACAATCGCTGTCGAGGTCGGCCCTGTACTTGAGGAATATGGCACGGAGCTTTCGGCCAATCCGATCATCAATACCGGCGACCAGAAGGGATACTACAGCCGCACCGTGGTGCAGGGCCTAATCGCCGCTGGCCTAAAGGCCGGTTTTAAGCCCCAGTCGGCATTGCTCGTCGATTTTGCATCCGATGCAAGCGCGGTGATGAGCGCCGGGATCGATGCCCGGGCTGGTTGCATTGCGATACCCACCGAGAATACCCATGGCTTCGAAATGGTGCTTCTGGAGGGGATTACGGCCTGCGCTGAGACCTTGTTCGAATTTCTTACAGGTAGTCAGGACACATAGCCCCGGCGCGTCGACTATGCGCAGTGGCTTACCACCTGCCATTTCGATGGAATTATTTCTTCCTTGGTTTGCTCAATAACGCATGACTAGGGAGGGAATTCTGGTGATCGGACAGCAACTCTATGTAATTGAGTACGAGCTTCACAGTGAGCCTCGGACATTCATTATCCGTCTGGAGAAAATGGACAACGGCGCCGCATGGCACTGGGCCGGCTGTGATGCCGGCGTGGGCATCATTCCGCGTTTCAGTCAGCAGAACATCAAACTGGTCAGTCGCCCGATGGCTGAGCGGTATGGCATTGCCAAGGTGAAGTGGAGGCTGGCTGGAGAGGGCCCCGAATTCGTTCCGCAACCTATCGATGTCGGCAAATTCTCAGGTGCTACCTAAGGGGCCTGAGACCGGTATTCCATCAACGTGCCTGGAGGTGTTGCCATGCAGCCTAAAACCGAAGGCTCTGAAGAAAAAGGCCCAAGCGACGTGCCTTTCATTAACGATCCGGAAAAGCCCACGTCGCCGCCACTGAATGACGCTGATGCCACGGATGCGGCTGAGGCTGAAGAAGACCTTCAGGACGATGGCCAATCCCTTTAGAGAGGAGAACCAGCTGATGGATAGTTATCACCTCAGCCCGACTTCGGATGGCTGGGAATTGAAGAAAGTCGGTGCTGAGCGAGCCTCAAAACGAGCCGCCACGAAGCAGGAGCTTGTCAGTGTCCTTGCAGATGTCTTCGAGGGTAAGACGGCGTCCGTGAAGATCCACAAAGCGGACGGCACTCTCGAGGAGGAACGCACCTATCCACGTTCAGCTGACCCGCGCCGTAGCAAAGGTTGAAGACTATAACTGCCTGTGACCTCGGCATTGAGGTCACGGATGCCCTTGGCGTGTTCAGATGGTTGTTGGCCAGCTTTCTCATGGGGAAGCGCATCCGCGCCACCGTAGCAGTGCAGGCGTACCGGACGCTTGTCGATCAGCAGGGCCTGGATACGCCGATTAAGCTTGCCCAGACTTCTCATTCCACGCTGGTCAAACTCCTCGGCCAGGCCGGCTATGCGCGCTACGATGAATCCACTGCCCGACGACTGCATGATCTTGGCAACAAGGTAGAAGTGGAACTGGTTGCCCAACTTGAGGCACTGCAGGAGGGGTCAGATGCTGAGGGATTTAAGCGCTGGCTACTGAGTTTAGAGGGCGTAGGCCCAAAGACCGTGGAGATTTTCATGCGTGAAGGCTTGTCCCATTTGACGAAGTTGTAAGGCCATTGAGTTTGGTGGCCTTTAGCCCCCATCGACGCATGTCCGGAAGAGTGAAACACTCGACCATTGGATTACGTACTGGAGAGGGTGATGAAGCTCGACATTGAGGGTTTGTCGCTGTCAGGGAAGACAGTAGTTGTCGTAGAGGATGATCCAACGCTTCAAGCCCTTCTGGTGGAAATCCTGATCGAGTTGGGCGCCACCTGCGATGCGTTCGATAACTCAGAAGATGCTTTGATTCACTTGATGGGACTCAAGAGCGACTGCTCGTTGATCGTTGTCGATCACGGTGTTCCGGGAAGCATCAAAGGTATGGAATTCATCTCCATGGCACACGAAAGGTGGCCTGGGCTACCCGCCATTCTGACCTCGGGCTATCAGCTGGATGCTTCTCAGGTCACACCACCTGTTACCTACCTCTTCAAGCCGTGGTCGATAGAGGAACTCGCTCAAGCTATTGACCAAGCGCTTCCCCCTGCAGACGTACCTTCAACTCTTCTGCTGGGCCACCAACAAGGTCTCTAGCGCTGTAGGTTATCCCGAGCCACATCGTCCGTCTGATGCTCAGCAGGCGCCTGATGGTGGGGATCACATTCGCTGCCCATCGCCTGATATTCCTTGCGAAGTTTATGGATTTCCCGGTTATCGAGCGCTTCGAGATCCAATACCGACTGCTCCGCAGATTTCGTAGCGCGAATCAGCTCGTCGAGCTTCACGTGGATGATGTCGTTATCCCGGTTCTGGGTGTTCTGAATCAGGAAAACCATCAGGAATGTGATGATGGTGGTCGACGTGTTGACGATAAGTTGCCAGGTATCGTTGTAGTGAAACCAGGGCCCAGAGGCAGCCCACATGGCGATCAACACCACGGCGATCAAAAAGGTGCTCGGCTTACCGGCGTGGTTGGCGAGCCATTGGCAGAACTGGGCGAATTTCATGACGTAATCTCCACTGCGATCTATAGGGTTTGACCGCAGTGAAGGGCTGAAATCTTTTTTTACATTTACCTCAGGTATTGGGTGAACCCACTAAGCGCAGCGGAACGACGTGGCGTGACGGAAAGTCAAAAAAATACTCGAAAACTTTCCCAAGGCTTCTGCGCAGATGACCTTCATCGTCTGGTTCGCCATGCTGGGCGCAGTCTTGCTGCTGCTCGCACTCTCATCCTCCTACCTGCGCTGGATCCCTGTGACCTCGTCTGTGGTGTGCCTTGCCTTGGGTATCGGGCTGGGTACATCGGGGCTGGGTTTTCTTCAACTGGACTTGAGCAAGTCGAGCGGGTGGATGGAGCACCTCACAGAGGTCGCCGTGTTGTTTTCGCTGTTCTTCAGTGGCTTGAAATTGCGCGTGCCCTTGCACAACCACCGTTGGTGCAGCGCCTTTTTTCTAGCGGGGCCGGTGATGTTGATCTGCATCGGTGGGGTAACGCTGGTGCTGCATTACGGCCTGAACCTGGGGTGGGGTGTCTCGCTACTGATCGGGGCGATCCTCGCACCCACTGACCCTGTTCTCGCAACTCTGGTGCAGGTGGTTGATGCCCAAGACGATGATCTTGTCCGTTTCAGCTTGTCGGGTGAGGCAGGGCTCAACGACGGCGTGGCGTTTCCCTTCGTCATGCTTGGACTGTTCCTGCAACAGGACAATGGCCAGACTTGGTTCAGTGACTGGTTGCTCAAGGACATGCTGTGGGCAGTAACCGCAGGTCTAGTGCTTGGCTACTGGATGGGGCGCGGCCTGGGCAAGCTCACGCTGTTCTTGCGTCTGCGCAACGACGACAGCACCGTCTCGCCCAATGACTATCTGGCCCTTGCCCTGATTGCGTTGGCATACGTGAGCGCCGAGTCGATACAGGCTTATGGGTTCCTCGCGGTGTTCGCTGCGGGACTTGGTTTACGTCAGGCGGAGGTGCAGACCGCCAATAGCCCTGAAGCGCCGGCTGCTGAACATTTGGTACAGCCTGTGGTAGGTCACCAGCACGTGGCGCCGGAGCTAGCAGTCAAAGGCGATCTGAAAGGGCTCGACGACTCGCAGGTAGCAGCGGGGATCATGTTGGGTGACATGTTGGCGTTCGGTAACCTGATCGAACGGGCAATGGAAGTATTTCTGGTGACCCTGCTCGGGGTAGTGCTCATTGAGCATTGGGACTGGCGGGCAGTGCTTGTTGCCGGTGCTTTGTTTTTTGTCATTCGCCCCATCAGCATCCTGCTGTTCCCGGCTCGAGGAATGCTGGATATCCGCCAGCGTGGACTTTTAGGGTGGTTTGGCATCCGAGGTATCGGCAGCTTCTACTACCTGTTCTATGCCCTCAATCATGGGCTGCTTCCCACCTTGGCCGCGCAAAGCATCAACCTGGTGCTGTCCGTGGTGGCGTTGAGCATTCTGCTGCATGGGTTGAGCGTTCAACCGCTGCTAGCCAAATACGAAGCATGGAAGGGATAGGCAGTGTTCTTTGGATCAGGCTTCAACTTGCGGCGGGAGCGTTACTAATTTGTTGATCAGCGAGGCGAGATCAGAAATCTCCCAAGGTTTGGGGAGAAATGCTGTCCGAGCAGGCAGCAAACCGGTGTCGATTATTGCGTCGCCCGAAGTCAGAATCACTGGCAGGGTAGGCCATCGACGCCAAATCTCGTGTGCAAGGCCTAAACCGTCCATGCTTCCAGGCATATGGATATCGGTCATCACCAAGCTAGGGACTTCCTTATTGCAAAGGTAATGCAACGCCTCGTCAGCATTTGCGCAGCACGTCATAGCAACGGCGTAGAGTGACGAGAGGCTCTCGGCAGTTAGGTCTCTTAGGAGGTCGTCGTCTTCCACAATGAGGATGGTTTTCGGCATGTAGGGTTTGCTCGCGGGTCATATGCATTAGGGCTCTGGGCCTCTACGCCGTTGCTACTGGGCGATGAGTGGTGCGCTAGGCGCCGTCATGGATTAGCGGCTATGGTAGGAAAGCGGTAAGCGAACCGCCTGTACGCCCTGAAAGGATTCTGGGCGTTTCCCGTTAATCCGGAAGGGAAGACTATGCAGCAGCTACCAGTGGACGAAACAATCCGAGCGGCCTTGAAAAAGACTCATACGCGCTTGCACCGCCAACATGAGCTCGTGGTCGAGTTTGGCGTAATGTCCCTGAAGGCTGCGGACTTGGATCTGTTGCTGACCCGTGCATGTGAAGTAGTCGCTGAAGGAATGTGCACTCGTTTTTCCAAGGTGCTCCAGCCAGCAGAGGACGGGGAAGGGTTTGTTCTGACCCATGGCGTTGGCTGGGATGCTTCTGACATCGGGCGGGCAACCGTGGGCGGCGATGTGGCTAGTCCCGCAGGCTATGCATTGGCCACCTATAGGCCCGTACTCTCAAATCATTTGGGTATGGAAAATCGCTTTCGAACGCCGGAACTGCTCAAAAAATATGGAATCGAGCGGGCCATCAATGTCCCGATCCGGGGTGTGCTCAGCCCGTTTGGTGTACTGGAAGCCGACAGCAGCAACGGGGACGATTTCGTAGAGAGCGATCTGGTATTTCTGGAAGGCATCTCGAACGTCATTTCCATGGCTGTCGAAAGAATATCTGCAGGCGTGGATGTTCCAGTTCCCGACCCTTATTCCGAGACCATTCTGAACGCAAGCCCTGACTGGGTGGATATCCTGGCCCCGAGCGGCGAGATCGAGTTCATGAATGAAGCCGGGCTGAAATTCCTGGATACCCAACTGACCAGTGTTAAAGGTCAGCGATGGTATGACTTGTGGCCTGAGGAGTCGCGATCACTTGTTTGGGAGGCGGTAGCTAAAGTTAGCGCTGGCGAAACCATGAGGTTCGAATCGTACTGCCCAATCGCTCCCGATGAACCCAAATGGTGGGACGTGACTGTGGCGCCAATCATGGGCACGGATGGTCAGGTCGAACGGATCATAGCGGTATCACGGGATATCACTGAACGGCACCAGTACGAAGCTCAGCTGCTCTCTCTCATTGAGGCGCAGAACAGCAGGCAAAATCGAAGCGACCTTTATCTCGAAGAAATCCATCATCGCGTCAAAAATAGCCTCCACCTTGTAAACACCCTGCTGTTACTTCAAGCCAATCTCACGCCAGATGCGGCTGTTAAGTTGCAGCTCGAAACTGCCGCAGGGCGAGTGGTGACCATTGCCAGTGTTCACGAGAGACTATACCAGGCCGCCGAAGACCAAGAAGTACGCGCTCGCGATTACCTAAGTGCCCTGTTGGGTGATCTGGGCAAGGCTTTGGCCGACCGGCAAATTCTGTTGGAGGCTGACGACTTCGTCCTGCCACCTGAAAGAATGGCTCCCTTGGGGTTAGTGATCTCCGAGTTGATCACCAACTCCCTTAAGTACGGCAAAGGATCCATAGAAGTGATCGTCAAGCATGCCGGCGATCATGCTCAGCTCACCGTCAGGGATGAGGGCGACGGCTTTCCTGATAATTATCCTAAGCCGACAGGTACGGGGCTTGGCATGCGATTGGTCAAAAGCTATTCCGGCTACGGTAGCGCGGCAGTGGTGGTTGATCGGCAGGATAGTAAAAGTTGTATCCATGTACGCTTCAAACTCTAGGCGCGCCTGCACACACCGATGGCACTTAGCCAAATGCGTATAGTCGTAATCAGGCTGATTCGAGACCTGGAATCATCATTGGAGGAGTAGGGGATGCGTAACTGGGGATGGCTGATGACTGCGGTAGGCTACGCTGGGCTTTCAGGAATGTTAGCCATAATCGGCGCTGCGGTTTCAGGGTTTCATAACCTCACTAGCCAGATGCTAGGGGTGAGCCTATTGCTAGCGGCAGCGTCATTGGCGCTGGTGCTTGTTGGTGGTCGTCTTCGAGCGAGAAGCAAACCCTTGTTGCCCATTTCGCTGTCTCCTTAAGACCGCTTTCATTTTCTCAAAAAGTGGCCAGAGTGCCAGGCACCCCGGCCAAGCTCATTTCAAGTTACCGGTTTTCGCTACCGCGCCCGCCGCCGTGGCTGTTTTGACCGCCTTTACGGCCTGCCTCTGAGGCGCGCTCACGGTCGTTGGCAAAATTGCCGCCTGAACTCTGCCCGCCTTTGCGACCTGCCTCCGACGCTTTCTCGCGATCATTGGCAAAATTGCCAGGATTGTTCTGAGCAGTACCACCTTGATGGCCACGATTGGTTTGGTTGTTAGCCATGATCTTTCACCTCATGTCGTCACACAGGAAAGTCTGTGTTCAACTCGGACGTCGGGGCGTGGGGTGTTTACTCCGTGGGTTCTTGCCGAGGCCGACGGGTTGCGCGAAAGAACTGGTGCAGGCGTGTGTGGCGTCCTTAAGCTTTGTTCGCGAACGTTTGGGAAGGATCAAGCTCGCATCCCGTCTGCAGACGCCGAATTTTCAGCCTCCGCTGGCGTGGTTAAGCTGAGCGCAGAGCAGTTCCTGGAGCTGGGTTATTGGCCACGGCTTAGGAAGGAACCGGGCACCTGGCGGCAACACTCTCCCTGCAAATTCGTAGTATCCGCTCATGACAATGATGCGCGTCTGAGGTTTTTGCTGGCTTGCCATCCAGGCAAGATCGACCCCATTGAGTGAACCAGGCGTTTGCACATCCGTTATCAGCAGCGTCCAATTTTGCTTCCTCAACGCCTCATTGCCGTCATCGGCAGTCGCCACCGCTGTCACCATGGCCCCCCATTCTTCCAGGTACAGGGTCAAAAGCTCTCGAATCATGGGTTCGTCCTCAACGATGAGAACAGTTGGGCGAATTATCTTCGCAGCGGAAAGCAGCTCTTTCATATGGGTACTCGGACATGCGGCTGCAGGAAGGGAGGGACATCCAGGTCTGCTTGCTTTCTTCCAGCAAGACGTAGCAGCGCGCCATCACTACGACATCGCCAGCGTTCAAGAAATTCACTCCAACTTGAGTCAGTGCCGTCCATACCCATCCGTGAGCGGAACCATAACGGGGCGACCTTCTGGACACATCGACGCCGCTGACACCGCTTTACTGAACCTCTGGAATCTTCGTGACTCAACCCTCCATCAGCGTGTGAGGCCTCCTGATGCGAACGTTCGAGAAAAACCTCTCTGCCGCCCAATTGCTGAAGCTCAACTGTCTGGCAGACTGGTACCGCGTGCTGAAAAGCAGGGCCTTCCGAATGGATTCGCCAGACGAATATCATGACGAATTGCTTCGCCAGGCCGATGAGATGGATCGTCGAGGGATTATCTGCTGGCAGGAATGGCGCGATCTTCGTCTGGAGGCTGACGCTGCTTACTTGAGAGCGGTAGCAGGGGAGGACTATCGCCCGGTTAATCCCACGAGCTCGTCAGCAAAGTAGGGATCGAACGTGATCTCGCAATGAAACCATGCTCATTTTCGGTACGCAGACCTCCTCTAGCTATCCCTGCGTCGTGAATGTGTGAGTGTAAAACCTACAAGGATTCCCAGCGCCGCTGCGCCGATCAGCAGCGGCGTTTTGTCTTTCGGCTTTCTCCAGCCTCCGTCGATACCCCTCCGGCCACTTGGAGGATCAAAGAGGTTGCCTGATGATGCTTCGGCTATGGGGCTGCGATTTATCCCCCAGCGCGTCAGCCTTCCTGACAACAGAGGCAGGCCTGGTATCAGGTAGCTGGCCAAATGCGCGAGGCGCGCCGCAGCGCCAACCGTGGTGTGAGCACGAGGCGAGATTGCGCAGGCCACCATAGCCTTTGCCACCATCTCGGGATCGTATACGGGGCCTGGCGGTGTCAGCGTATGTCCGGTGTAGTTGCCACCGTCTCGGAAGCCAGGTGTGTCCATGACTGCTGGATAGATATCGCAGACATGGATGTTGGGATATTCAGTCAGCTCGCCTCGCAATGCCTCGGTCAGTCCACGTAAGCCGAATTTGCTCGCCGAATAAGCGGCGGCGTAGGGCTGGGCCACCCAGCTGCCCAGCGACAGCGTGTTGATCAGAATGCCGCTGCCCTGTGCCTTGAAGAAGGGAAGGGCGACGTAGGCACCTCGCAGGTAACCGATCAGGTCAGTCTGGATGACCTGCTCGTGCGCCTCCAACGGCGTTTCTTCGAAATTGCCGACCGCGCCGACCCCGGCATTGTTGACCCAGATATCGATCCGTCCATGTCCAAAGTCTGCGGCCTGAACGGCAAGCGCTTGAACTTGGTCGCTGTGGGTAACGTCGGTCGTGATCGCTATGGCATCCGTACCGCAATCGGTGCATTCATCCAGCACGTCGAACAACGCCTCTTCATCGCGTGCGGCGAGTACCAGGCGAGCACCTTTGCACGCAAAGGCATGCGCGGCGGCTCGGCCTATGCCGCTGGATGCGCCGGTGATGACCACGACCTTGCCGCGCAGAGGCCCTTTGAGCGGAGCGCCACGGACAGGCGCTTCTCGTTGCGCACCCGAGGCGCTGAGGTCAAGGGGGGCAACGGTTTCGCTGGCCTCGATCCGCGAGAGCTCAAGAGAGGTGCCATCGATCAGGGTCAACGTCAGCCCTTCCACCGTGCCTGCCTCCCGGTTTGGAAATACGGGCTCACCTTCGGCATCCAGGCTGTCGTAGATGAAGCGCGTACCTTCGAGCCAGCCCACGGCGGTGAGAAGTTCAGGGCCGAGATAATACTTCCCGTCTTGAAAGAAGCCTGGAAACTGATGAGCGCGCTCCACGTTTTCCACGCGATAGCGTTCGCCTGATTTCATGCCTGTCGCTTGATCGATCATGTTGAAACCCCTGTAAGTGGAGCTCGGAGATGTCAGCCTTTGCTGTGCTCGTCGGAAGTGGGCCCGGTACCTCGCTTGATACCGCGCGGGCCAGCAACGCCCCAGATACCCAGGCCAACCAGCGGTAGCGCGACGATCAGCAGGGCCCAGGCCGCTTTCACTGCATCTGACTTGTCGCTTCTGAATACGCTGACGATGGCCCATAGATCGATGAGCAAGAGGATTGCCGCCACGGCAATCCAGAAGTAGCTGGCGAGACCGTTCATGTGCTTGCCTCCTTACACGTAGTCAGGGCCCAAGGTGCCTGCTGCCGCGCCTGGCACGAGGATGACCTTGCGGCAGTTGTCCTGCTTCTGATCGAACATCTTGTAGCCCATGGCCGCTTCTTCGAGGGCCAGGCGGTGGGTGACGATCAGCTCTGGTTGCAGGCGACCTGCTTCGATGTGTTCAAGAAGTTCAGGCAAGTATTTCTGCACATGGGTCTGGCCCATTTTGAAGGTGAGCCCCTTGTCGAAGGCATCGCCGAACATGAAGGCGTGGATGAAGCCGGCGTACACACCTGGAACGCTGACAATCCCACCGCGTCGCACCGCAGCAATGCTCTGGCGCAGCGCCTTGCCACTGCTGCCTTCGATCTTCAGCGCCGTCATTACCGTTTCGGCGGTGCTGCCTTTGGCCTCGAAACCGACCGCATCGATCACCGCATCGACGCCGCGCATGCCTGGCGTCTGGCGGATTATGCTGTCGGCGGGATCGTCGTCTTGCTCGAAATTGATCGGTATGACCCCATAGGCCTCTTGTGCGTAGGCCAGGCGATAATCGTTGTCGTCGACCATGAAGATGGTCTGAGCGCCGAGCATTCGCGCACAGGCGGCGCTCAGCAAGCCCACAGGCCCGGCACCATAAATCGCCAGCGATGAGCCCTGGCCAATCTCGGCATTGATGACCGCCTGCCAGGCGGTTGGCAGAATGTCCGAGAGGAACAGCACCTTGTCGTCGGCCAGCGTGGTGGGCACTTTGAACGGGCCGACGTTGCCCTTGGGCACCCTGACGTAGTCCGCTTGGCCGCCAGGGATACCGCCATAGAGATGGCTGTATCCGAACAAAGCGGCGCCCGGTGGAATGCCCTTTTTGTTGATGATCGAGCCACGACCTGTGTTGGTGGTTTCGCAGGCAGCAAACAGATCGTGCTGACAGAAGAAGCAGCTGCCGCACGCAATCACAAAGGGAATCACCACGCGGTCGCCGATCTGGAGATTGGTGACTGCATTCCCGGTGTCTTCGACGATGCCCATGAACTCATGGCCGAAGATATCGCCCGCTTCGGTTTCTGGAATTTTGCCTCGGTAAAGGTGCAGGTCAGAGCCGCAAATGGCTGTGGCGGTGACCCTGAGGATAATGTCGTCTTCTTGCTCGATGATCGGGTCAGGGACGTTATCGACCCTGACGTCGTGTGCTCCGTGGTAGGTCAGTGCTCTCATGAATGTCAGCTCCTGCAGCCGCGTAATTTCGTGATCGGTATGCAGGGGAAGCCATGGCGGACAGCAAAGTTCAGACCAACAAGGCAGGCGGTACTGATTCGCTGCCTATCCGAAAGTTGGCTGAACCAATCGGATCACATCGATATCAGAGCGATCCAAATGGAGCTGCTGGGACGAATCGGTGGCCATCCATCATAATCGGCTGTTCGCAAGGGCTAGCTGAGAGAATCCCAAGCTCGGGGGCTCCAACCGTTCCGCTTTAAAGCTAAAGGGGGCTGGCATGCGAATACGTGGTGATGTCTTCTGGAAGTGGGCTGCCCCCGCGCTTGCCCACCGCAGTTATGATGAAACGCTGGACGACGGAACCGCTATAGAAGTCCAGACGAGGTTGTCACGAACCGGAGCCACCCAGGTTTTTCTCGGGGTTTATGCCGCGAGTGGAATGCCCCTTCACGAAGAGGCATTTGCTGCCATGCCGGGCGAATCGATGAATCGTGCGCTGGCTTGGGGGGATTGGACGGGCCAAAAGCATTGCCAATGAGCCAGAAAGGAAAGCCATTAAGCGACCGCCATCCAGTACGATGGGGGAGTTGGCGAAGCCCAGATAAAGCCAGAAAATTTCTCCTCGTACCGATACTTTTCTTGGGACGGGCAAGTTTTCTGATCGATACTCATCAGTGCTGCTGCCCATCGAACAATCAAGCTCCTTGGCTGATTCACGCTATTCGTCAGCGGTGATTATTCCTTCTCGTCTTAGCAGTTCTACGTTTGTTGGCTTGACTGAGGTTTTGGTGATCTCCTCGATTGAGAACCAGCGACACTCCACTATCTCGTGCGAAGGTCGAGGCATCACGCTGGCCGGAACGGCCATTCGGTACAGCCAGTGCTCTTCCGCTTGGAGCACGTGATGCCCCAAAACCTGAGCGTCAGTCAGTTCTAGGCACGTTTCTTCCTGTAGCTCACGACGTGCTGCTTCAAGCTGCGTTTCGCCAGGATCGATTTTGCCGCCAGGGAGTGACCACTGAGGTGCCTCCTTGCGTACAAGCAATACCTTTCCTGCCTGCAGGCAGATGACGGTGGAATGAAGCTCTCTCGACTGATTCATCAGTTGTCCTCCCTTTGACGGAGGGCCGTCATGTTGAAGCGGAGTTCACTTCATGTGTCGAAAGGTGTCCCAGACACCGGCACAGCTTTTCATGAGGAGGCCGTTGACCTTCGCCCGGAAGAGAAAAAAGCGCGCCCCCTGGCATTGGGGAGCAAGACGTCTTGCAACCGAGCGTCACCACCCTCACCAACAGACAAATTAAGCGAATTCCCGTGGCTGGCTGGTTCGTCACTCGTCCACGGCTTGATGAGTCCAGGCGGCATAAGCCGCCTTGAGGGCCGGAGGCAGGTGAAGCAAATCGGGTTTCGATCCGCCCGACCTCTTCACCCACTCAGTCAGCCAGGCAATGACCAAAGTGCGAGTGACAGGGCTGGGCCCAACCTGGCGCTCCAGTTCGGCAGCAACCTGATCCAGAAAAGCAATCTCAGCGTCCAGCCGGGCTATCGGATCAGTCATTATATTGTCTCCTTCCCGTTGTCGTTATTGGGTCAACTGATCCCGACTCGTATTGAGCCGGGGGGAGGCTCGTTTAGGTGCGCCCAAAAACTGCTCAGGCCTGAAACCGATGATACGAACTGCTTAAACTCGAGCGGTTTGACGACGTAAGCATTCACCCCTAACCCAATATGCTTTCTCGACATCGCATTCCATCTTTGAACCCGTCAACATCGCAACGGGAATGGTGCGTAGCTCATCGATTGATCGTATGACCTCCAGGACTTCCAGGCCGTTCACCTTGGGCAATTTAAGGTCAAGGAGCACCACTGCAGGGTTGCCTTCAGGGCGAGAGGCAAAGGCGTTCCGCCGCAGAAGATAATCCAAGGCCTCCTCACCATCTCGTGCTACTACGACCTCATTCGCAAGTTTACTGCGCTCCAGTGAAACGAGTATCAACTCCAGGTCGAAGCTACTGTCTTCGACTAGAAGTATGGGTTTCAGCATTAGCGCTACCACATTAGAAAAGCGGGCACTATAGTGGCCCTGGGGAATTGCATAGGTTGACAGGCAGGCCAGAGGCCTCATGACCTACGCTGCAGCATCCTGCCAGCGGTGGGCTGTGCTCCATTGCGCCCCTGAACTACTTTTCGAGCGTAGAGGTCATCAGCATATGGAAGCCCACCCCAGCGTTCAGGATGTCGCCCATACTCTAGGTGCGATCCCTCATGAGCGTCACCAAGCATCACCCGCTCAGAGCCAAGGCCACGATCATCTGCTCACGAAATGACAAGATTCTGCTTGTCCGCAGGAAGGGTTCTAAATGGAAGTTTCCAAGCGGCGTGCTTGCGACCGGTGAGGCGCCAATCGTTGCCGCTGCTCGCGAGCTTTGGAAGGCTCTGGCGCTTCATTGCTCAGGCTTGAACCCTGTGGGCACCGTCGAGGTAGGCAACGTTCTCCACCACATTTTTACGACTGACGTACCAGACGGTCGCTGCGTCGCGCTTGGCAGAGGCATCGTCGCCTGTAAGTGGATTTGTTGGGAGGACTTGAGCTCAAGCATGCTGAAGCCCACAGCCGCTGCTTTGCTTTCACGAGATCTGAAGGAGCTCGTTCACCATGATGGGCGCCCGGAATCAGTGTCGGCTTTCAACACAAACTGAACGTCAAGATCAGCGTTCGGGTCAGATCGTTAACTGTCATGGAAAAGGATGTTAGCGATGAAAGCGATGACTCGAGTGTTCACTGGCCTGGCATTAGTTGGTGCTATGGGGGCTACTTCGGCATGGGCTGATACGCCCGGTGCTGATTGGAAGGTGAACAAGGATCAGGCTGAGGCCACCTTGAAAGGCGCAGGCTACACCCAGATTACCAAGATCGAAGCCGACGATGGTCACTGGGAAGGCGAGGGTATCAAGGCTGATGGCAAGCAATACGAATTCCAGGTTGATCCGCATGACGGCAAGATTATCAAAGACGAATTGGATAACTGATCAGGGCGGGTCTTGCTCTCTGAGCGGCCCGTGCCCAAAGCGCGGGCTTTTTTCGTTAGTCACCAAAATAGATTTTCTGCGCCAGTCTCCCGGCAGCGCAGGCAAGCGACGGCTTTCGACCCAGCTAACCTTAAGGTTTCTCTCCAAAGTCAAAGAGCAAGCTTGCGCTTGTTAAAGTGGAAGGGCTTATGTCGTTGGCTGTCTCGGAAAACTCACCCTAAAAGTCGTACCTTGCTCAGGACTAGATACAACATGAATGGTGCCGGCATGGCTGGCTGTGATTTCCTTGGCTATGAACAAACCTAGCCCTAAACCTTGGCTCTGCTCACCGTCAGCACGACTTGCGCGTGTTAAGCGTGCTTCAGGATCAAATAGGTAAGTGATCTGCTCGGCAGAGATTGGTTTTCCCCAGTTATGTACCTCAATTACGGCCATGTTCTCAACGCAGGTTGCACCTACTCGGATTGGCCGCTCAACATCCCCGTGTCGTATGGCATTTACCATCAGATTAGATATCACCTGGCTCATGCGTAGCGGATCGACGCTCGCCGGCAGTGCATCGGTACGTTCAAAAACGACGTTAATCTGTGGATGGGCGAAGCAGACCTCTTGTACCACCCTGGCACACAACGACGTCAGATCGATATCCTGACGTTGCACCGTGATGCCCAGGCCCAGGTTGCATCTGGCGAGATCCAGCAGATCGTTCACCAACTGATTGGCGCGGTCGGCACTGGTGTCGATCTGCACCGCCAAGCTCTGTTCACGCTCTCCCCACTGCTTCGCTTTGGTAAGCAACGCCGCTCCCATCTTAATTGCCGTTAGCGGTGATCGAAGATCGTGACCCAGTACCCCCAGCACCATTTTGCGCGTGGTATCGACAGCCTTGCCATAGGAAGCGATGGACTCGACGAGCGCCTGATCGATAGCTTCGTTGAAACGGATGATTTCGGATACTCGATCCGCTTGATCGGGTGATGCTCCCTGTGAAAGCCAAAGTCTGAGCACGCTGGATCTGAGGGCTCTATATTCGGACACCATCTGATCGAGGGTGAATCCATCCAGAAAGCGAAGTGCAGCATGTGTCTCAGCAGCGCTTTCTCCCACAACAGATGGGCCTAAGCCCTGAGATTTGTCGATCTCTTGCTGCAAGCTTTGCGGCGTATCCATATCGCGAGCCACGGCCTGAAGGATGAAGGCGGCATGACTTCTTAAGCCTTTGTCACTGAGCGCTTCGCGATGTAATTCAACGGTACGAGCAAAGTCCTCCCAAGCCTGGAGGATGGTGTCCATGTGCTGAATGATGAATGTCGATAACCGCATGCAGGCTGTTCTCCGTCCCAATTGCGTATCTTATTCGTTAAGGCTGACTAAGCGTAGCACCCGGGCATTTGGTACGTGATTCCCAGTGCGGAAGTCAGAGAGGCCTTTCGGACAGCAAGGCGGAGGTGTTGCTGCTTGACCTGAGCCAGCGGGGCGAGATCATCGGTGACCTGTTCGCGGCAGCACAGGCTGCGCCACTGGGTGAATCAATTCCAGTTAGAGCGTGGCGGTGCTACGCCAGCGAGCAAGGCGCTGACCCCCGAGCAGCAGAAGATCCAAGAGTTGTAAGCTCGGATCAACCGGCTGGAGCGGGAGAAATCGATTTTAAAAAAGGCTACTGCGCTCTTGATGGCCGAGGGAACACGAGCGCTCGCGTTGATTGATCAGCTCCGCCGCGAGGAGCCTGTCGAATTACTCTGCTCGATGTTTGAAGTCACTCGCTCGTGTTACTACGCGCATTGCCATAAACGGCGATCTCCGGACGTTGCGCGATGGCACTGCGCGTTCGGGTTAACGAGCTATTTACACAGAGTCGTAGTGCCGCAGGTAGTCGAGCCATCATATGCATGATGCGCGGAGGCCAATTAGAATGGTGTGACCAGGTCGCTTAGTCCTAGCAATTTATCTTGATGAGCTAAGTAGTTCGTGCTCCTGCGAAAATGATTTGGCGTTACTTGTCAGGTTGTTAATAGTGCAGCCCATTCATAAGTGATTCGATCTCTTGCTTGATTGATCTTAATTGGGCGTGCAGTTGTGCGAGGCTGCTGGCAATTCTGCTGAGTTGCTCGTCATTATATTGACCATCAATGTCTGCGATGTCCCACCAGCTGGAACTATCAGAGCGCTCACAGGGGGCTGCTGAGATACTTATCAATTTCATCATCACCTGAAAGGAAGGGTGGCCTTTGATTATGCAGAACTCATTGAGGGATTTTCCTGAATTCCAAAATTCTCTTATAAGTTTTACACGCTCATCGTCGCTGTATTGATTCGCCTGCTCGGCGATAAGCCGCTTGGTGGGCATGTGGAGCCTCCGGTGCTGCCGGATGAGATTGGTGAGCCAAAAACGGCTCATGCTTAGTGTGCTAGACGATCCAATGGAGTAAAGCTGCCGCCAAGCCCACGCCTATCAGTGATCCAGTGAGAATAAGGAGACACTCTAGTAGTGACGTATGATTGTCCATATTAGCTGCGCCTCCGAAAATTCATAGGCCATGCAAATGAATACAAAGGCAGCTGCGATTGAGATGGCGCCATAATAAATGTAGGTCTTGTCTGTGGGCGGAGTCATGAAGGCAATCTCCTCTTGCAATCTATTCCGTCCGCATTACTGGAAATTGCTCGGACGGGTTTCGCGATTCTGAGATCATCTTCTCGCACGCTGCCAGGGCTAGCGATTTACTAGAGAAATTCCGTTTTATTCTAATTTTTTCCTGATTGTCGTAGATATCAAAACCTCCCGAGCTTGTAGCAGCGTAAAACCGATTTCCAACCTGGAATGATTCGTTTTCTATAGGAACCGCTGGAACGATAACGAATCTTGGTTGCATTTTGCCATCCCCCTCCTTTGGAGACGTAAGTAATAGCTAGGTTCATGACTGCACGCAAGGAAATTGATGTGTTGATTTTTCGAGGGTTTGGTGAATCGAATACCTACTCTAATTTCCCTTCTCGAATGATATTGACTTGTGTATCAATCTTATCGTTATTGCAAATTGTTAGCACTACGGTACTGTCTTAGTTCTCCCGGGGCAAAACCGCCTCGGTGAAAATCAACAAGGCCGACGGCACCATCGAAGAAGAGCTTACCTATCCAAGCTCTGCGCACCAGAGGTGAACCGAGGGCTAATGCGTCGATGAGATTGAACGAGTCGCCCCATGGAAACGTCTTCAGGGAAGAAGCCCATGCTCTGAGTCGCGAGATGGTGGGTATAGATTGACGATTCGAGTGTGTGCATGCGGGACAAACGAAAATGCAGAAGTAAATCCAGGGCAACGATAATCTGTCTGCGAAGCGGCAAGGTACTGCTTGTTCGGAAAAAAGGCGGCAAATGGAATTTTCCGGGTGGTTCGATTGAGCCTGGTGAGACCCCTCATAGTGCTGCAGCAAGAGAGCTACGTGAGGAGACATCCATTGAAGGGCATGGCCTACTTTCTTTGTGCTCGATCAGGGTGGGTTCAGTCGTGCATCACATCTTCATCACCCGATTCCACGAAACTGAGAAGCCTGTGGCCGACCATGAAATAGTCGCGTGTAAATGGGTGCTTCGTGAAAAGCTCACGCCTGACTTGCTGAATTCCGCTGCAGCCGGCCTCTTGGCAACCCAGTTGCCTGCTCTGACCGCCTGACCACAGCTGTAAACTTGTACAAGGAAATTTTCTTGTATCGAAAATTGCGCCGATTGTCTGATAATTCGCGGTGCTACCGCCTGAGTCATTGAACTGCCTCCTTGCTTTGCTATGGTCAGATTTCCGTATAAGACTAAAGTCGTAGGAGGGCGCATGCGTATTCGAGGTGAGGTTTTTTGGGATTGGGCGGATCCAGTGCTTCATCATCGGACTCATGACGAGACGCTGGACGACGGCACCACGATTGATGTTCAGGTCAGGCTCTCGCGCACCGGTCAGACGCAAATGTTCATCGGTGTGTACGCTGGCTGTGGAATGGCATTGCATGAAGAAGCCTTCGATTCCCGCCCCGGCGAATCTATGACTCGAGCTCTGGCTTGGGGTGTTGGTAGAGCCAGACGTCTGGCTACAGATCAACGGCCAGCAGCGAAGCAGGTGGCCTAGACACTACGTATTTCAAGGTTGGTCGTTGAGCGGGATGCTGACGGCCAACTGCTCAACGCAAACTGCTCCATCTAACATCCGGTCGGGTGAAGAACCAGGGCTATCCATAGCCCTGGATAGTTGCTCAGCGGTTTTCTTCCGTCATCCCGCTGTCTTCATCCTGAATAGCTTGCGACCCTTCATCCATGCTTTGCTCCCGGTCAGCTTTACTGCCGGTGGTATGTCCTCCCTGGCCACCACGTTGGGTTGCGCCACCGGCACGCTGAGGATCATCTTCCTGAAGCTCACTGCCGCTACCTTGCCCTGTTTGTTGATCCTCAGATCTTCCCCCGGACATTTGACCGCCTTTTTGGCCGGCTTCCGAGGCCCGCTGAGGATCATTGGCAAAATTGCCGCCCGAGGCTTGGCCGCCTTTATGACCGGCCTCCGAAGCCTTCTCATGGTCGTTGGCAAAATTACCAGGATTGTTTTGTGCGGTGCCGCCTTGCTGACCTGTCTTGTCTTGATCGTTCGCCATGATCTCGCACCTCGTGTGTTCACACAGAGAGCCTGTGTGTTCTGTTGAGATGCTTGGCGAATTCGGGACGCGCCCTTTACTTTGGTATTAGCTGACCGGCTGCGCGAAAGATCGTGAAGCGCAACGTATCGTGTAATAAAGGTTGCGACATAGCTTGGCACGCTGTTCGCAATCGGAGCGCGGCTATCCGGCTTTCAAGAGAGATAGGCGCTGCCGGATGTCGGCGATGAGCCTTCTACTTTCTGCCTCCATCAGATCACCGTAATTGGCAATGGCGGCACATCCTCGGCACGTGAGGATGGCCTTCTTGTTTAACCGCTGTGGTCGTACAAGGTCTTGCCCACCGCATTTGAGACATCTCAAGGTGACGCTCACAGTTTTCCTCTCCATGGATGTTGATCAGGATCCTTCCCTCGCCGTGCTGATCACTAAACACGATGCGGTACATGGAGTGTCGCGGTGTGCTGATCGTTCACTTTGAGACAAGGACTAGGCCGGGCGTTTGAGTGACGGCAACTAGCAAGCGGAGCGCGTAGCCCATGGATGGGCGGAGGCGTGAGGATGGAAGCCCGGTAGGGCCGTGACCCTGGCATCGCCAGGGCGCGGTACACGACAGCCGCTTCCCCGAAAGGGGGCACGCCCGAGGCCCCATCCACACAAAGCTGATGCAGGGGCTAATGGCTGGATCGGCTATTTGTAGTGGGTGGTGTAGCTGTTGAAGAGCGATGTACATGGGCACCGGTTGGATCGGTGATTTGAATGACGTTACCGTGCTGCCAGCCATCAGCCTGGGGATCAGCATCAGGAATACGAATGTCAGCCCGTTCAGCTTTGGTTTTCACAGCATCCACACCCAGGCGCCGATTGCGCTGTTCGACCATCGCCGTGTCAGCCTGCCCATCTGCGGTAAAACCCATCATCAACTGCGGCACACCTACAGGCAGCGCTTTATCCTGATCGGTGTGCCAGGTGTGCCATGTCTTCCCATAAGTATGCGCCAGTCGCTCCATAAGAGCATGCTCAGCAGGTGCTGGAATGCCTGGTGCAATCAGCTGCCCAGAGGAGACCTCATAGCCATGGCTATGCCACATTGCCTTCTCCTTGGGTGGTAATCCGGCAAAAAGCTTCTCGTCGATGATGTATTCGACGCCCATGATCTTCGCGCCCTTGGTATTGCCGTCGAAGATCACACACTGGATGACATCCTCATTCAGGATGGAGCAGTAATGGTGAGCTTCCATCTGCACGCCCGGATGTCCGTTATAAAAATGAAAGCCATCCAGGTAGGCGTTGATAGCGTCGATGGGCGGCTTGGATTGCAGCGTCGCAGCGCCGGCCTCCAGCAACTGGGTTTTAGCAGACTCGGGCCTGCCTGGTGTCTCCACAGGAGACTTCGTTTCGGTAGCGGAGCAAGCCCACAGCAGAGTGCAGGCGAGGGGAAGGGTTATCGTTTGGAATAGCTGTCGCATGAGAAAGGCTCTGGCTGGTGTCCTTAGAGGACAGCCACGGCCAAGGAAGCGGGTAGACAAACGGACGAGTGGCTCGAGTCGATGACGACTTACGGGCAAAAGAAAACCCGCTGCTAGGCGGGCAAGGGCGCTTCTATCACACGTAGGGATAAATCATCACGCGCTTGCTCGATTGATACAGCGCAAAACGAGCACAGAAAAAAGCGGCTACTGAAGACCGGAGCCGCTGTACTGCTTAGCAGTAAGCTGGAAAAGCCCAGCAAGAGAGAGGGGGGAATTACCGCCCCACCCCAGGCGGTGACTAAGATCTAAAGCACGTGAACCCCCACCTTGCTATTAAAAACGCTCCAGCCTCGGGAGCTTTGCCAGCTTGTCCAATATCTTGGATTTGGCGCTGTCCAACACTGTCGGATTGGTTTGAGTCGACAGCTCATCTCGGGATTTTCTGCCGAGGAAATAGCTGATGCGCTCTGCGTTAGCGCCAGATGGGTGGGGAAGCCCATCAAGAATTTGTTCGGCTTTCAGCAGGCCTTTGGCCTGCAAATGCTGGAAGACCTCCGCCACCTTCGGCCCGAGCGGTACGTACAAACATTGCGGGCCCAAGACTCTGATCTCTTCCGCCAAGTGGGTTTCAACCTGGCGCCGCAAGCTGGAGCGACTGAGCATGGCTGGGCTGCCGCTGTAGTTCTGACCGTCTACAAAAACTGGATAGCGTAACGCCGAGGTGTAGTGCACCAGATGACGGTGCGTATCGAAGAGTCGAGCGCAGCTGTCGATGCCAAGCAGCGTGTGAACACCTACGTGATCAAGCATGTTGACCAGGTTGTTTCGCATAGGCCCAGCAAAGCTGGCGGTTGCTTTGGCAGCTTCCCTGGCCTGCTCGATGGAGGCGCCCTGGCGAAGTTGTTTGCATGCCTCATCTAGGGCGCGGCTGGCTTGTTGCAGCCCTGGGGTGATGCCGCATAGCACGATACGGGCGCCGGTATTGATGTGGTCGAAGGGTGCATAGAATGTATGCAGGTTGCCCTCAGATGTTAGCAACAGCTCCTCCGGCAGGTTGTTGGTAAAGTCGTAGGAAGTGGCGGAGAGCAGGGTGCTGAATTGTTCGAGGCTCATGATCGTGTCCTATGGTAATTGGCAGCGTATTAGTCAGCGCGGGTGGCGATGAAGCCCCGGCGTCCTTTCAGCCAGCGCAACGCCTCGTTCGAGTCGACCACCGTCTGATTCTGTTCTTTACGTGTTTGAAGCTGGTCAGCTGCGGTGGGTTGAGCCGCATTGCGTACTGCTCGCTCGGTCATTTGCCCCAACACTGCAATTTCCTTGAGGGTCAGATATCCGCTTTGATCTTCCCCCGACAAGAACATGGGTAGCGCGTCGTCATCTTTAAATGCCGGGTGGGTATCGAGGTCTAGGCGTGCTCGAATCAGAGCGTGGAACAGAATTTTTTCGAGCCCCCTGGGTAAAGTCATTTCACGGCCGCGAACGCTTGGCGAGAAGACTTCGATGTCGGGTCTAGCAGACAGCACAAGCGTGGCCAAACGTCCCCAGCTGTCGTTCATTCGGTCTTGCTGTGCACCATTCGTGGCGAGTTTCAGCCGACCGTTGATTGCGTAGTCGTAGCAGTCTCGAGCTGCCGCCTGAACAGGAATCTCACCTTGGTAAATCTGATCGAGAGTCGCCAGGCTGGTGGGGTCGATTTGGCCATGAAATTTGATCAGTGAGGCACCCAGCGAACCCCAATAGACGTCGTGCGATTCCTGGAGAATCTCGTCCAGATCGAGCTTCTCTTCAGGTGAGACAAAGTTTTTTTCGAACTGGTTACGCCAATAGGTGCTCATCGTGTGCTCCGCCTGCTTGGAAGGTGTAGGCAGAGATTAAAAAGAAAATAGTACATCGTCAATGATTAATTTGTGACATTCAGCATGATTTTTGTTGCTCAGGCCAAGCCGTGGCGTTCCGATCTCTGCGCACACTTGCGGCGCATTCAGTAACACGACAGTCTGTCCCACACTGAATTGGATTAGCCACTGGTGTGGAAGTACGAGGCTCTGAAAGGTGCCCATGTACGGCGGGCTGGGACTATCCATTGAGGTGAGCAGTAGCTCGGGGCAGGGGCTAGACGGAGCAATTTGCGGGCAAAAGAAAGCCCGCTGGGGGCGGGCAAGGGAGCTTCTATCACACGTAGGGATAACTAACGTTCCCACATCGCATGTGAAAAGGACGTGAATAAACCCGTCAGTGAAGACGGTGCCTGTCCAACCCCCGCGCTATTAAGTGGATTTGGTCTAGCGGTTGCGCACGGTATCCAATGCAGGTGACCAGACGTTATGTCCGCAGCGTTCACACACGACTGAGTCTTGAGGTTCATGGAAGGTAGGGAAGCCGCAGCTGACGCAACAATGTAAGCCCGCGTTCGGCGGTGCCAGGTATTCTGGACGATGTTCGACCGGGAGCACCGACAGCCCTGGCCGGGTGTCATCTGGCCCATAGAAATACAGGCTGATATCGCCATCGGTTTCCAATAGGCCGAGCCGAACCTGGCCGAGATGCTCCACGCCTTGTTGGCGCAGTTCCATGAAGAGCTCGTTGGACGAGATGTTCAAATTCCGCAGCGAATGGATCTCGTACATCCCGTCCTTTACGACCGTGATGGGCAACCCATCGATCCAGGCCTCGCAGGTTCTGCTGCGCCTCATCATGTAGACGGTTCCGCGATAGAGCAGCAAAAGCGTGAGGAAAACCAAGGCGACCGGGAGGAGGGGGACATCTTCGTAAAAGGTCACATCGCCTGCGGCTGAGCCCAAGGTGAGGATCACCACGAGCTCGAATCGGGAAAGCTGCCTGATTCCGCGTCGACCACTGAATTTCAGAAAGAAAAACACGGCTAGAAAAGCCGCTGAAACGCGGAGGGCGACCTCCAAGAGAAAGGTCAGCGGGAACTCGCCAATGAGCATCCTTTGCAGATCAAATGAAACCATTCGCTGAATCCCATCTGTTGCTATCTCCTGTTACAGATTGACCGGCAATTCTCGGTCTTGGTTCATGCGCTGGTGTCAGTGAGACAAGTGTTCATGCTCGGCGGGAGCGAAGCAGATATCTCATCGCGCTGGCAGGCTCAGCTATTCGCATTGCTAATTCAGGCGTGTTTATTTGAACGTCACTGCTTAGAAATTGAACAAGAATGGCAGTGCATACTCAAAATTTAAGTAGGGCGAGCTGGAAATAGTTTATAGTGACCCACTAATTTGATCCGGTATTCGAGGAAGCACTATGTCCCGTCTGGCAGAGTTCCGTCAGCTTGAGCAAAAATTGGCCGCACAACTGGCCGAACTAGAAGCAATGAAAGGCTCCTCCGAGCTGAAAGCGGAGATCGAATTTGAGACCAAACTGCGCGATCTTTTGAGCAAATACGGGTACAGCCTGCGTGACATCATCAACATCCTGGATCCCCAGGCTAGCCGTCGCGCCGCCGCTCCTGCTGTTGCAGAGAAAGCCCCACGTCGTGCCCGCCAGGTAAAGCAGTACAAGAATCCGCACAACGGCGAAATCATCGAGACCAAGGGTGGCAACCACAAGCTGCTGAAGGAATGGAAAGCCGAATACGGCTCCGATGTGGTGGAAGGCTGGCTCGCCCAGTAACACGCTCCACTGATGGTTTGCTAAAGCCCCCTGATGGGGGCTTTTTCTATGGTGATGCAGTCAGGTGTTATCAGGTGGGTTATCAGTGAAAAGAGAGCAGAATGAAGGGGTTACTGAATCATCTTCGGCGGTGAGATCATCGATCAAAAGGCGCAGGCGGAATACGGACGTCTCTGGGCACCCATCGCTGAGAAGTACGATGCGAAGTTCAAGGCGCTGGATGATGGAGCTTTGGTCTGAGCCTTGAACACTAAGCGTCTGCTGATCGTCGAGTTCGCCAGTCTGTAGCAGGCCAAAGCCTGCTACCACGCCCCGGCTTATGTGGAGGCCATAGAATTTGCCACCAAAGCGTCTCGGCGTGAGCTGATCATTCTCGAAGGTGAGCTTTAGTCATCGCGCAGAGCCGCGCTAGCGATAGGTTCAGAGGGGTAGGTAGAGGCCACTCGGCATGTACATGTCGAGGCGTGGGAGGCCACTACCTACAAGGGTAGCGTGCGTTTAGCGCACGCTTGCCCGTACTTTCTCGCGGAAGCTGTTTTCGTAGCCGTCCTGGAGTTTCACCTTCTCAGCTAGCGTCGGCAGCAGGCTGCGAGCAATCACGATGATGCCGTCGCGGTCACCGATAATGGCATCGCCTGGGTAGCAAACGACATTGCCGCAGGCGACTGGAACACCTACCTGGCCTGGGCCCCATTTCGAGGGGCCGGCTGGGTTCACTGCACGGGCGTAGATAGGCAGCCCTATGCTGTCGAGCTCTTCAATGTCACGTACAGCGCCATCAATGACGACCGCTGCAACCTGCTTGGCTAGGCAAATCTCACCGAGCAGATCTCCGAACACAGAGCGGTTCACTTCACTGTTGCCGTTGATGACCAGCACATCTCCTGGCTGGGCTTCGTCCAGCGCACGGTGGATAGCGAGGTTGTCACCCTCGCGAGTGTTCAGCGGCAAGATGGTGCCGAAGAACGTAGGCTTGCCAGCGGTGTGGCGAATTGCCGAAGCCATCATGCCCATGCGATGGAGCACGTCGCCGATGAGTGCCACTGGGTAGTGCGAGATCTCCTCGATCAACGCCAGGTCAGCTCGCTCCCAGGTGGCGTTAACACTGATCGACTCATCGGACACATTGATGAACATTGGATACCTCCAGTTTCGTAAATAGGCTTAGCTGAACGACTTCGGCGCAGGCTGGTTGACCGGGTGGGCAGGTGCTTGGCCCTTGAGCACGGCGGCAATCGCCTCCAGTGCGCTCATGCCAACGCGCAACAGCGACTCATCGGTCTGGCCGGCGACATGGGCAGTGACGATCAGGTTGGGCGTGTTCGCGATATCTGGCGTGTCATGGTCGAATGGCTTGATCATGTCGATGTTCTCGGCGGCCAAGACGTCGGCACCTGCACCCGCCAGCTTTCCGCTCTTCAGTGCGTCGACCAGTGCTTGCTCGTCCACAACACCGCCACGGCTGGTGTTGATCAGCATTGCGCCATCTTTCATCTTGGCGAACTCAGGTACGCCGATCAGGTTGCGAGTGGTTTCCAGCAGCGGGACATGAAGACTGACGACATCCGCCGTGGACAGAAGGGTGTCAAAGTCCACCCAACGGCTGTCCGAGCTCGGGTCGATGGCCGGGTCGGTAAAGATCACTTTCATACCGAAAGCTTCAGCTACAGGTGCAACGCTGGAGCCAATGTTGCCGAACCCCACCAGGCCCAATGTACGTCCTTCGAGCTCGATGCCAGTCAGCGAGAGGCGGTCTTCTGCCCAGACCCGGTTGCGGGTTTGCTCAGATGCCAGCGGCAGCTTGCGACACAGCGATAAGAGCAGCGCGAAGACATGCTCGATCACGCTGCGCTGGTTTGCACCAGGAGTGTTCGTGACCCAGACGCCGTGGTCGGCGGCTGCTTTGTAGTCGACGTTGTCATAGCCGGCACCATGGCGAGCAACAATTCGCAGCTTCGGCGAGGCTGCGATCATTTCGGCGCTGATGTGGCCACCACGCAGAAACACGGCATCAACCTGATTTCGGATTTCTTCATACGCAACGGCATTTGGGCCGTAGCCGAGACGAACCTCTCCGAGATCCGAAAGGCGAGAGAGGATTGTTTCGTGAATGGGGCTGGTGACGTAAATGAGAGACATGCTGTTGTACTCAGGCGAATTGATGTTTTTTGTCGTCGGCGGCAGCTTGGTTGCGGACAGTCCACAACACGATCAGGCCGAGAATACCGGCACAGCTCAGGATGAAAGCGGGTGCCGTTTGGTTACCGGTCGCGCCGATTAGCCAAGTGGCCATGAAAGGCCCAATGCCGCCGCCGATAACGGCACCAACGCTGTGGCCAAACGCGACGCCGGTATGGCGAACGTGGGTAGGGAAGAACTCAGGCATGACCGAGTAGGTGCCGGCCAGGCACAGCGCGTAAGGGATCATTCCCAGGGCCAGTCCAACCATAGCCATGCTGACCTGGCCTTGCTGCATGAGGAGGAACGATGGGACGGAAAGAACTGCGTAGCCGAGGTAGGCCAGGCGCAGCACGGCTTTGCTGCCGATGATCGAGCCAAGGTGACCTGCCAGCGGGATCATCAGGGCTGCGAAGCTGACTGCTACCAGAACGATGGTGGAGGCTTGACCCTTCGAGTAGCCCAAGATTGAGCTGAAGTACGCGGCAATGAAGACAGTGCCGATGTAGGTGCCGATGTTCTGCACCAGGGAGATCATCATGACCTTGGTGAGCGGGCGCATGTAATCACGCACGAGCTCAGCGAAAGGTGCGCTGTGTTCTTTGTTCGCGTCGGTTTCTTTCGATTCGAATTCCGGGCTGTCTTCGATCCCAAGGCGCATCCACAGGCCAATGATGCCGAGCGGCAGAGCCAGCAGGAAAGGAATACGCCAACCCCAATCAGCCATCTGCGGGTCGGTCAGCCATGCAGCTGCAAGACCGGCGATGGCTGCGGCGAGCCCTTTACCGAACTGTGCAATCGACGGCAGGAAGGAAATGTACAGCGAGCGACGATTGGCTGGAGCCCACTCACGGATGTAGCTGGCCGCGCCGCCGATTTCACCGCCAGCAGAGAAGCCCTGCAGCATGCGAAGTGCAACGAGGAGAATAGGGGCCCAGACGCCGATTTGCGCGTAGCCAGGCAACAGGCCGATGAGTGTCGCGGCAGCCCCCATCAGGGTGATGCTCGCAATCAGGCTTGCTCGACGTCCTACCTTGTCCCCGAGCCAGCCGAACGCTACTGCGCCAATCGGGCGGACAAGAAATGCCGAGCCGAAGACCAGGAAGGTGTTGAGCAACCCTGTTGTCGGATCGTCCGAAGGAAAGAAGACCAGAGCAAGGGTGGCAGCAAGGTATCCGTAGATGCTGAAGTCGTAATACTCAACGAACGTACCAAAGACGGCTGCCGCAGTGGCCTTCTTGGCTTTCGTCTTACGTTCGATTCCAGGCTCAGGCATGGCGACGGACTCCGTCAACGTATTGTTGTTATTCATAGGTCACTCCACTTTGTGGATCACGTCCATTGTTAAAAAATGGGACAGTGTCCTGTTTTGTTTTTTGAAGAATCCTCGCGTTCAGCCTGGTTGTCAACAGGCGGCGATTGCTCTGCAGCGCTAAACCGGCACAAAATGGGGCCTTCCCGATGCTCAGCAAGTCGATTAAATGCCTAACGCGCCCACTGAAAATGCGGCTCCCAAAGCCCCCGCAGCTACGTCCAGTCACGGTCGATTGATTGAAGTGCTGGATGCTCTGGTCAGACGAGCGGATGGTGAAGCGTGGGGCGTCAGAGAGCTGGCTAGTGACCTAGGTGAAAGCCGGAGCACCATCAATCGCATCTTGGTGGCTTTGGTTGACCGAGATTTTGCGGTTGAGGATGGGGTCGGAAAGTATCGAGTGGGGCCTCGCTTCAGGGTGCTAATGCACGCTTTAAATCATCGCAGTCGTCTGTTGGAGAGAGCTCGGCATCTCCTCGACGGCCTGGCGGAGGGTGCAAAGCAGGCGGCATTGTTGTCGGTGTATGCGCCGCATTTGAATGGTTACTACGTCCTGCACTGTGGCGAGGCCCCGGCCACTTTGTTCTTCAGGCCCAAGAGCGGAAATCCTTTCCCCTTGGAGTTCGGAGACATCGGCAGAGCGTTCAGTGAGTACCTTCGACAGCATCCCTCTTCAGATGAAATCTCACCTGGTCAATCATCGATTGAACCGCCGCAGGGCATTTCCGAGACCGAGTTTCCCCCAGCTGTTTCGATGGTGGTGAGGCAATTGGCTCCGGGGTTGCTGATCTTGGTGTCGCTTCACGATCTTGGGAGTATTGATGCCAAGGTTCGGGACTCTGCCCGGGCCACCCTCAATGAGATAGCCGACCGGCTATCACAGGAATTTGGGGTGTCTGACAGCTTCGGTCGTGAGGTTATCAACGATGGCGACAGTTCTATCGTCGCCCGGCTAGAGGGGCTGCTGCAGTTGGCCTGCGCAGAGCCAAATGGTTACAGGTGCAGATTGGGCATGGCTGCTCAGTTGCAATGCAATGCGGCAACTGCCAAGAAAATCATTGGTTCTGCCACTCTGGAACGCCTGATACACATTGATGGACAGGTGATCTATCCAGGTGCCCGTCTGTACCAATGGGCTGCGCTGCTGAGCAATGAAACCTACTCTCCGGTGAAACTCTGCAAGGCCATCGTTGACGCTCTCGTGAAGGAAACGGGAGAGACAATTGCGTACCTCTCGTTTGACGGGGCTACTTCCAAAGCCCAGTTCCTTGAGGTTATTCAAGGTTGGCGGCCTATCCATTACAAGCTGGAAACTGGGGTAGATGTCCCGCTGCATGCGGGGGGCGCAGGCAAAGCTGTGCTAGCCCATTTGCCGGCAGATTTTGCCGATGGTTTGAAGCTTGAGAGGTTCACCGAGGCAACCATAACTTCCCATTCCAAGCTCCGAGCTGATCTTCAGTCAATCAGGGATCGAGGATGGTCGGTGGGTGACGGAGAACGGGTTCTCGGCGCCTTTGGTATCGGCGTTCCGTTCTTCATCGATGGGCAGGTTGCCGGCTCAATCTCTGCGACGATACCGCAGTACCGGAAGGAAGACTGTGACGTTCCGTCCTTGGTTGAAAACATGAAGCTGGCCTCTAGACGCATAGGTCATCTGCTTTCTCTAGGTGAAACTGGTGGGATTGCACACGGAAGCGGAGATGATTGAGGTGTCTAAAAGTAGTGTGATAAAACATGTAGGAAAGAGTATTGGGGTGGTAGCTCTCGCTATCGCAAGTGCTTTCTTCGCCGCATACTGCCGCAAAGCCTTTGGTGGAGTGATCTTTGCACTCTCATTTGTTTTGGTGGTCGCGGCGAGTATACCAATGGTCATGTTCTTTAATTTTTTTTCAGATCCTGATTCAAAACGTAGCCCCAAGACTAACATCATGGATGAGCCTGAGATTCACAATATTTTCAACGATAGTCTCAATATGTTTCATAGGGATAAAGATGATTAGAGTTGAGTTGGGTTAAATAGAGGGTGTCAATTAAGAGATTCAGGTTTTGTTAAAGGCTGGAAATGCCAATGTGAGCTTGATGTCATTGAGTCTGGCGTTTAGAGGTGGCACCCAAATTTAGACTTCGTGACTCTCTGCTAAGCATTTCCAAAATATCTCGTTTACCAGTTAATTTTCGGCTGGTATTGAGCTTGTCGGATCATCGAGCATCAAGGTCACGTAATGTCCTTAGAAATGCCAAAACGCACGATCTCCCATCGAGTAGGCAGCCAAGGTGAAGTATTAGTTGAAAATGCTTTTGCTGATAAAGGCTGGCTTTATCGAAGGCTGGAGAAAGATAAAGACTACGGAATAGACGGAGAGGTTGAGATTTTCGATGCTGATGGGAGTGCAACGGGGATAATTTTCAAGGTTCAGATCAAAAGCTCACGAAAGCACTCGCCTAACATTAGGTTGAAGCGAAGTACAAAAAACTATCTTTCAGTCTGTCCACTACCTGTAATTCTGATTTCTGTTGAGGTATCTACAGGTTCAATTCGTTTCGCTTCAATTGATCAGGGGCGGATTGCGGCGAATGGAGCGGGTTATAGCGATTTTCAAGAGTTGGATGATGAAGCGTTCGGCGAATTGGAGGATATTGCTGCTGAACACTGTGCAGGGTGCTTGTCGGTGCGTGATTATACGCTCTACAACGCTCCCGCTCAGCTCATTAGGTGTTTAGATCTGTTATTGAATTTCGGCGGCGATGTAGATTCCATGACGAAGTGGCTAAGGTTTTTTGCCCCCGACGATGTACTGGCTTCATCATATGGTTACGCAGCTTTCCTCAAGGAGCAGATGGACTATGACAAAAACTTGTTGCCGAAACTCCGCGCCTGGGTATTAGAGTTTTTTCCTGAGGAACAACAAAGAATCGACCATGCGATGGAAGCCTATGCACGAGGTGAGTTGGTTGGAAGGCGAGCAGAGGTTTATGCTGTTATGCAAAGCCCGATATTTTCAAATTTAGGCTGAGTTAATAGGGTCTGCGTGCAGCGTATTTTTCGATAATGCCATTAACGGCATTGTTCAGATTGGTTTGGGAGATTTTTTCACAAAGGATTTTGCTGGCCATCCTAGCTGCTACAGGATGCAATCTGATTGCGGATATCAGGTTGTAAAGAGTCATTGCTGGAAGAGCATTGAATGCTTGGGTAAGCACCGGCAAATGCAACAGCTCTGGCTCTTCACCTCTAAAGCAGGCTTCCAAAATATGGGTACTCATCCATCGACCTCCTTTGCGCACGCACATTCTCAGGCTAGCAGAATACAGAGTGGGAGGGAAATCTGTCGGTACTGGTCAGCATGCGTCTTCACGCTAGCTTGCGTTCTGCCGGTTATCTGAATGATGAGAGCCAATCTCCTGGAGGGTTGAAACGTCATCATCCCGCGCTATGGTTGATGGACTATAAGACTAAAGTCGTAGGAGGGCGGCATGCGTATACGCGGTGAAGTTTTTTGGGCTTGGGCCGATCCTGTGCTTCATCACCGGAGCCATGGCGAGGAGCTGGATGACGGCACCTCGATTGATGTCCAGGTGAGGCTTTCCCGAACGGGCCAGACACAGATGTTCATCGGCATGTATGCGGGCTGTGGCATGGCTCTTCACGAAGAAGCTTTTGACTCTCGACCAGGTGAGTCGATGACCCGAGCTCTGGCCTGGGGTGTGGGGCGTGCAAGACGACTCGCGACCGATCAGCGGCCTGCTGTGCAGCAGGTGGCATAGACGTCAAAATCAGCACTCTGGTGGTCGCTGTGCACAGATGCCAGCGATCACGCATTATTGGGCCGCCCGCGATGAGGGTAGTTGCGGGCAAAAGAAAGCCCGCTGCTAGGCGGGCAAGGGAGCTTCTATCACACGTAGGGATAGCTAACGTTCCCACACCGCATGTGAAAAGGACGTGAATAGTATGGGGCGAGGGCTACCGCATATCGCTGGCGTGAACCCAGGCTGTGTAAGCCGAAACTAGGCTTTGTGGGATGCTCGGCAAACCCTGCTCAATTTCGTCCAACCTTGACGGACTACCTACCCAGTCGGTGAGCCAGATGATCAACCTCAACCGGGATGCGGGGTGGGGAGCTACCTGCTGCTCAAGCTCGTCCGCGAGACGGGCCAAACGTTCGATGCTGTCGTCGAGTTGAGTAATCTGATCCATGACTCCGCTCCTTGGGTAATGGCCCGAACATAACACGTTGAAATCGACGCCATCGTAGCGTGACAAATCTCGACCCTACATTTCCCCATTGCGGCGTAGCGTTGCGTCACCTGGAACAATCTTTTCATTTGGGCGAGGCATCGCCACTCTCAATGAAAACCTACCAGGTTCCAGAGACCGATCTATTCTCATCAGAGGCGCATTTCGTCCGCAGTACCTATGCAGCAGGATATTTTCCGAATACTGTATGTCCATACAGCTATAGGAAGTACCGCCATGACAGGCACCAATCTGCCCGTAATGTCGATCCAAGAGTGGCGGCAGCTGCTCAACGACACCGAGGCCCTGCTCCTCGCACCTAAGAAACATCACAGGGAGCTTCTGCATCACGCATATGCGCTACGTGATACGCATGCCGTAGACTCAGGAACCTTGGCTGACATGCTGGAGCTCGCCGACGAAGCATTGATGTACGCCCATTCCGTCCAGGCTGATCAGCATTGGTAGGCTAAACACAAGCCTTGATGGCATCGCGTCGTGTGGGATCGCTATGGCGAAAGGGAGGGATCATGAAAAGAGATCTGAGCAAGGTGCTCATGCCCGACCATCCGCTGTACACCGAGGCTGTGGAAGCGCTGAAGGTTTACCATCAGGCCCAGGCTGATGGAGTCGTGGGGATTGAGCTCGAGCGTCTGCGGTTGATGGCTGAGCATCGTTTTCAGGCTGTCACCGACTACCAGTTGCATGCTCTTGGCGGGCCCGCTGAAAAAGATCATTAACAGATGGCCTACCTGAGACTGATCTCCTGCAGCAAAGTGCAGAATTTGCCTTTTGCTCGCGGCTCAGCGGCAACTTGGAGAAAGGCATGAGGCCCACTGACGCGATACGGGGAAAGGAAGGGGACATCCGACGCCTGATCGAGACCTATGGCTTTATTGAGCCCAAACTCTTCGGCTCTGCCGCTCGAGGCGATGACCACGATGGGAGTGACCTCGATCTGCTCGCCACCATCCCTCCAGAAATGGCTGGCAAGATTTCCTTGTTCGACATCGCCGAGCTCGAGGATGAGCTCCAGGCCTTGGTGGGGGTGCCAGTCGACTTCCACGTCTGCAACAACATGCCCGAGCACCTCAGGCAATCCATTGAGCGTGAGATGGTTACGCTGTAGCTTTGAACATGCTTGCGATGATCCTGGCGTCCAACAGGGCATGGTGAGGCAGTTCGTCCCCATCGTTCGTCGCGGTCAGGGTCGTGGCATCAGTGGGGAAATTCCTGACGTTCTGGGGCCATTTCCCATCGTCATAGACGAGCTCGCAGAACAGCTCCCAGTCGTAGGCAGGTGCGTCAGTGACAATCTCGAGTTCTTCATCGTAGGTTGCCAGGAACCGCAGGAGCGCCGACCTGGCTTCGATGATTGGCATGGCGTACTCACCACCCCACAACTGCGGCAGTACGATCTCTTTCACGAAATCACTGCATTCTTCTTCTCGCCACGCGTCGATCACTTCCACGTAGAATTCCCTGCGATCTTGGCCAACCAGTGCCAGGGAGATCAGCTTCGCCTGCGCGTTGAGCTGAGTGAACTCACAATCGAGAAAGAGCATCATCTGTTGGAACCTCTGCAATGACTAGGGCCCGCCTGAAACTGTCCCAGGAAGGCTGCCTGTGGGAAATCGCCTTGGCGTATTTCGGCCCCGAAAAGCTGTTGGAAACGATTGTAGATCTGTGGGGCGGTGCGAGCCCTCCCACAAGGCCGACCGTCGAGCACCTGTCGACTGACACGCTACCCGCAGATGTCGTGAATATACTGAAAATTGCCCAGGTGCGAGTCGGGGCCCTCGTTCCAGATCGCGTGCCTGTACCAGGTGTTGTCACGTTGTACGCCCGGCACGCCAACGACCTCTCCGATGGGATCCTGGCAAGACTGCCGAGAGGCGAGCTCACCCGTACCTTGCGGGGATCGCAGTTAGAAGTCGAACTTGGCCTGTGACGTCCACCTGCGGCAGGGAGAAGTGATGTGACGATTGATCATCGGCTGCGGAGGCTGGAGATCGCGAGGCGCAGAGCGCTGTGGGCACTTGCCGATCTACAGCCTGGAGACGCTCGCGCTGAAAAGGTGCTGGCTGAGCTCGACGAGGTTGACCAGGGCCTGCGGGACATCGTGAGTGGTGATCAGCTCTCCGCCCAGGAGCTCGTCGATGTCGTCACCACGAAGCTCCACAGCGGCGTTCAAGTGCTCGTCGAGGACAGCATCCCCGAGCCATGGCTGCAGCGCTTTCAAGCTGCGAGTGTTGGATCAACCCGCCTGGCAGAAGGGCCCTATCTACGCGACTTCAAAAAGTTCGTGGAGGTGTGGCACCAGGAGCTGGAGCACCTGAGCGCCCATCGCAGTAAGAGGTCGCGGTGAAGAGGACGATCCTGGGCATGGCAGAGGCCGGCGAGCCGCTCTTGCAGCAGGCTCTCCAAGCCGTCCGTGCCCATCAAAAGGCTATAGATGAAGGGCGACCAGCCGAGGAGATCGAAAGACTCCGTCTTGAGGCTGATCACCTGTATCAAACCGTCATCGACTACCAGTTGCACAAGGCTGGCACGCTTGGGCAGTCAGTCCATTAGTGGATCGCAGTGGTCTTTGCGTTTGTTGGCAAATTTGCAAGCGGAGCGCGCCGGCCCGAAGGGCCAGAGGCGAGAGGATGGAAGCCCGTAGGGCCAAAACCGGGCGCAGCCAGGGTTGGGTGCACGACAGCTGTCCCCGGAGGGGCGAGCCAGCAAATTTGCGGATTCAAGAAATCCCTGGAGACCTCGTCACGCCTGGCTTACAGCGAAGAAGTCTCCCTGTTTTTTCGGATTTCTTTGCGGATTTTTCAGCACGCCGTGCGCATGTCACGGCACCTCAGGTGGCACAAGCCTGCAGGCCGGCTTACCGTTTTTGGTGATGACGAACGAGTGCCCTTGCTGCAGGAGCTTCATGATCCTATGGAATCGCCGCCTTGCCTGCGTTGCGCTGATCACCTGCATGCCGAAGCCCTCACTCTCGCGGAACTGAGCTGAAGGTGGCCAGCTCATCAGCCGACCACCCCCCAGTTCACTTACATGTCGGGATGGATGTCGTCGAAGAAGTTGACGTCCAGCTCGAACTCCAAGGTGCCGAACCGGGCCAGCAGGTCAGCCCGCAGGGCTCCCTCGGCATACGGTTCAACGTCCACCCAATAGCTGTAGATCATCCCGTCATCCGAGGTGTTCGCGGTTACTTCGGCGTCTGCCAGAAGCTCCGCATCCTCCAGCGATATCTTCAGCTCATTGGCCAGCGCTTACGCCATGCTACTGCGGGGACGATTCTCCTCGGCTTCAGCGGCCTGCTGTTGCGCCATGTAGTCCCATTCATCCCTGCGATCACGTCTGCATCCGTTTCGCTGCCGGTGATGGAAACACCGTCTTTCCCGAGCGACCACTTGCTATCCCGCCGAATCAGATCAATCTCCGCTTGGAGGAAGAAAGCCGTGCCGTAGTAGACCCGATCAGGATCCTGCTTACCTTTCCAGGTGATTGACATGTCCAGCCTAAGCACACCAGTCGCATCGTCATAGGCGGCTGACTCTACCTCGTATTCGTCGATAGCGAACTCGCTGGCGTTGGTCTCGGCCATGGGGCCGGAAAGCAGATCCTCCAGCTCTTGATCCAGCTCGGAGAACACATCGTCCTTGTGGAGGGCGTCCTTGAAGTCACGCACGCCAAAGGCGGCGAGCATCAGCCGAGGATCCGTGGGATTTCGCCGGGCGACGACAACGAGCTCGTGGTACTCCTCGAACCCTGCCTGACGCGCAAGCGCTTCTTGGGCAGCAGAAAGCTTCATGTCGTGTTCACGAGCATGCTGCTTGGCTTGCGATTTGATGATGCTGAGAGGGGAAAAATCGGACATAGCAATGTCTCCAAAACCATTTGACGCTTTGGTTACCGATTGCCTGTTCACCGGGCAGCGCCTGGTTAGGGACATGCCGATGTAAAACGAAAGGGTGTATCTACGATGGGCTATTGCTTCGCGAAACAGGCGCCAGGCGACCATCACCGCCTGGCCTGATCATAAGTCAGCCAAAATGACTCCGCAACAGGCTGCGGAAAGGGCATCGCCAGGTTGGTTTGACGGAGGGTGGCGGATGCTCGGGTATCAGAAACGACCGCAAGCGGAGCGCGCCCGCTCACGATGGGCCAGAGGCGAGAATGGAAGCCCGATAGGGCCGGAACCTGGCGAAGCCAGGGTGCGGTTCACGACAGCTGTCCCTGCAGGGTGAGCTCTGTGCGTTACACCTTGGCTCGGTGGCGGAGCGCTGTTGCCACATGCTCTAAGGCTATACGGACGATCAATCCGCGAAGGCGAGCTCTGCCTGCATGCAGTTCGACTCATGACCGCTCCTGGCTCTATGGGGCAAGCGACGCACTTGGTGGCCCATCTCTGGGATCGCTCGAAGACCGTGTAAGCCATCTTCCCGTTGCAGATCTGCAATCTCTAACTGCAGCTTGGAGATCAGCTCAGAAGGAGGCTTACCAGTATCTTCGCTGAGTGTAAGGGTGAGGAGGGTAAGCGGGCTGAGTTCCAGGCGCCGACTGACCTGATCGAGCTTGTCCAGGGTAATGCTCGACTTACCCAGCTCAAGCTTCGAAAGGTACGTGCGACTGGTAGTGTCGGCGAAATCTCGTTGAGTGATATTGCGCTTGCTACGCAGGGCGCGGAGAACGCTAGCGAAAGAGGTTTTGAGCGTCATGCTGCATTCTCAGCGGGTTGGCAACCAGTGAGCATCGTCCATTTCCTGAAGGTTGTTCGATAGGAGGCTATGTATTAACCAAGCCTACCACGACTGGAAAGCGAGTAATCCCACGCGTATACATGAAGGACGTCGCCATCGGTCTCCACAAGGCCGCTATTCGAGGACAAAAATGTGAACGTCGGAGAGTTGATTGAAGAGCTGCAGAAGTACGATCCAGGCCTACCCGTTCTGATTCCGCGATCTGATTGCTCCGCACTGGAAGACGCTGTGGCGTGTTACCAAGACGTCGTGCGTGAAGGGAGGATTATGGGCTACGAGTCGCTGAGCTGGTTTCCTGGGGAACCCGAAGATCCTCGTACTCAAAAGCACAGGGTGATCGTCATTGATACCTCTCGGCCTCTCCCAACGTGAGTGGAATGACCATGAAGTGAAAGCAGGTGGGGAAACTGCGGGGTGGGGTACCCACAGGCATTGCTTCGGTAGCAGTGTTCTGTAAATGCATCTGGAATCGGTCAGCCCATGGAGCACGCTCGACTAACATGGACGCTTCCCGCTGCGGTACAAGTGAAAGCATCTAGCGGCAGGTAGAAAAAAACCGCCATTTAGGCGGTTCAGGGTACTGCTCGGGGTCTCTGGCTCTTCCGGGCGGGCTTTCGGCGTGCCAGTGAAGAGTTCTTTTCCTCAGGGTTGAGGCGTTGGTGCCAGACACAAACGCAGCAACCCTATCGGTAAAACGACTTCGTATCAAGCTCGGCTAGGTCGTAGCTACCGAAAGGCCTGGGCGGCTCGTTCTCCGAAAGAGTACAAATGTGCTCCAATGCTTAATCAGGTGGACAAACCTTACATACTGGCTTGCCGAGCCTGGTGATCACGCAGGTCTCGCCTTGCTGGACGAGCTTCATGATCCTACGCCAGCGGCGCCGAGCTTGACTCTTGCTAAAGACCTTCTCCATACAGCCTCCCCGGCGACAGTCGATCACCAAATTTATAGTCTGATTGCCGGCGGTCTAGCTGCGCAGCACTTCCGTATTTGGGCGAAGGCACAACGTCCCACTTAATGTTCCCAAAATGGATCATTAATGGCGTTTTGATGGGCTAATGTCCCCAAAAGGGATCCTTATGAGTAGCGGTGATCTGCCATTTCTTTAAGAGGGAAGTTCTCACAGACCAGCTCAACAGCTTGGTAGGTGGGCCATCGGAACAAACGAAAGCGCCTCAACGCCAGCCGAGGCCGACATGGCAACGTACACCTGTCTACCGTCAACAAGAGCGATGTCACATGTGTGTGAGACAGTTTCGCTTGTATTGGAGATCTCACTCATCAATGTGAGCATGCGCGAGATCACCAACTGCCTGGCCTGTTCGGGAGGACAGGACTTGAGAGATTTGGTCACCGCATCCTGAAGCTTGACCTGCAGCTCTTGCGCCTGTTCCAGAGAGAAACCACCGGGGAAGCACATTACCCTGCCCGCATCCAATCGCCTCAACGAATCAGCTCCGTGCTGCTGGTGGAAGTAGACGAACCGAGTAACCGCTTGATCATTCACCAGCGTCGGGTACGTGAACATCCAGGACGTCTCTGCTAGATCGGCATGCAGGCGAGGGTTGTCGGCGTGGATCTCTGAAAACGAGTCGCGCACGCGCAGGATCAAATCCAGCACGTCATCAGGGCTATTGAAACCGTGGTCTCTAACAAGCGATTTGACAGGCTCCAGCATCGCCAGTGAGCCAGCGCCCGTGATGACGCCAACCTCGGTTCTTACAATTTTTTCCTCGGTGTCACCGCAAGGTGTTTTCACGCCGTCCTCAGCGATGTGGGTGACACGCTTGTCTGCGGCGATAATGACTTCGTTGCCCAGATGAGCAACCAGAATACAGGTCATGACATCCCTCTCGTGAACCTACCTATGTAACGCGGTTTCTGGAATGTAACATTGTCAATGTTACATTCCAGAAAGTACGTTACAACGACCACTGCTAGGCAATCTAGTGCAAGCGAGCGCCTGCCTCCTCATGTGTTTTGCCCCAGTTCGCTGGCCACCGATCTATTGAAGGAGTAGTGATAGGCATAGCCATTTCGAACTGCCCAGCACCGGCAAGCGGAGCGCGCAGCCAGGTAGGCGGAGACGCGAGGATGGAAGCCCGTAAGGGCCAGGACGCCGACATACGGCGAGCGGCTTGGTTCACGACAGCCGGCCCGTAGGGCGCGCCAAACCTAGCCAGGACGCCCTTACAGCACTGACCTATCTAAAAGGGTTTCATGTCTGGTGGAGGTTCATCGCGGGAGTCCTGCTGCTCCCCTGAGCCAAACATAGCCTCTTCTGTCCAATCATCCTTAAATAAGAACATGTCAGGCGTGAACTCCACGATTCCAATCACGTTGTTTTCCAATATGCCGCGAGAAAACTTCCTGAAGATCCTGCCTCCATCCAAGCCCAACCCTGCATCGCTATCTTTAATGAAAAGTGCCGTCCATTCGTCATACATAACTTCAGCGGCAATTTTCTCCCAGGTCATCCGGAAAAGCATGTAATTCTTGCCGACTAATTTGCTGTCATACACGATGACGAGCGTGCCTTTGGATGCGTTCAAAATCTTCACTGGGGAAAGAATTGTCAGGATAATCGCTTGCTCGATCAGATCGATTACCCTGGTGTCAGGTTGTCCTTCCCACAGCACAGCAAACCTCTGGATGTAAAGTTTATCAAGGGGGATACAGTCAGCACCGAATATTTGCTGTGTGGAAAAAATCGTATATGCACCTTCGCCATCATCATGGTGAGGCTGCTCATACTCGGTATAAAGTAAGCGGGAGTAGATCATCATCAATACCATTGGAGGGGTGGCTGTTTAGGAATTTATAGAGGGATCAGCAAGCCGAAACATTGCGTGCCTGTGCCACTGAAATGTTGAGTGTCGGGGTTGTAGGATTTCGCCGTAAGGCAGCGGGAGTGCTCTGCTTGAGACCCCAGGAACAAATCCATTGGACACATTCCAATGGATGTGACTGGCTGGGCAGCGGAGTATTGAAGGATATTCCTGTGAGCTTTATGAAACTCCAGATTCTCGCCGTTAAGTATTTCTTCTGCACAGTCGTGGAGCGCAGGCGCCGGGTATCTCTCAATCCCCAGGTTATTCGATTCAAGCACTTCTTTGACGGCAGGCCAAAATGCGTAGTCTGAGCGTCCTGAGTAGACTTCGGCTTCGCACGAAAAATCGAGAGCCAGCCTTCGATTAGGAATAAGATCTTTGACCAGCTCCCACAAGGACTCAATGGCAGGGAGGGTAATGCCCGCCACCTCGTCACCAAAGAAGAGATGGATCGTGTCTTTGTGAACGGCTACCAACTTCACCCCGGAGAGGGCGCCATGGATGTGTGCCTGCTCGAGGGTTTCCATGGCAAACCTTTCCTCTAGCGGTTGTTGGTAGAGAACGGCAAAGCGCTGCTTGTTGGCTGTTGCCATCAGGTCAAGGTTGGGAGTTTTCCACTGCAGAGCGCTGAGCACAACGTAGTGGAAACCATCAGCGAGGGCTATTGGAGCGCATTCCAACTGGAAAAGAGGTACTGATCTCATGGTCATTTCTCTTCTGGACGTACAAGAAATGAAGACCATCAGTCTGGAGTAGTCAAGGAAGATCTTAGAAAAATATCCTTTCAAATCAGTATGTTAAGAGCATACTCTTAAACTGAGCGTGTCCAATGTTAGGGCCGATCACTGGTAGGGAAACCGTTCAATTTGGACTCCGGAACCTGATCTGCTGAGCGAATGCGCGGTTAGACCATTGGCCAGTGATTGCGATCTGCATCTTCGCGAAACCTTAGTCGGGCCCGCCAGCCACCTTAACGGGATCGCAATCTGGGTAGAACAGATCAGGGGGGCGACATTCGCATTCCTCCTTTGTGGTATGAGGAATGAAGACTGTGGAGTGGGGAGGGTCAAGGCCAGAAGGAGAGATACTCGATTTTTCCGACGAAAAATCAGTATCTTATCCGTATATCGGTTCGGTAAAAGGAGCTGCTCAGACCCAAAGGATGACACTGGCTCATCGTGCTGCCCAAGGTCTGAATGCCGTCCAGGCGCTCATGGCGACAGCAGCGAGCTCGGGGCGATGGGGCTCAGCCACCGGAAAAGCGCGGGGCATCTGCTAATGCACTGTTGCCAATCCAAGGGGCTCCTGAAATTGCCACATCACATGAATATGCAGTCCTGTGTCAGATGCTCATAATGCCATCTCATGTGCCTCTAGCGCTGCCGAGAGCGTTGGGTGCCATTCCAGAGGCCGCTCTCCGGGTGTGCCCATCAGTCTATGCGCAATCCCTCGTTCTTCATCACATGGTGCTGACAACGTTCCCTCAGCCGAAAAGTAGCGGGCAGACGCAACGCAGAACCCTCTGCCATCAAGCGACTGCAGGCATACGTATCGGATGGCTGCCTGGTCGTCCAATTGTCGCCAAGAGATCACTTCGACACACGCCTCATTTACGCGACCTATGGTTTCTGTTGGAGGATCCCCACGGAACTTCGGATCAACTAGGTGGCTAAGCTCCTGGCGGCGGGCAATGACGTAGTCTCTGATCTCCTCGGGATCCATAGAAACTGTGCCGCGATCCGTCACTGAATAGTTCTGAAGACTATTGATCGCCTTTATAAACTGTTGTTCCCGGTTGAACTCCCAAGTCGTTGGCTGTTCTTTGAGAAGTGACTTCCACCATCGGATAAATGAAAACATTTTACAAGGCCATCAGCTGGGGGTGTGTCTAAAATATCTTACCATGTGTGGTCTGGCTATGTTGATTAGGTTGATCAATTGAAATGGTCGCTGCGCTCTTAAGAAAAATATTTAAGGATGCCGGGCTGTAATTCATGTTGATGGTTTTCATGTGCTGTATATAATTTGCTTGATTACCTTCGGTCGGGCTTCGGCGGTTTTTTGCTGAGTTCTTCCATGGTGATTTTTTCCGTGGCACCACGTAGCGAGACGTTGTAAATGAAGGTGCGAGCGGCCTCGGCCATTGTGGATAGTTCGGCTTTCAGTAGGCGGTTTTCTTCTTGCAGGTTTCGTATTTGTATTGCTGCGGCAGTTAGGCTTTTTGGAAGTATTAAATTGTCTGTTTCTTTTTTCTTAGATGCGATTTCTAGTTTTCTTGTTTTGTATGCGTTGTTTATGAGTTGTTTTGTGGATAATGATTGGCGTGTGGGTTTGACCTCTAGTACGACCTGACTAGCTTCGCATATTAAGTCCCAGGTTAGTTTCTCAGATATAGGCCACTCGCGAATTAGATTCGTAATGGCTCTAATTTCCTTCTGTGTGAATGCGTTAGGCATCTAATCTTGCTCTCTGAATAGTTTCAAACAGCTTAGCAAATCGTCTCCATAGAGGCTATCGTCCACGACGTTGTAGGCTGCAGGCGTAGTACCTTCTGGGTGCTTGGTGCTCAAAATTCGTCCAGGATGAGTAAAGTCTGAACCTGGAGCCATCACTGCGCTACCATCGGGTATAGCAGGGTCATCATGCATGGCTAATAGTTGGTCTAAGCGCTCTAGGCGCCTAGAATGGTGCTCAACCCATCGAGTCGCGGGTCGATTCCCATCCTCGATTGCCTGTAGCGCCGCTGCGAGGTTCTCTGCGATTTGGTCTCGGTCGCGCTGAATGGCATCTCGCGACTTACGGTGGCCTTTGCAATGAAGGAGTTCTGAGCAGTCCGTGCAGTCAGCTGATTTCTCACATGGAGAGACAACCCAGTTGTGAGTGCAAATTCCGTAAATGGTTGTGATCACCGGCCCTTTGTCATAGAAGCTATATTCTTCTCTGGATATAGGAGTTGGCACGACCTCTACAGCAGCCATTCGGCTGTCAGCTATGTCCCGAGCGATTCTTTTCTCATCCTTATGCATATACGTTCTGGACTGGTGCTCTGAAGCACAATCGCGCCATCTTGTAATGAGATCTAGGCTCAAGCCTCCCTCTTGAGCTGCGGTCGTGGTGAAATGGCGCAGTTGGTGAGACTTAAGTATCAAGCCGGTATAGCCGTGCCGGTCGAAGAAGGAGCTAACCAACGTTCCTTGATTGTTGATTTTAGAGTGAGTGAGCCTTTTGTTAAAATAATCCAGGTTCATGGGTGACAGTATTACAGGGCTCGTGTTGTATTGGGGTACGAGCTGGCTGGCTCGAAAGCACATCAGGGATTCAGACATTCGAAGTGGGGTTGTGTCATATTTCTGTGGGTTAACTTGATATGGGAAGTAGGGGTTGCGAGAGATGTTGTACTCTCGAACTGTCCGCCATAGAGAATCGAGGCACCAGCCTGTCGTGCAGTAGGAGCCTGTCATGGTAAATAACGATGCCGTTGCTTGTTTTTTGCTTACCCCTAATGCAAGAGCGATCTCATCTAAGGTTAAAATTTGGTTTCTCGGTACTTGTGGGCAGCCTGAGTGGGGGTAGAATTCAGTTGATCCGCTTTCAATATGCTTCGCGAGGCTGCGACCATCTTCAGTGATAGCCGCAAGTCGAGTAATTGCGGCGCGGGCATGGCCTGACATTATAGATACAAATGGTTTGTTTGTGTGGTGGCCATATTTGCTGGAAAAGAACTTGATAAACCATTGCTCTATGCCAGTTGAGTCAAGGTCGCTATCAAGTAGCGTTATAGGCAGCCAGAGTTGCTCGCTTATTCTTAGGGGTGCAGAAATTAGAAGTGCAGTCAGGCTCGTTAGATAAATTGATTCGTCGTCTAGCTCAGTTGTATAGGCGCGCCCAAAAATTTCTGCCAGGGCAATAATAGACTCATCAGATGGAAGCTTGCTAATATCAGGCTTTATCTTTTTTTTGAAGCCATGTTTCCAAAGGGCGATATCGTTGGTGGTCAGGTTGTGCCTTGCAATGTTTTGAGCAATACTTTGCAATACTCCACCTAGCTCCACGGGGCTACCCGTCTTTGCGATCAATTCTCTGGCTGCTTGCAGATGAACTCGGCTGACTTTCGTTATGCATGTTTTTGCGCCAGAGGTTCTCATGGCAGCATCAAGGTACTGTAATCCCTGAAAACAACGCCTGATATGTGTTTTGGGGTTTTCTGATAATGAGTTTATTAAGAATGCTTTCGAGAATTCAGTAAAGTCATGATCGAACACTTGATCGCTGTTTGGTATGGCCGACTTGGATAAGGTTCGGTTTTGTTCTAGTTTTGTAAAGCGAATCATAGTTCTTGGGAATTTCCATATAGCATCGTTCCATTCAAAGCCATGGTTTCCAGTAAGAACAATTAGCTTTGCATATTCGATGTATGCGGCTAGGTTGGCCTCGCTTGATAAAGTTGGTTTGGACTTGAACGGTATTACTGGCATTCTATTCATCCTTCAAGCGTTGCTTGCAGAGTGCTATAACCCTTTCTACAGCTCGGATATCCTTGTCGAGCTGTAAAGGTGTCAGAAGTCTCCGTGTCGTGCTCTTAAAGAAGATATTATTTTCCTGCTCTTGACGCTTAAGCAGTCGTGCTAATACTTGTTCGTGAGGGCCGTCTACCCACGGCTGAAATTTTGTACACCGGTAGCATGGGATCGGGACTGATGCTGAACAAAACCCTTCATGACCACAGTTTCCTAGAATTTGGTTGCCATCAAGCTCGATACGGCTACTGGGATCAGTCCCCCTAATGGCATCTGTTTCGTTATTGACGAGGCAGCCCATGAACGCCTGCGCTATCGGGGCATAGATGTAGCCAACACTCTCTTGTACTGCCCTGGCTAGCTCGGCAGGGTCATCGTAATAGCTTTCAATGGCGGACAGACTTTCTTGGCCAAGCCAGTACCTCAATACGTTTCGGGAGGCACCGAGTCTCGCCAGCTGTTTTACTTTGGTGTAACGCATGCGATATGCGAATTCATTAAGGTTTTGGTTCGTCCTGTAAGAGTGCACCGGTGAGCCATTTCTTGAACTCAATTTTTTTGTAATCGAAGTCGCAGAAAGGTGCCATAACTCCGATGAGAATAGCTCAAGTGAAGATGCGTACCGCTCAACCTCGTCTTTTTTTAACAGCAGCCATTTTTTGTACGGTGTTAAAAAGAAAGGGAGTTGCTGTATTTCATCGGGGGTAGGTTTGTAGCCAGTCCACTCCTTGAATTTAGATATAGTGTCAGAAATTTGCAGGCTACAGAGTTTCCAAAGGTCATCACTTAGCGGGTGAGTTTCTTGCTTGGACATCCGAAATCCAATCTCCCCCTGATCTTTGGCTCCAGGGTATGAAACCCTTGGCCCTTTGACAGAGTTTGTTTCGCCAATATTTTCAAAGTCGCAAATTTTTAGGTGTGCGTACTGTATAGGTCTACGGCTATGGCTGGCATTCAACAAGTTTAGTGTGGTATTTTGTAGAGATGATTTACCGCATTCAAAATCATACCAATATGTGCTGAGCAGGTCATCGTATTCTTGCTCTGAGTACGGCCCGCCTGTCTCACTGAAGAGTCGATAAGATTTAGCGCTCGATGATCCACACTCATACGGTAGTATTTTTCGAAGGCCTTCATCTAGGCCGGAGAATCCCGCAGTTTGCCAGGTTTTGAGCAGCATAATTAACCTGTTTTTATCCGAGGTTTTCAATCTCGATTTCATGGTTAAGTAAGCTGTAAGGTCGAGGTTTTTGCATTTGGCAAGCTTAAGGCCTCTTTCAAACGATCTGACGATGCTTGCTAAGTTGGAAGGGGCGTATATGCCAACTCTACCGATGAGTGCGATTGTGTTTTTGTAGCCGTCTAAAGACTGTTTGCTGAGGGCGAGAGCGTGCTTGATGTTGATCGTGGCTTCACCGACAATCTTTAACCTATCGCCTTCATATTCAACGGTTATGAGTGGCTCAGTCGCATGCTGGGAGGCTCTATCGGAATGTGATTGATTGACATCTGGTATCATGCTCTCAATCTCTCTTTGGGCGGGTGATTGAATAGGCCATTGATACGCTGGCGGTATATGCCTCTTCAGCAGTGTGTCTGCGATTGTAATGTTTAGCCATGCTGGAGTTTGGCACCCATCCCATAAGGAAGCATCGCTGTTCTATTTCTTCTTTCTCAGGGGTTTTGCGGTCTTTGCATTCCTTTGAGAATCGATAGTTCCAATCATGGCGGAGCAAGTGTGGGTGAAGTCCGCAGAGCCGTTTATCGCTCAGGCGTAAGGTGGTAAAGTAGGAGCGAATCGAACTTATTTCCAGTGCCTGCCCTTGGTTTATCCCTGCTTTATGAACAACAAATATGAATGCATTATCTTCGAAGCTAACGTTTGGGATGAAGGCTCTCCAGTCGCCCAGGTATTTGAGTATTTCACTCTCAAGCTCCGGTGATATCGCGAGCATTCGACCGTTTGTTTTGGCTACCGGCTGATTGACTCTTCGATCAAAAGCGTCATCCTGGTTTCTTACTATGTTGATGTAGGCATGATCTCCCCCTCTTGCTGGAATGAAGTCTTCAAGCTTTAATGATAGTAGTTCACCAAGTCTGATGCCTAGATCATAGAAGATTCTCAGCATCAGGGTGTCCCTGAATGAAATACCTTTTTGAAAATCAGTATTGCTTGATTTTAATGGGTTGTCGAACTTCTCGAAGAGTGCTTTTCGAGTGGGTTCGGAGATCTTTTTATTCAAAAGCGCTTGGGTATATGCCGCGCGAGAACCTTTTTTGCGCTTTCGAATTTTTAAAGCCTTTTTGAGTTCACTCAGGAATGTCACGTCGGCGAGAGAGTTGGAAGTGCTGCGCAGGTGAGTGAACAGCCAAGAAAAATAGCGACTGGCCTCGTCGAGAGATGAGTTATATGTTCTCGCGTTTACAGTTGCTCCTTTTTCATCGTCTTTTGACAGCCTCCGTTTCCTGTTAAGTGACTCAGTTAATGAGTCCAATTGCTGCGCTGTGAATCCTTTACCTGATCGAAGCAAATCTACAATGACCACACTCTGACTGGCCGCCCATTCCTCAATTTTTTTTATGGTTTCGAGGTGCTTCAACTCAGTGGCAGCGCTCATGTGAGCGAGGCTGTGACTACAGAATGCCGTCGGCCAATACGCTGGCATCGCACCTTCCGCGCTGTCGAACAGGAGCGCATACCTCCATCCGGCTTTGGCGATGAAGCGCCTAATGCGGAAACGGTTTTTACATTTCTTGTCGGAATTTGAGGTATCCATGCGGCGTTTTTACACAATGGCGATGAAAATGACAACAGATTTTTCGCTCAAAGCCTGTATAATCGCTCCCATCAGAGCTGGAGCGTTTACAGTTGTTGGAAACCAGATTAGTAATTCTCGATACTGAAACCACCGGCATGCCGGTCAGTGAAGGCCACCGGATCATCGAGATCGGCTGCGTCGAGGTCATTGGTCGGCGCCTGACCGGTCGGCACTTCCACGTCTATCTGCAACCGGACCGCGAGAGTGACGAGGGCGCGATCAATGTCCACGGCATCACCGACGCTTTTTTGGTCGGCAAGCCGCGCTTCGGCGATGTAGCCGAGGAATTCTTCGAATTCATTCAGGGTGCCACGCTGGTCATCCATAACGCCGCGTTCGACGTCGGCTTCATCAATAACGAGTTCGCCCTGCTCGGCCAGCGTGACCGTGCCGACATCTCGCAGCATTGCACCATCCTCGACACCCTGCTGCTGGCCCGGGCCCGGCACCCGGGGCAGCGCAACAGCCTTGACGCGCTGTGCAAGCGTTACGACATCGACAACTCCGGCCGTGAACTGCACGGCGCGTTGCTTGACTCGGAGTTGTTGGCCGACGTCTACCTGGCGATGACCGGTGGCCAGACCAGCCTTTCGCTGGCTGGCAATGGGGCTGACGGTGACGCTGAAGGGCAGGGCAGTGGTGGCAGCGAGATCCGCCGGATCACCGGGCGTGCGCCTGGGCGGGTGATCATGGCCAGTGCCGAGGAGTTGGAGGCGCATGCAGAGCGGTTGGCGGCGATCGCCAAATCGGCGGGCGGGCCGTCGATGTGGCAGGCATTGACCGAAACGCCAGCCGGTTGATGCTGGGCCTGCCATGGCCTTGTCGCCGGTAAGCCCACCAGCTCTTTACTGAACTGCAGGCCCGTACAGGAAACGGCGTGCCTGCGACAGGGCCGCACTGACAACACCAGGCTCTACTACCCTGTGAGAGACGCTCTGTCCTTCGGAGGTAGCAGCCTGATGTACAAGGACCTCAAGTTCCCCATCCTCATCGTCCACCGCGCCATCAAGGCCGACAGCGTAGCCGGCGAGCGCGTGCGGGGGATTGCCGAGGAACTGCGCCAGGACGGCTTCGCCATTCTTGCCGCCGCAGACAATGCCGAAGCGCGCCTGGTCGCTGCCACTCATCATGGGCTGGCCTGCATGCTGATCGCCGCCGAAGGCGTTGGCGAAAACACCCACCTGCTGCAGAACATGGCCGAATTGATCCGCCTGGCCCGCCAGCGTGCGCCTGACCTGCCAATCTTTGCCCTGGGCGAACAGGTCACCTTGGAGAACGCTCCCGCTGAAGCGATGAGCGAGCTCAACCAGCTGCGCGGCATCCTTTACCTGTTCGAGGACACCGTGCCATTCCTCGCCCGCCAGGTAGCACGTGCTGCCCACAACTACCTCGACGGCTTGCTGCCGCCGTTCTTCAAGGCCCTGGTACAGCACACTGCGCAGTCCAATTATTCCTGGCACACGCCCGGCCATGGCGGTGGCGTGGCCTATCGCAAAAGCCCGGTGGGTCAAGCTTTCCATCAATTCTTCGGCGAAAATACCCTGCGTTCGGACTTGTCCGTCTCGGTGCCAGAACTGGGCTCGCTGCTCGATCACACGGGACCTTTGGCAGCGGCTGAAGCCAGGGCGGCGCGCAATTTTCGCGCCGACCATACCTTCTTCGTGATCAATGGCACCTCCACCGCCAACAAGATCGTCTGGCATGCCATGGTCGGCCGTGATGACCTGGTGCTGGTCGACCGTAACTGCCACAAGTCGGTGGTCCACGCCATCATCATGACGGGCGCCATTCCCATTTACCTGTCCCCGGAGCGCAATGAGCTTGGGATCATCGGGCCGATCCCGCTCAGCGAATTCAGCGCTGAGTCGATCCAGGCCAAGGTGCGCGCCAACCCTTTGGCCAAAGGGCGCGAACCACGCATCAAACTGGCGGTGGTGACCAATTCAACCTATGACGGGCTGTGCTACCACGCCGGGCTGATCAAGCAGGCTCTGGGTAGCAACGCCGAGGTGCTGCACTTCGATGAAGCCTGGTTCGCCTACGCCGCGTTCCATGAGTTCTTCACCGGACGCTATGCGATGGGTACGGCCTGCACCGAGGGCAGCCCGTTGGTGTTCAGCACGCACTCCACGCACAAACTGCTGGCTGCCTTCAGCCAGGCGTCGATGATCCATGTGCAGGACGGCGCCCAGCGCCAGCTGGACCGTGATCGCTTCAATGAAGCCTTCATGATGCATATCTCCACCTCACCGCAATACAGCATCCTCGCTTCTCTGGATGTGGCTTCGACCATGATGGAGGGGCCTGCAGGGCGCTCGCTGCTGCAAGAGATGTTTGACGAGGCACTGAGCTTTCGTCGCGCCCTGGCCAACTTGCATGCACATATGCCTGCCCCCGATTGGTGGTTCAGCATCTGGCAGCCGCCGGGGGCTGAGGGTATCGACCAGCTCGCGGCGCAGGACTGGCTGCTGCAACCCGGCGCGCAGTGGCATGGCTTTGGCGAACTGGCGGGCGATTATGTGTTGCTCGACCCACTGAAGGTCACCTTGGTGATGCCGGGGTTGCGAGCCGACGGTGTGTTGGACGAGCAGGGCATCCCGGCGGCAGTGGTCAGCAAGTTTCTATGGGAACGCGGGTTGGTGGTGGAGAAGACCGGCCTTTACAGCTTCCTGGTGCTGTTCTCGATGGGCATCACCAAGGGCAAGTGGAGCACACTGCTGACCGAGTTGCTGGAGTTCAAACGCCATCACGATGGCAATACCCCGCTAAGCCAGTGCCTGCCGAGCATCGTTGCAGTCGACACCGCACGCTACCACGGCCTCGGGCTGCGCGACCTGTGCCGCCAGCTGCATCAATGCTATCGGGTCAATGCCACGGCCAAGCAGCTCAAAGGCTTGTTCGGACGCTTGCCGGAAGTCGCCCTCAGCCCGGCCCAAGCCTACGACCATATGGTGCGCGGTGAGGTGGAAGCGGTACCGATCGAGGCATTGCTCGGCCGCGTCTCGGCAGTCATGCTGGTGCCATACCCGCCGGGCATCCCCCTGATCATGCCGGGGGAACGGTTCACCGACGCGACCCGCCCGATCCTCGACTACCTGGCGTTTGCCCGCGCCTTCAACAGCGATTTTCCCGGTTTCGTCGCCGATGTTCACGGCCTGCAGAATGAGTCGGGAAGCTATACGGTCGATTGCGTCAAGGAATGCGAATGATCTCGACGCCCGTCTGGACCAGTTCAAAGCGGTCTTCACCCAAGTGGTTGACGCGATCGCCGATGGCCAGGCGATAGGTGGTAACCGGCGCGCCCAGTGCGCTGCCGTCGGCCTGCAGGGTGGACTCTTGGAACTCGTGCACGGGGTAGATACGGCCTTCGGCGTCACGGGCGTGGAATTGGCCGACCATTACTGCTGCCATTTAGGTGAAAACCTCTGAATTACGTGGGAAATGTCTGCAGGAATAGACCGTGGATGGTACCTGGAAGTTTTCTGCCGGAGGAAAAAAACCTTAGCGCCGGGCGATGGTCATCTATAACTACAACGTCTCTTACCCCAGCAAAGGTTGAAAATCGCCATGAGCCAGGTGTATTCGGTAGCGGTCGTCGTCGGCAGCTTGCGCAAGGAATCGTACAACCGCAAGGTGGCCCGTGCCCTTTCAGAGCTGGCACCGTCCAGTCTCTCCCTGAAAATCGTCGAAATCGGCGATCTCCCCATGTACAACGAAGATGTCGAGGCTGCGGGTGTGCCTGAGCCGTGGAAGCGCTTTCGCGATGAGATCCGGCACAGCGATGCGGTGCTGTTCGTCACTCCGGAGTACAACCGCTCCATACCGGGCTGCCTGAAAAATGCCATCGATGTGGGTTCGCGTCCCTATGGGCAAAGCGCCTGGAGTGGCAAACCTGCGGCAGTGGTGAGCGTGTCGCCCGGGGCCATTGGCGGGTTCGGCGCCAACCATGCCGTGCGGCAGTCGCTGGTGTTTCTCGACATGCCCTGCATGCAGATGCCCGAAGCTTATATCGGTGGGGCGGCCAGCCTCTTCGAGGACAGTGGCAAGCTCAATGACAAGACCCGGCCCTTCCTGCAGGGCTTCATCGACAAGTTCTCCTCCTGGGTGAAGCTGAACAGGGCAGTCTGAGCCGGCCCTGTCGCCGGCACGCCGGCTCTCACAGATACCCCATCGTTGATGAAACAGCGGGGCCGTCATGGGAGCCGGGGCGCCGACGAAAGCAGCAACGAACACCGGTCAGAACGTCTGCGGCATCTCCCCCTTGGCCAACCGCCGGTTGATATCGGCGACCACCTCGGGCAGGTCATTGATGGTATCGATCAGGTAGTGCGGGCGTGACGCTGCGAACATCTCATGAATTCGCTTGCGTTCACTTTCCAGCTTCTCGGCGCTCAGCGCCTGGTACCCTTCCCAGGTCAGCCCGAGCGCGTTGCCCGAGCACACCAGTGCCACGGTCCACATGCCGGCACGGCGCCCTTCGAGGATGCCCGGCACGGTGTCGTCGACCTTGACGCAGGCCGCCACATCATCAATGCCCAAGGCAATCACATTGGCCAGTGCCTGTGCCGGCCAGGGGCGGCCATTGGGGGTTTCGTCGGTGGCCACCACATGGTCGGCGACATAGCCGTTGCGTGCCGCCAGTTCGACGACCTTGTCCATCACCACTTTCGGGTAGCCCGAGCAGGAGCCGATTTTCAAGCCGTCCTGGCGCAGGCCGGTGAGGGTGTCCAGAGCGCCGTGGATCAGCGCCGAATGCACGGCGATCTTCTCGATCTGCAGCGGCATGAAGCGGTTATAGATGGCGGTGACGTCATCGTCGGTCGGCGTGCGGCCGAACACGTTGCGATAGCGCTCGGCAATTTCCGGCACGTCGCACAGCGTGCGAATGTGGTCCCACTTGCCCATGCCCATAGGGCCGCGCGCTTCCTCGATGGACACCTGCACGTCGAACTCGGCAAAGGCTTCGACAAAGATCTGTGTGGGGGCGAACGAGCCGAAATCGACCACGGTGCCGGCCCAGTCGAGGATGGCGGCTTGCAGCTGGGTGGGGTTTTTGTAGTTCATGTGCGCTAATTCCTGAATTCGGGTGGGCAAAGGGTCAGATGTCCAGCACTTCCATTTCCCGCAGCACGTCGGCCACGGCATTCACGGCGGCCTGCATGCCATCGGCACCGACCACGCCGATGCAGCCGACGCGGAAGGTTTCGACCTGGGTCAGCTTGCCCGGGTAGAGGATGAAGCCCTTGGCCTTGACCCGCTCGTAGAAGTCCTTGAACTGGTAGCGGGCATCGTTCGGTGCGTGGAACGTGACGATGATCGGCGCCTGGATGTCGGCGGGCAGGAAGCTGCGCAGGCCGATGGCGGCCATGCCGTCGAGCAGGGTCTTGCAGTTGTCGGCGTAGCGTCGGTGGCGCGCCGGCAGGCCGCCTTCCTCGTTGTATTGCTGCAGGGCTTCGTGCAGGGCCGCGACCACATGAGTGGGTGGGGTAAAGCGCCATTGGCCGGTCTTGGCCATGTAGGCGTGCTGGTCGTGCAGGTCCATGGCCAGCGAATGGGCATTGCCCTCGGCAGCGGCCAGGGCGGCTTTTTCGGCGAAGACGAAGCCCATGCCGGGTACGCCTTCCAGGCACTTGCCGGAGGCGGCGATCAGCGCTTCGAAAGGGATTTCGCGGGCATCGATGGGCAGCGCGCCGAACGAGCTCATGGCATCGATGATCAGGCGCTTGCCGTGGCGTTGGATCACCTGGGCGATCTCGGGCAGCGGGTTGAGGATGCCGGTGCTGGTTTCGCAGTGGATCAACGCCACATGGGTCACGGCGGGGTCGGCAGCCAGCAGGCGGTCGACATCGGCGGCGGTGGTCGGTTGGTCTTCGGCGGTTTCGAAGGTGCTGTAGGTGCGGCCCAGCACGTTGCAGATCTTCGCCAGCCGCTGGCCATAAGCCCCATTGATCAGCACCAGGACCTTGCCATCGCGTGGCACCAGGGTGCCGATGGCCGCTTCCACGGCAAAGGTGCCACTGCCTTGCAGGGGGACGCAGTGGTGGCTGGCGGCGCCGTCGATGATTGCCAGCAGTTGCTCGCAGACACTGGCAGTCAACTGGTTGAAGTCGCGGTCCCAGGAGCCCCAGTCCACCAGCATCGCTTGGCGGGTGCGCAGTGATGTGGTCAGGGGACCTGGGGTCAGCAGAATAGGGGCGTTGCTCATTCCGTTATTCCTCGCAAGCGGTGGGCTGAAACTACGAGGCCTAGGTTGCAATTCGCGCTTCCATCAATCAAATTGTTTGTTGTTATCCCAGCTATAAGTCAGGCCGATAAATATGAACCTGTTTCAGCTGCGTGCCTTCGATGCAGTGGCCCGTGAGGGCAGCTTTACCCGTGCTGCCGAGCGCCTGTTCATCAGCCAGCCGGCAGTGACCGGGCACGTCAAGGCTCTGGAGGAGCACTACCAGATCACCTTGCTGCGGCGCACGGCGCGGCGCGTGGAATTGACCGAAGAGGGCACGCGGCTGGCGGCCATCACCCGGGCCATGTTCGGCCTGGCTGAAGAGGCACAGGCCATGCTCGAAGCCAACCAGCAACTGCTGACCGGGCGCCTGGAGGTGGCTGCCGATGGCCCGCACCGGGTCATGCCCATGCTGGCGCAGTTACGCGAGCGCTACCCCGGCATTACGGTCAATCTGCGCCTGGGTAACGCTCAGGAGACGCTGGCTGCCCTGTTGTCCGAGCATGCCGATGTGGCGGTGCTGACAGAGATCGAGCCACGCAAGGGCCTGTATCTTCAGAGCCTGTGCCAATCCCGCTTGTGTGCGTTGTTGCCAGCAGGGCACGCCTGGGCTGGGGGCGAGGGTGACCTGGCCTTGGCCGAGCTGCACCAGCAGATCATGGTGCTGCGCGAACCCAGCTCCACTACCCGGCGCACCTTCGACAAGGCCTGCGCTACAGCTGGCGTGCAGCCCCGGGTGCAGCTGGAGCTGGACAGCCGTGAGGCGGTCACCGAGGCAGTCGCATCGCAACTGGGCATCGGCGTGGTGTCGTCTACCGAAGTGGCCAACGACCCCCGGGTGGTGGCGCGACCGTTAGGCGGCCAGGGCCTGGTCAACCAGCACATGGTTGGCTGCCTGGAGCGGCGCCGTGAGTTACGCTTGATCCAGGCATTCCTGGGCCTGGCGGCCAGCCTTTGAGCCGGGCCGAGATGCCGGCATAACCTGATGGACTGCAGATGAGCGAGAAAGACACCATTTCCATGCAACTGGTGCGTGAGGCCTTGTTGCAGACCTGCCCGGCGGGTGAGCCGGATGCGCCGCTGCTGGCCCGTGCCGGTATCGACGCCGGGCAGTTGCAGGCCCCGGATGCACGGGTCAGTGCCCAGGCCTATGCCCGGCTCTGGCGGTTGCTGGCGCGGCGCTGCAACGATGAATTCTTTGCCATGGACCCGCGCGGCCTGCGCAGCGGCAGCCTGGCGTTCCTGTGCCGGGCAAGCATGGCTCAGCCAACCTTGGGCGAGGGCCTGGAAACCGCGCTGGCGTTTCTTTCGCTGATGCTCGAGGACCTGCAGCCGAGCCTGGTGCGCCAGCAGGGCCTGGCCGAGATTGTCATCAATGAGCCGCGCGACCTCCCACGGCGGGCGTTCACCTATTTCACCTTCTGGATGATCGTGCATGGCGTGGCCTGCTGGCTGGCCGGGCGACGCATTGCCATCCTGGCCATCGAGCTGCGCTGTGCCGAGCCGCCGTACTGCGACGATTACCGGGTGATGTTCTCGCAGAACCTGCAGTTCGAGCGGCCGCGCACCCGCATGATCATCAGTGCCGATTGCCTTGACGTGCCACTGCGCCGCAGCCCCGAGGACCTGCAGCGCTTTCTGGCCGAAGCGCCTGGCAACATCCTGGTCAAGTACCGTGATCCGGCCAGCCTGGCGTGGCGCATCCGCAGCGACCTGCTGCAACTGGACCCGTCCCATTGGCCGGATGCCGACGCCCTGGCACGGGATTTGTGCCTGTCGCCGTCAACCTTGCGCCGTCGACTGGCGGAGGAGGGGCAGAGCTACCAGGTACTCAAGGACAGCGTCCGGCGTGAGCTGGCCATCGCCTGGTTGAGCCAGGCCGAAGCGCCCATGGGGGAAATCGCCGAGCGCCTTGGTTTTGCCGACGGCAGTTCGTTCTACAAGGCGTTTCGCAAGTGGTTCGGCTGCAACCCCGGGCATTACCGTGCGCTGATCCTGGCTCGGGGCGCGGCAGGCTGAAAGGGCGCCACTGCGACCTCAGGCGGTGGCTACGGTGGTATTTCCTCATGCCTTGCCCAGTGCCGGTTGGCGAGCATGCCAGCCCCATCTTTTGCTCCCGGCACACCCATGACTTCCATCGCCTTGAACCCTGTTACCCGCCATGAACAAGCAACCGATGCCTTCATCGCTGCCAGGCTACCCGACTGGCTCAAACGGGCCAGTCAGCCTCAGATCGCCGCCCTGCGCGCCAGCCTCAACGCCCACCACGCCAGCCAGGCCCGTCTTCGCGGGCTCACGTTGACCCTCGAGCCTCTGCAGCAGTTCGCCGAGAAACACCTGTCCGCAGTGCTGATCAAGCCGCTGCCCGCAGGCATGACCCTGGCAGGGCTGGAGTGGCTGCAGGTATCGCCGCGCATCGGCACACTGCCCGGAACATTCCAGCAGACTTACCGTTACTCGGCGGCTCGGCAGAATGGATTGCTCAGGCTCATGAGTAACTTCGGCCCTGACGAATCGTTTTTTCAGGGTACCGGGCTCGTCCCCCCTGGGCGGGACACTCTGTTGACCGGCACGCCCGAGCAACTGGTTGAGACGTGCCGTGCGCTGGATGTCGGCCAGCTCTACCAGACCGAGCTGCAGCGTATTTTCAGTGCCACCACCCAAGACATTCTTGCCCAGGACAAGCGTTCGGGCCTGGCACTGGCTGCGCAGGTCGCAACCCTCAAGGGTGATATCGACGAGCAGGTGCAGCAAGCCTTGCGCAAGATGGTTGAGGGGGGTGGTGCCCATCCCGACTCGGGTCTGCACGGTTACCCCGGCTTGCTGGAGATGTTGGGCCAACGCGTGGCTGACGGGCTGTTCATTCGCTTGCGCGACGGTGTGGGCAATGATCGGGGTGTGGTCGTCTACCTGCCCAGTGATCCGGTGCAGGCCCTTCGCCGCTTCGACTCCACCGAGGCGATGAACACTGCGATGGTTGCAGCCTTGCAAGAGAAGGCCTACCGGGACTATTTCCTTCAGCTCATCAGCTTGCGGCATCGGGCAAGCGTCGCAGGTGTGCTCAGCGGACGCCTCAGGGATGCAAGGCCCGATCTGGCCCTCAAGGGCGCTACTGCGCCTGGCGACCTGTTCGCCGCGCTGGCCGCGCAACAGCTGCAGCGAGTCAAGGACGATGCCAGGCTGTTACTGGTACCCACAGCAGACGCTGATACGGCTGCCGCCCGCGCTCGCCATGCGGCCTGGCATGCTGCCGGCCTTGACTTGTTCAACCTGGCTGGGCTGTTCATCCCTGTCGTCGGCGCGCTGCTGCTGGGCCAACTGGTGGCGCAGACGCTTGGCGAAGTCTTCGAGGGCGTCGAGGACTGGGTCCGGGGGCATCAGCACGAGGCTCTGGAACACATGCTGGGGGTCGCCGAGACAGTGGCTGCCACAGGGGTGACCGCCGCCGCCGTGAGTTTTCTGCGCAGCAGCTTTGTCGATGGCTTGCAGCCTGTGAACGTGGGGGGACGGCGTGGCCTGTTGTGTTCCGATGACATCACCGCCTACGCGTCCAATCCCGGCACCATCGCCCTGCGTGACGATGGCCTCTATGGCGATGGCAACAGGCGCTGGATGCGCAGGGGCCAGCGTTACTATGAAGTACAGCGCAGTGAGCCTGAAGCCCCATACCGCTTGCGTCATCCTGGCGTGGACAAGGCGTACGGGCCAACGGTACTGCACAACGGCGAGCGCGGCTGGCGACTGCTGCGCGACCAGCCGCAACGCTGGAGCGACGTGCGCTGGATGCTCGACACCCTGTGGCCGCAGCATCCGGTCATTGATGCACAGCAGGCGGCGCAAGTGCTGCGGGTTGCCGGTATGGATGCCGAGGAGTTGCGGGGCGTGCTGGTCGAAAACCGGCCGGCGCCTGTAAACCTGCGTGAGACGTTGCGGCGCTTCGAGGCCCATGCACGTATCGAGTCGTTCTTCACGCGCCTGGCCAGCTACTCGCTGGCCACACAGGACAATGCATTGCTGGAGTGGTGCCAGGCCCGTTCCGCCAGTACCGACATCGATGTCCTGTTGCGTCAGCGCGCTGCGCTGCAGGGGCCTCTTCTCGAACAACTGAGCACGCCACCGGCTGTCGACGACGCCCTGCTGCCCTTGATAAAACGTGACTTCGCCGGTTTACCGCAAGCCTATGCGCAGGCACTGGCCACCCAGGCCAGCGAGGGTGAACGCTTCGTGGCGACGTCAGCTGGGCACGTGACGCTGGGGCTGGCGAACAAAGCCCGCTCCCTGCTGCGCTTGGCCAGGTTGAATCGTACGCTCGAGGGGCTTTACCTGCCCGCCAGCTATTGCAACGACACTGGCCAACTGGCGCTCACCCTGCTTCAGGGCGAGATGGAAAACAACGCAGGCGTGAGTTGCGAGGCGCTGAGCATCGAGTTGCGCGATACCGGCCCGCACGGGCGGCTGCTAAAGGCCGTTGGCACCGCTGTTGACCCTTTCGTGCGCAGGATCGTGGTGCGTAAAGACGGGCAGTTCCACCTTTACGATGGCTTGGGGCGCGGGTTGCCGTTCGGCCCTGGCAACCCGGCGAGCCTGTATGAAATGCTTGCCGCGGTGTTGGCGCCTGAGCATCGCGCGGCCTTGGGTATGGCCCAGGCCGACGCCGGTCCACAGCTACGCCAGCGACTGCTGGCCAGGCTTCCTGCCACGCACCGCGAGGTGGCTGAGCTCTTGCAATGGCCGGCTCAGGCTCAGTGGTTCAACCCAGGACGACGCTTGCCGGACGGGCGTGTTGGCTATCCGCTCAGTGGCCGTGCCGAGGGCGACAGCCGTTCGTTCCCTGCGCGCATTCGCGAGCGTTTGCGTCAGCTTTATCCCGGGCTGGATGAGGCGCAACTGGACCAGGAGCAGGCGCTTCTTGCAAGCGGGCAGCGGCCGGCCTATGAACGCCTCGTCGAGCTTGAGGATGACCATGATCAGTTGATTCGCCACCTCAACCGATGGAGCAGTGCTCAATTGGACGCACGGCGACGGGTACTCCGGCGGCGAGTGGCCGACGCCATTCTGCGGGCTTGGCGTTTGCAGGGGGACTGGATTTACGACGATGCGGGTACAGCAACAGGCCAGAACTTGTCCCTGAGCGGCATGTTGCTCAACAGTTTGCCGGACCTACCGGGTGTCATCGATTTCCACCGTGTAACCCGCCTGAGTCTGCAAAACTCGGCGGTCGATCTGGTGCCAGTGGACTTCTTGCGCCCATTTACTGCGCTGACCGAGCTTGACATGAGTTTCAACCGGTTGCGCAACATCCCGCTCGGGATCGCTTACCTGCCGCAACTACAGCGCTTGCGCCTGGCGCATAACCAGATCCGCTTCAACGCGCAGACCGTCGGTGTGCTGCAGGCAATGACTGCCTTGTCCCATCTTGACCTGAGCTACAACCGGCTGGAGCACCTTTATCTGGACTTCAACCATTTCTCGGCAATGACTCATCTGAACCTGCGCCACTGCCGGCTGGGAGCCTGGCCCAGCCGGCTCGAGCTGTGCGGCCAGTTGGTGCACTGCGACCTGAGCGACAACCAGTTGCGCGAACCACCGCAGGCGTTGCTGGCAATGCCTCATGCCTGGCGCCGGGGGCTGGTCGTCGACCGGAACCCGCTAAGGCGGGCGCAATTGCAACGGCTGTACGTGCTGGACCCCATCGAGGAACACGGACATTTGCCAGAATCGATGGCAAGGGTCGACTTGCCCCGTGCCCGAGCCTTGTGGCTGGGGCATGTCGCCGAAACCGATCAAGCAGCGCGCGGGTTGCTGTGGGACGGCCTGGTGGCCGAACCGGGCAGCGCGAGCTTCTTCCGTATTCTGGCGTGGCTGGAGCATACGGCTGATTATGCCCCGGCCATTGCTGATGGCGGCCGGGATGCGCTTGCGCGGGATGTATGGGCCGCGTTGCAGGCGGTCGAGAGCAACCCGGCGTTGCGCATACGCGTTTTTGAAGTGGCCAGCCAACCGGTTTCGTGCACGGACATGGTCCGTGACATTTTCAGTGATATTCATGTGAGGGTCTTGCTGGCCCAGGCTGAAACCGATGCGCGAGACCCGACGCAGCGGGGACGATTGATGGCATTCGGCCGGCAACTATTTCGGCTTGACCTGGTATGGCAGCAGGCCAGCCGGGCGATCATGCGCCTGGGCGCCGAGGGTGAACACGTGGGGCGTTCAGCCGTGTCGTTGGCATACCGGGTGCGTTTGCGCGAGCGCCTTGATTTGCCGGGCCAACCACGAGCGATGCGCTACCCGGACTCCGCCGGGGTGAGCGATGAGCAAGTCAATGACGTGCTTGCCGCTGTGCTCGCCAGTGAAACGATCGAGGCGCTGAGCCAAAGCCTGTTGAGCCGACTGTTCTGGCAAACCTGCCTTCGTGAACAGCACCGGCCGCTGTTCGAAGCGCTCAATGCCGACTATCTGCAGCGCAGGGCAAACTTGCGCGTTGTCCGGCCACCCATCCCGGCCGATCAGCTGCGTTCGCAGCTCGCTGATCTGGACGACCAAGAACAGCGCGATGCAGAGCGGCTGCTGGCAGGTTTGACCGAGTCTTACTTGCATGGGCTGGGCCGTGGAGACGGCTGACGGCCAAGGCGGCCAAACCAGTCATCCAGATTGACAGCTTTGGCCATTGCCGCCTTGCTTGAGCGGCGCGAACATCGTCGGACCGATGGTTAACACCAAAAACAAGAAACCAGGAGTCCGACGATGCGCGATTACATCGAGGCTGCTCGTGCGTTCGACCAAGGCCAGGCTGCTGCCGCGGCGCTGCATGGCGACCTCCAAGCCCTCAATGCCTGTGTCGAATGCTGTGACCGCCATGCCGGTGCCGGCAAGCTGGCGCTGATTCACGAAGACCGCGATGGCAACACGGCGCGGTTCAGTTTCGACCAGCTCAAGGCGCAGTCTGCGCGTTTTGCCAATGTGCTCAGAACCCACGGCGTGGGCCCCGGTGATCGGGTGGCTGGGCTGATGCCACGTACTCCCGAGCTTCTTGTCACCATCCTCGCCACCTGGCGCCTTGGCGCTGTGTACCAGCCTCTGTTCACTGCGTTTGGCCCCAAGGCTATCGAGCACCGCCTTGAGCAGTCGCATGCCCGCGTAGTCGTTACCGACAGCCTCAACCGTGGCAAGCTGGACGAGGTGCAGGCCTGCCCGACCATCATCACGGTCAATGCCCGCGCCGGCGAGCTGGACTACCAGCAGTGCCTGGCGGGCGCCCCGAGCGACTGCGAACCGGTAATGCGCACAGGTAACGATCCGTTCTTGCTGATGTTCACCTCAGGCACCACCGGCCCGGCGAAACCGCTGGAGGTGCCGCTGCGTGCCATTGTCGCGTTTCAGGGCTACATGCGCGACGCCATCGACCTGCGCAGCGAAGACAACTTCTGGAACCTGGCCGACCCGGGTTGGGCCTATGGCCTGTATTACGCAGTTACCGGCCCGTTGTCACTGGGCCACGCCACCACGTTCTACGATGGCCCGTTCAGCGTCGAAAGCTGCGCGCGGGTGATCGACAAGCTCGGTATCACCAACCTGGCAGGCTCGCCCACTGCGTACCGCATGCTGATTGCGGCCGGCAGTGCTTTCTCGGCGCCCGTCAAGGGCCGCCTGCGCGCAGTCAGCAGTGCCGGTGAGCCGCTCAACCCCGAGGTGATCCGCTGGTTCGCCAATGAGCTGGGCGTGACCATCCACGACCATTACGGCCAGACCGAACTGGGTATGGTGCTGTGCAACCACCACGGCCTTTCACACCCCGTGCACCTGGGGTCTGCCGGCTTCGCCGTCCCCGGCCATCGCATTGTGGTGCTGGACGAGCAGGGCGCAGAACTGCCGGTCGGCCAGCCGGGCATCCTTGCCGTCGACCGCGAGCAATCGCCACTTTGCTGGTTCGCTGGCTACCACGGGCTGCCGACCAAAGCGTTCATCGGCAAGTACTACCTCAGTGGTGACACCGTCGAGCTCAACGCGGATGGCAGCATCAGCTTCGTTGGCCGCAGCGATGATGTGATTACCACCTCCGGCTATCGCGTCGGGCCGTTCGACGTCGAGAGCGCGTTGATCGAGCACCCTGCGGTGGTCGAGGCCGCCGTCATCGGCAAGCCGGACCCGGAACGGACCGAGCTGATCAAGGCTTTCGTGGTGCTGGCCCAGGGCGTCGTCGGGTGTGCCGAACTGGAAGAAGCGCTGCGTCAGCATGTGCGCCAGCGCCTGTATGCCCATGCCTACCCCCGCGAAATCGAATTCGTCAGCGAGCTGCCCAAGACCCCGAGCGGCAAGCTGCAACGCTTCATCCTGCGCAACCAGGAAGTCGCCAAACAACACGCGCAACAGGCCACCCCTGCCAGCGCCTGAAAGGAAACCGATCATGCAGATAGCCAATAAACACTTCATTGTCAGCGGTGCCGCCTCCGGGCTGGGTGGTGCCACTGCGCAGATGCTGGTCGAGGCTGGCGCCAAGGTCATGCTGGTCGACCTCAACGCTCAGGCCGTCGAGGCCAAGGCCCGTGAACTGGGTGACAACGCCCGCTTCGCCGTGGCCGACATCAGCGACGAGCAGGCTGCCCAGGCGGCCGTCGACGCAGCCGTCAGCGCCTTTGGCAGCTTGCATGGCCTGGTCAATTGCGCCGGCATCGTCGGCGCCGAGAAGGTGCTGGGCAAACAGGGCCCGCATGGCCTTGCCAGCTTCGCCAAGGTCATCAACGTCAACCTGATCGGCAGCTTCAATTTGCTGCGCCTGGCCGCTGCAGCCATGGCCGAAGGGGCCGCCGATGAGGCGGGCGAGCGTGGGGTGATCATCAACACCGCCTCCATCGCTGCCTACGACGGCCAGATCGGTCAGGCTGCCTACGCTGCCTCCAAGGGCGCCATTGCCAGCCTCACCTTGCCGGCCGCTCGCGAACTGGCACGCTTTGGCATCCGTGTGATGACCATCGCTCCGGGCATCTTCGAAACGCCGATGATGGCTGGCATGACCGAAGAGGTACGTGCTTCGCTGGCTGCCGGTGTGCCGTTCCCACCACGCCTGGGCCGCCCGCAGGAATACGCGGCGCTGGCCCGTCACATCATCGAGAACAGCATGCTCAACGGCGAGGTGATCCGCCTCGACGGTGCACTGCGCATGGCTGCCAAGTAAGGAGCGTGAACATGACCCTCGCCAATGATCCGATCGTTATCGTCAGCGCCGTGCGCACGCCCATGGGCGGCCTGCAGGGCGATCTGAAAAGCCTGACCGCGCCACAGCTGGGCAGCGCGGCCATTCGTGGTGCCGTGGAGCGTGCCGGCATCGATGCCGCCAGTGTCGAGCAAGTGCTGTTTGGCTGCGTGCTACCGGCCGGCCTGGGCCAGGCGCCAGCGCGCCAGGCCGCACTGGGTGCCGGGCTGGACAAGCACACCACCTGCACCACCCTGAACAAAATGTGCGGCTCGGGCATGCAGGCCGCGATCATGGCCCATGACCTGCTGTTGGCCGGGACCGCGGACGTGGTGGTGGCGGGCGGCATGGAGAGCATGAGCAACGCCCCGTATCTGCTGGACAAAGCCCGTGGCGGCTACCGCATGGGCCACGGCAGGATCATCGACCACATGTTCATGGACGGCCTGGAAGACGCCTATGACAAGGGCCGCCTGATGGGCACCTTCGCCGAAGACTGCGCCCAGGCCACAGGCTTGAGCCGCGAAGCCCAGGACCAGTTCGCCATTGCCTCGCTGACCCGTGCCCAGGACGCGATCCGCAGCGGCCGCTTTACCGCCGAGATCGTGCCGGTGGAAGTCACCGAGGGCAAGGACAAGCGCGTCATCAAGGACGACGAGCAGCCGCCCAAGGCGCGCCTGGACAAGATCCCGCAGCTCAAGCCTGCCTTCCGTGAAGGGGGGACGGTGACCGCCGCCAACGCCAGTTCGATCTCCGACGGTGCTGCGGCGCTGGTCCTGATGCGCCGCTCCGAAGCCGACAAGCGCGGCCTCAAAGCCCTGGCAGTCATCCACGGCCACGCGGCCTTCGCAGACACCCCGGCGCTATTCCCGACTGCGCCGATCGGGGCCATCGACAGGTTGATGAAACGCACCGGCTGGAACCTGGCCGATGTCGATCTGTTCGAGATCAACGAGGCCTTCGCCGTGGTCACGCTGGCGGCCATGAAGCACCTTGACCTGCCGCACGACAAGGTCAACATCCACGGCGGCGCCTGCGCCCTTGGCCACCCGATCGGGGCTTCCGGCGCACGCATCCTGGTGACCTTGCTGTCGGCCCTTCGCCAGAACAACCTGCGCCGCGGCGTGGCGGCCATCTGCATTGGCGGCGGCGAGGCCACGGCCATGGCCGTCGAATGCCTGTACTGAGGTGAACCATGCTGGTAACTGACGAGCAACAACAGATCGCCGATGCAGTACGCGCTTTTGCTCAGGAACGGCTGAAACCCTTTGCCGGGCAGTGGGACCAGGAACACCGCTTCCCCAAGGAGGCCATCAAGGAGATGGCCGAGCTGGGCCTGTTCGGCATGCTGGTCCCGGAACAATGGGGTGGCAGTGACACCGGTTACGTGGCCTACGCCATGGCCTTGGAAGAAATCGCCGCGGGTGATGGTGCCTGCTCGACCATCATGAGCGTGCACAACTCGGTAGGGTGTGTACCGATCCTGCGTTTTGGCAGCGAGCAGCAAAAGGCGCAGTTTCTCACCCCCCTGGCAACTGGCGCGATGCTGGGTGCCTTTGCCCTCACCGAGCCTCAGGCTGGCTCCGATGCGAGCAGCCTGAAGGCCCGTGCGCGCCTGGAGGGTGACCATTATGTGCTCAATGGCAGCAAGCAGTTCATCACCTCCGGGCAGAACGCCGGGGTGGTCATCGTGTTTGCCGTGACTGACCCAGAGGCCGGCAAGCGCGGGATCAGCGCCTTCATCGTGCCCACCGATTCACCGGGCTATCAGGTAGCGCGGGTCGAGGACAAGCTCGGCCAGCACGCCTCCGACACCTGCCAGATCGTCTTCGACAACGTGCATGTGCCGGTGGCCAACCGCCTGGGCGCAGAGGGCGAGGGCTACAAGATCGCTCTGGCCAACCTTGAAGGCGGGCGCATCGGTATTGCCTCGCAGGCCGTGGGCATGGCCCGTGCAGCGTTCGAAGTGGCGCGTGACTACGCCAAGGAGCGGCAAAGCTTCGGCAAGGCGCTGATCGAGCACCAGGCCGTGGCCTTCCGCCTGGCCGACATGGCGACGAAAATTGCCGTGGCCCGGCAGATGGTGCTGCACGCCGCCGCGCTGCGTGATGCCGGGCGCCCGGCGTTGGTGGAAGCGTCGATGGCCAAGCTGTTTGCCTCGGAAATGGCCGAAAAGGTCTGTTCGGATGCCTTGCAGACCCTGGGCGGTTATGGCTATCTGAGTGACTTCCCGCTGGAGCGGATCTACCGCGACGTGCGGGTTTGCCAGATCTACGAAGGCACCAGCGACATTCAGCGCATGGTCATTGCGCGCAATCTTTGAAGGAGCAGTCTGCATGGCATTCGAAACCATCCTGTTGGATATTCACGGTAAGGTCGGCCTGATTACCCTTAACCGGCCCCAGGCGCTCAATGCGCTCAACGCGCAGATCGTCAGTGAGATCAACCAGGCCCTGGACCAGCTCGAGCGTGACCCGAATATCGGCTGCGTGGTGCTGACGGGGTCGGCCAAAGCCTTTGCCGCCGGCGCCGATATCAAGGAAATGGCCGAGCTCAAATACCCGCAGATCTACGTCGATGACCTGTTCAGCGATGCCGACCGCATTGCCAACCGCCGCAAGCCGATTATCGCTGCGGTGTCGGGTTTTGCGTTGGGCGGTGGTTGTGAGCTGGCGATGATGTGCGACTTCATCCTGGCTGGCGACAATGCAAAGTTCGGGCAGCCGGAAATCAACCTGGGCGTACTGCCGGGCATGGGCGGTACCCAGCGCCTGACCCGTGCCGTGGGCAAGGCCAAGGCCATGGAGCTGTGTCTGACGGGGCGCCTGATGGGGGCTGAGGAGGCGGAGCGGGCAGGCCTGGTTGCGCGCGTGGTGCCACAGGCCGAACTGGTGCAGGAGGCATTGAAGGTGGCTGCAACCATTGCTGGCAAGTCGATCCCGGTGAGCATGATGGTCAAGGAAAGCGTCAACCGGGCCTTTGAAGTCACGCTGAGCGAAGGTGTGCGTTTCGAGCGCCGTGTGTTTCATGCCGCATTTGCCACTGAAGACCAGAAGGAAGGGATGGCGGCGTTCATTGCCAAGCGTGAGGCTCAGTTCAAGGACTGCTGAGCTGCACCAGCAGGGGCAGCGAAACTGCCCCTGCCTATGATCAGGCCTGATGGTTGAAGAAGTACCGCTTTGCCGCAGCCAGGTCGATCGGGCTGCGATGCACTTCGGTCTCATGCCCGCCTGCGTTCTCTGCTCCACCGCCTGCGTTGTCAGCGTTGCCGACAGGTCTTCGATTGCCTTGATGTTCAGTGCCGCATCGGCATCGTGAACGCACTCGTCCGTCTGGTTGGCACGGGTCAAGCGCAGTTCGATGGCTGCGCGGTGGTGGTCAAGGCCTTCGCGGTGCAGCAGCAGTATCTTTTCGATCTCCATTGGCAGATAAGTGTTGGCCTTGGTGCCTTGCATCAGGGCCAGGCTGCTTCTTGCTGTCTAGGGGCGGGGGCCATGAAACCGCCCGGGTTGGTTATCTGCCTTGGCTTTAAAGATGTACTGCCAGTGACATCGTCCGGGGGCAACTTGATGCCGTCAGGCGTAAACCATGTCATTTCGGTCAATTACCCCGTGATTGGTGTTGCCCCTCGCGACGTGGGGCCTTAGACTGCCGCCCCCTGCAAAAGAGTGCCGATTGGCGCTTGAAGAATTCTGTTGCCAATGCCGAGGCGTTGGCGACACCCGAATCGCCCAAATGCACATTTTTTCATAGAGAAATCGATGACCAAGGAACAGTTGCTGGCCATGTCGGCCGATGACTACATGAACGCTGATCAGCTGGCCTTCTTCACTGGCCTGCTGCAGGCGATGAAAGTAGAAACCCATGAACGCATCGAGCTGAGCCGTGCCACCATCGAAAGCCTGGATACCCCGTCGGATCCTGCCGACGTGGCCTCGGTCGAAGAAGAGCGTCACTGGTTGGTAAATGCCATCGAACGTGATCAGCGTTTGCTGCCGCAGCTGGAAATGGCCTTGGGCCGTATCGCTGACGAAAGCTTCGGCTGGTGCGATGACAGTGGTGAACCGATCGGCCTGCAGCGTCTGCTGATCAGCCCGACCACCAAGTACTGCATCGAAGCCCAGGAGCGCCACGAGCAGCTCGATCGCCACCAGCGCCAGATCTGACCGAGCGTTGTGTGCCAGGCCCCACGGAGCAATCCTTGGGGCTTTTTGCGTTTGCTGGCGGGTACGGGCTGATTCGTTGCTGCTGACGCAATAGTGCTATACCAATGTTGGCTTTTTTCGGCCGGGTGTCGGGCGTACCATGGCTGTATCGTTAGGTAGCTAAGTAAATTCCGGAGGGAATGATGAATAGCCGAGTCGATGTAGCCGTGATGATTGGCTCAGGTGTGCCCGCTGCCTTGCAGGTATTGGGCCGCCGAGTCTGCTGGGTGGTTCTGGTGGACGGTGAACGTCGGGGCCCTGCGTTTGCGACACGTGATGAGGCGCGGGTGTGTCAGGTGGCCTGGCTGGAACAGCTCGAGAAGGGCCGAGCCGCCTGACTGTGGTTCAGTTTTCGAGGCTACGGGCCAGCTCGCAGGCATCATGGTGGCGACGTCGAAACCCCTTTACTCTACCGGTAGCGCTTTCGGTGACGTGGAAGAACTCGATGCCGGCAGGTATCACGACGTAACGCGGTGTGAGGCGAGAATAAATGCGCTTTGCCTCTCGACGTGTTTCTGTGTTTTCGTGCATATTTCCTTCCCAGTAATGCGCTGATGGATTGCAGAGCCCGTTCTGCCGAAGGGCCTGGCGTTATCTATCGCATCTTTTCTGACGGAATAGTTGTAAGACATTACGCTTCCCGGTTGGGGAATGTGCCTAAACCCGTCCTTTGGGCGAAGTCTGGCAAGCAGGAGTAAAGATTCCTCCATGCTCTATAGCCAGAAGGCACAGACGTTATGCACATCGCTTCATTACTCTTTTCGCCTATCGAAATGAAAGGGCCGTGCCTCACCGATGGTGAGTGGGGGCGGATGTTACCGATTTGAGGATTACTTCATTGGCAGTCAGTACTCTGGATACCCACGCTCTGTTCGCCCTTGGCGATTTGCGCGGTAAGTTGGCCAAGCTGTTTCAGGGCCGTTTCGTTTATGTCACCGAGCAAAGTCCCGAAGGCCTCTATATGGCCGAAATCGACACCGAGAGTGCGTTGGTAGTCGATGACAAGCAGCGTTTGGAATTGAAGGTGGGGGATCACTTTCGTGCTGCCGTATTGCCCAGTCGTGAAGGCGGCAAGTTGGAAATGCGCTTTCGCGAGATCAAACTGAACGTCTATGGTGTCGGGGACTATGCCTTTGTCTCGGTGCCGCAAGGTGAAGGTATCGTGTTTCGTGAAGGCCAAGGCGTAATGCTGGTGTTCGCGGCTCAACAGCAAGTCCAGGAGGGCTTGGGCAAGCTGCTCAAGGCCGTGACCGGTAAGGTCGCCAAATGGCGCAAGGGTGAATTGACCACGTTCAAGGCGAGTGAATGAACGAGGCGCAAGAGGCGGATGGCGGCCGTGCCGCGTTCCATCGACAACATCAGGCCATGGCCTTGGCACAGGCAGAACGTTTGCTGGCGCGACGCGATGAGATGAAGGGGGCCTGGTTGACCTGGGTGGCGGCCCAGCTCTATCAATTAGGCCCACCTCCCTACGTCGCGATGGTGCGGCGAGAGTTGCAGCGGATCAGCCAGCAATGAGCCTGCCGCACCTCAATTGCCACCCTCCTGGCTGTTACTGACTTCTTCGGGTACCGCTTCCCCGGCCATGCGTTTGCGAAACAGCGCCGCCCTGGCCAGTAGCAGGGTAGTGACCGGTACGGTGATCGACAGTAGAACAGGGATCAACCAGGCGTGCAGTACCGGGCCTTGCTTGAGCCATGAAAAGTAGATGATCGAAGCCAAGGCAACGCACCAGGCTCCGATGGTCGAGGCCAGGGCTGGCGGGTGCATGCGCTGGAAATAATCCTTGAGGCGCAGCAGGCCAATGGCCCCGATCAGCGCGAACAGGCTGCCGAGCAGCAGCAGGGCGGCGGTAACGAGCTCGAGCCAGAGCGGTAATTCAAGAACCTCGGTCATTCTATTACCTCGCCACGCAGCAGGAACTTGGCCAAGGCAAACGAGCCGACAAAGCCGAACAGTGCAATCAATAGCGCACCCTCAAAGTAGGTATCGCTGGCATAGCGGATCCCCAGTACCAGCATCATGAGCATGCCCAGGATGTACAGGTAGTCCAGTGCCAGTACCCGGTCCTGGGCGGAGGGGCCGCGAAACAGCCGGATCAGCGTCAGGCCCATGGCCAGGGCAAAGATGAACAAGCTGGCGAGCACTGCGTAGGCTAGCAGGCCTGTCATTGGAAAATCTCCATCAGCGGTCGTTCGTAGGCGTGTTTGAAGTGCTCGATGAAGGCGTTTTCATCCTTGAGGTCGAACACGTGCAGCAGCAGGACGCTACGGTCCAGTGCCAGCTCTGACCAGACGGTACCGGGCACTACGGTGGTGATCATCGACAGTGCTGCCAGGCCGTGGGCATCGCGCAGGTCCAGTGGGATATGGACAAAGGCTGAGCGAGGCGGGTGTTGCCCGGCGCGCAAAACGCTGAAGGCGACTTGCAGGTTGGACTGGATGACGTCGATGCCCACGCGGCCCAGCAGCTTTACGACCATCAGCGGCCTGCGCACGCGGGCGTGCTGGGGGCGCAGTGGCGCCATCAGCAGCGGCGCCAGAATGCCAAGCGCGGCGGCGAGCAGCAGGTTGCCCGGGCTTAGCGAGAGGTTCAGCAGCAGCCACAGTACGAACAGCGCGACAGACAGCAGCGGTGCGGGGAAAAGTCGGCTCATGGCTGCACCTGTGCGTCGAGCGTGGTCGGGCCGGGTATCGGCTGCGCGGCCATCACGGCCTTGATGTAGGTGTCAGGGGCCTGCAGGCTGGCAGCCGTGTCCTGGGTGTATCGTAGCAGGGGCTCGGCCCGGAAACTGAGCATGATGCACAGGCCCAGCAAAATCACGATCGGCAGGCATTCATAGCGCCGCAGTACTGGAGAGGGGCGCTCTTCAGGCTTCCAGAAGCGCTGGATGCCCACGCGGCCGAAAGCGATCAGCGAGGCCATGCCAGACAGGACGAGCAGAACTACCAGCGCCCAGCCGGCTGCGGACAGCGGGCGTTCGTTCGGCACCCCCAACCCCAGTGGGTTGAACAGCGCACTGATCAAGTTGAGTTTGCCGACGAAGCCAGACAGCGGTGGCATGCCGATGATCAGCAAGGCGCAGGCAATGAAGCTCAGGCCCAGGAACGCCATGGTCCAGGGAATGATCTGGCCGATCACGGCCTTCTGCTCATCGTCGAGGTTGATCCCTTTGGGCGGGTGCAGTGATTCCAGTGGCGAGGGCATGCTGCCTTCTTCGTCTTCCAGCGGGGGCTCGTTGGCCGAGCGAGAGCGTTCCACCAGTTCGGCGAGCAGGAACAGGGCACCCAGTGCCAACGTTGAGTTGACCAGATAGAACAGGGCCGCACCCGTCAGGGCCGGCTGGGCGAAGCCGATCGCGCCCAGCAGGGTGCCTGCCGAAACCAGTATGCTCAGTGCCGCCATGCGCTCCAGTCGCTGTGCGGCAAGGATCGATACGGCTGCGATGGCAAGGGTGACCAAGCCCCCGTAGATCAGCCATTGCCCACCGAAATGCGCCGATGCACCGGCCTGGCCCGAGAACAACAGGGACCAGAGCCGCAATACAGCGTACAAGCCGACCTTGGTCATGATGGCGAACAATGCGGCGACGGGTGCGCTGGCCGAGGCATACGCCGATACCAGCCAGAAATTCAGCGGCCAGATGCCGGCCTTCGCCAGGAAGGCTACGGCCAGGATTGCCGCGCCCGCGTGCAGCAAACCACGGTCGGCCTCGGGCACCAACGGTACTTTCAGCGCGAGGTCGGCCATGTTCAGGGTGCCGGTCACACCGTAAAGCATCGCGGCGCCAATCAGAAACAGCGAAGAGGCGAACAGGTTAATGGCGATGTAATGCAGGCCGGCGCGCACCCGCGCTCGTCCCGAACCGTGCAGCAGCAGGCCATAAGAGGCCGCGAGCAGCACTTCGAAAAAGACGAAAAGGTTGAACAGGTCGGCGGTCAGGAAGGCGCCATACAGGCCCATCAACTGGATCTGGAACAGTGCGTGGAAGCTGGCGCCGGCGCTGTCCCAGCGGGCGCGAGCGAACAGCAGGGCGCTGATACCGATGACCCCGGTCAACGTCAGCATCAGCGCCGAAAGGTGGTCAACCACCAGCACGATGCCAAAAGGCGCGGGCCAGTTGCCCGGCAGATACACGCCAATCGATTCCGCCTGGCCCTGGACGCGCACCCACAACAGCAAGCTGACGGCGATGATCAGCCCGCTGAAGGTCGACAGCAGGTTGAGGCGGGCCTTGAGCAGGCGGTGCTTGTCGCCCAGTATCAGCATCACTGCGGCGGTCAGCAGCGGCAGCAGAATGGGGGCGATGATCAGTCGGCTCATCTCGCTCATTCTTCACGCTCCCGGCCATCCACATGGTCGGTGCCGGTCAGGCCGCGAGAGGCCAGCAGCACCACCAGGAACAAGGCGGTCATGGCAAAGCTGATGACGATGGCCGTCAGAACCAGTGCCTGGGGCAGCGGGTCGGTGTAGTGCAGCAGGTCCTGGGTCACGCCTTCCTTGATGATCGGCTCCTTGCCGATGAACAGGCTGCCCATGCTGAAGATGAACAGGTTGACGCCGTACGATAGCAGGCACAGGCCCATGATCACCTGGTAGGTCCGAGGGCGCAGGATGAGCCACACGCCCGATGCGGCCAGTACGCCGATGGCGACTGCAATGACTTCTTCCATCAGGCGGCTCCTGCTTGGCTGGGTTTCGACGGATTACCCGGGCGGTAGGCTCGCACCGACTGGTGGGCCAGGGCAGTGAGGATCAGCAGGGTCGAACCGACCACCACGGTGTACACGCCGACGTCGAAGAACAGCGCGCTGGCCACGTGCACATCGCCGAGCACTGGCAGGTGCAGGTGGGCGGTATGGGTGGTCAGGAACGGGTAGCCCAGCAGCATGGCGCCGCCCCCGGTCAGGGTCGCACAGAGTAACCCGGTGCCCATCCAGCGCAGTGGGCGCAGGCTCATCTGGGCCTCGACCCATTGGGTGCCTGCGACCATGTACTGGAGGATGAATGCCACCGACATCACCAGCCCCGCGACAAAGCCGCCGCCAGGCTGGTTGTGGCCGCGCATAAACAGGTACATCGAGATCAGCAGGGCGATCGGCAGCAGCAGCCGTACCAGCACTGCAGGCACCATCATGAAGCCCAAAGCTGTGTCGGTGGCATGGCGCGGGTTGATCAGGTCGGTGACCACGTCAGGTGCAAGCTGGCGCTGCTGAGCGGGCAACTGCATGCTCTCCTTGGGTGGGCGGAAGCGGCGCAGCAGGGCGAATACGGTCAGGGCGACGGCCACCAGCACGGTGATCTCGCCCAGTGTGTCGAAGCCGCGGAAGTCAACCAGCATCACGTTGACCACATTGGTACCGCCACCTTGTGGCAATGCCCGGCTCAGATAGAACGAAGAAATGTCGTTCGGCGTAGGTCGTGTCAGCATGGCGTAGGACAGCAGCGCCATGCCACCGCCGACCAGGATCGCCAGCAGCAGGTCGCGCAGGCGCCGCATGCGGGCGCGGTCGAGGCTCCCGGGCAGCGGCGAGACACCTTCGATACGCCGCGGCAACCAGCGCAGGCCAAGCAGGATCAGGACCGTGGTGACCACCTCGACGACCAGTTGGGTCAGTGCCAGGTCAGGTGCGGAGAACCAGACGAAGGTGATGCAGGTCATGAGGCCGCAGACGCCGACCATGATCAAGGCCGCCAAGCGGTGATACTTGGCTTGGTAGGCCGCGCCGATGGCGCAGGCGATAGCGATCACCCAGAGGGCGACGAACACACCTGACCCCGGGATTTTCGGGCGGTCGCCCCAGCTCAGGCCGCTGTACAGCATGGGTGTGAGCCCCGCGAGGAAGGCGGCGAGCACCAGCATGAACAGTTGCGCTTGCAGGCGGCGAGTGGTCAGCAGCCCCTCGATGCGCCTGGCCAGTAACATCAGGTGCACCTGGCCGTGCTCGAACAGGCGCTTGCCATTGAACCGCTCGATCAGGGGGGGATACGGGAAGCGCCCTCGGCGCAACTGCTTGCGCAACAGCAGGTAGAGCACGATACCGCCGCTCATGGCCACCAGGCTCATGATCAGCGGGGCATTCCAGCCGTGCCAGATAGCCAGGCTGTACTCGGGCAGCGTACCACCCACCACTGGAAGGGCTGCAGCGGCCAGCAAGGGGCCAACCGACTGGGCAGGGAAAATGCCCACCACCAGGCAGGTGAGAACCAGCAGTTCGACGGGTGCGCGCATCCAGCGAGGCGGTTCGTGAGGTGTGTGAGGCAGGTCTTGGGCGGCAGGGCCAAAGAATACGTCGACGGTGAAGCGCAAGGCGTAGGCCACGCTGAAGGTGCCGGCCAGGGTAGCTATCACTGGCAGCGTGGCTTCGACCCAGGCCGTGGAGCTGATGAACACGGTTTCGGCGAAGAACATTTCCTTGGACAGGAAGCCGTTCATCAATGGCACGCCGGCCATCGAGGCGCTGGCCACCATCGCCAGGGTCGCGGTGTACGGCACCAGCCGGATCAGCCCGCTGAGGCGGCGGATGTCGCGGGTGCCGCTTTCGTGGTCGATGATCCCGGCGGCCATGAACAGCGAAGCCTTGAACGTGGCATGGTTGAGTATGTGAAACACCGCGGCCACTGCCGCGAGCGGGCTGTTCAAGCCCAACAGCAGCGTGATCAGGCCCAGGTGGCTGATGGTCGAATAAGCCAGCAGACCCTTGAGATCATTCTGAAACATCGCTGCGAAAGCACCCAGCAGCAAGGTTATGGCCCCCGCGCCGCCGACGATCCAGAACCACTCTTCGGTGCCCGAAAGCACCGGCCACAGCCGTGCCAGCAAGAACACCCCGGCTTTCACCATGGTCGCCGAGTGCAGATAAGCTGAAACCGGGGTGGGTGCGGCCATGGCATGAGGTAGCCAGAACTGGAAGGGGAACTGCGCGCTCTTGCTCAATGCGCCGACCAGGATCAGCGGCAGCAGCACTGGATACAGCGCGTGCTGGCGAATGGTCTCACCAGCAGCCAGCACTTTGTCCAGGTCATAGCTGCCCACCACATGGCCGAGCAACAAGGCGCCGACCAACAGGCACAGGCCGCCGGCACCGGTCACCATCAACGCCATATAGGCGCCGCGTCGGGCGTCGGCGCGGTGGTGCCAGTAGCCGATCAGCAGGAACGAGAACAGGCTGGTCAGCTCCCAGAAAAACACCAGCTGGATCAGGTTGCCTGAGATTACCAGGCCGAGCATGGCGCCCATGAACGCCAGAAAGAAGGCAAAGAAGCGTGGTACCGGGTCCTGTGGCGACATGTAGTAGCGCGCATACAGCGACACCAGGGTGCCTATGCCCAGCACCAGCAGCGAGAACAGCCAGGCGAAGCCGTCCATGCGCAGGACCAGGTTCAGGCCCAGGCTTGGCAACCAGAGGAACTCTTCGCGGATTACACCGCCGTGGGCAACCTGGGGGTATAGCAGTGCTACCTGAACGGTACCGACCAGGGCCACGAGCCCAGCCAGGATGGACTCGGCGTTACGTGCGTTGTGCGGCAGCACAGCTGCCAGGCAACTGCCCACGAACGGCAGAAGCAGTAGCACTATCAAGGACATAGCGTTCTATTCTGGAAAGGTTTGTCAAGGATCATACGTGCCGAGCGGTTGATCACCAACACGCAAGCTGTCGCAGAATCATACAAACAAGGTGTGACAGGCGGTTTTTTTATAACAGTTTCTTACAGAGCATAGCTGCTGTTCGCTGTTTTACAGGCCGCCTTCGCGTTCGCCCTCCAGCTCGAGCGCTTCGCTGGCCGGGCGATGGCGTCGAACTTTGAGTTCGCTCACCACCACGGCGATGACGATCAGCAGCCCGCCGAGCAAGGCCACCCCGGGCAGACGCTCGCCGGCGAGGCGGCCGACGATCCCGGCCCACACCGGCTCGCCGGCGTAGATCAGGGTGGCGCGGGTAGGCGATACTGATTTTTGCGCCCAGTTCATCGCCACCTGGATCACGGCACTCATGGCGCCCAGGCCCAGTGCGCTGAGCAGCAACAGCCAGGAAAAGTCGGGGATGGGCTCCTGCGTCGGTACGATCATCAGGAACGAGAGCAGCGAGGCGGTGGCCAGTTGCACAACGGTGACGCGGCGCACATCGACCTGTCCGGCATACCGGCTGATCAGAATGATCTCAGCGGCGATGGCCACGGCACTCACCAATGTCACCACTTCACCCTCGCTGAAATGCAGGGACCCGCCTTCGGGGCCAGCGAGCAGCATCAGGCCGAGGAACGCCAGGCAGATACCCAGGCTTGGCATGAGCCCTGGACGGCGGCCAAGCACCAGCCATTGCAACAGCGGTACGAAGGGAACATACAGTGCAGTAATAAAGGCCGACTGGCTGCTGCTGATGGTTTGCAGGCCCATGGTTTGCAAACCATAACCCAGCATGATGGTCGCGCCGATCAGCACGCCAGCCTTCATTTCGGTGAATGTCAGCCCAGGCAGCGCGCGTACCGAGACGAGCCCCACGAACAAGGCCGCTGCAGCGAACCTCAGGCCGACGAAGAACATAGGGCCACTCACGGTCATGACGTTGTGCACCAGCAAGAAGGTGCCGCCCCACAGCATGGTGATGAACACCAGTACCACCTCGGCTTTGCTCAGGCGCAAGGAGACGGTGGTTTGCTGGCGGTTCATCGGTTGGCTCATGGTCTTGCTTACTCTGAAGGGGCAGCGCACAATCGCCGCAAAGTGGGCAGTATACTGCGCAACCGGTGAAAGTGAGCAATATAGTGCACAAAGATTCCGCGCACCGTGCTTCGGTGCTGCAGCATGTGAGCCTCAACGTTCGTGGCCTGCGCAATGCAGTGGGGATGAGCCAGAGTGCCTTGGCCGAGCGCTCAGGGGTCAGCCGGCGCATGCTGGTGGCGATCGAGGCCGGTGACAAGAACGTCAGCCTGACGACGCTCGACCTGATAGCCGAAGCGTTGGGGGTCGCCTTCAGCCGGCTGATCCAGGCGCCCGACCAGCGCGATACCAGCCGCATCGACGAGCTGGCCTGGGCCGGTGAGCATCCCCAGAGCAAAGCGGTGCTCCTGGCCAGCAGCGCCGCGCGGCGAGAGGTGGAGATCTGGGAGTGGACGCTGGCGCCGGGTGAGTGCTACACCAGTGAAGCCGATGCCGAGGGCTGGAGCGAACAGATCTATGTGGCCGAAGGGCAACTGACCCTGATCATTGAGCAGACCGAACACTGCCTGCACGTGGGCCAGTTTCACGTGTTCCCCAGTAACTGCCTGTACGCCTACCGCAACGATGGTGACGTGCCGACGCGTTTCGTACGCAATGTGGTGATTTGAACGGTCAGTTTTTCACAAGGCCATCTTCAGGCATACCAGGGGGCGTAGTGGGGATAGCGGTCCAGGCGTGCACCCGTCACCATCTCGCTGACCCACGAAGCGAGGATCGAACTGTAGGCTTTTTGGCTTTCTTCACTCGATAGTGCGTGGTCGGCACCATCGACTATGCGGTGGGTCAGTGAATGGGCGCTGATGAAGGCCGAGCGATAGCTCATCAGCGTGGTGTGCGGCACATAGTCATCCTGTTCAGACTCCACCAGCAGCACGTCACCCGCGAACTGCGCGCAAGCGGCCAGTGCACGATTGTCACTGGGGCCGAGCAGGCGTTGGCGGTAGGCATTCAGGCGTTGACGGTCCAGCGTTTGTTTGGGCGTGTCCCATTCCTCGTCCCAGTACAATGCGGGTACGCGTAGGGCCAGCCATTTCACTGACCGTTGCAGTGTCAGCAGGGTGGCCAGATAACCACCGTAGCTGCTGCCAATGACGGCTATGGCGCTGCTGTCTACGGCGGGATGGCTGACCAGGCGATCGTAAGCTGCCAGCAGGTCTTTGAGATTCTGTTCGCGGGTTACGGTGAGGCGCTGGCTTTCGGTTTTTTCGTGACCGCGCAGGTCAAAGGTCATGCAGACACATCCCAAGCCGGTGATGTGCCGGGCCCGGGCAAGGTCGCGTTGCTGGCTGCCGCCCCAACCATGTACGAAAAGGATGCCGGGCATCTTGCTGCCGGGGCTGACCAGAGTGCCGGTAATGCTTTCATCCTCGACCTGCAGCTCGATGGTTTCACTCAGAATGGCCATGCTCGCGAATCCGCGCGTATTTGCAGAATTGTCCGAGTTCACTGTCGTTTCCTTGATAGAAGAGGGTGGCGTCAGTGGGAAGGTTGGGCGTGCCGAATATTTCGTGGGTGGAGGCATGCACCCGTTGCAGTGCCGGGTCATCGGCAAAGGCCTGTAGGGCCAGTAGCTCTGCGCTGCTGGCGCCGCCCAGACGCCACGATTGTTCGAGCACGCCACTGCGCACATGGCCCTCATGGTTTTTGCCGCGGGCGATGTCGTAGTTGCGCCGGGAGGCGATGAAGCCAGGGAAGTGCTGCTCGGCCGCATGCTCATAGGTCAGGGCCTGGTTGACGGCAAGGCGCAGGTGGTCCTCCAGCGGTAGTTGCAACAAGGCATGATAGTCGCCGCGCACCACCACCAGATCGGAACCTCCGTAAACCTCGGTGCCTTGGTGGTCCAGGGTCAGTTGCTGGGTGCCGAAGTAGCTGCAGGTCAGGCCGGCGACACGCACTTGGCCGACGCTGAAAGTTTCGACTTCACTGAGGTCTTCCTCCAGCACCAGCCCCCACAACGCCAGGTCCTGATCGTCAATGTTGGCCAGCAAGGGCTCCAGTTCATCCAGTTCAACGATCACCTGTTGGCCGCGCCCCGCGCAAGCCAGCACGGGTTTGAGCCGTACTGCGCGATCCCGCAGCAGTAGCTGTGCGGCTCGCCGGGCATCGGCCTTGCTGAATACGGTGTAACCACACAGCAGCGCATCGCTGGCCTGGCGGGCGAAGTCGTCAGTCCAGCCTACGGGGAAGGTGGCATTGGCAGGCAAAGGATGGGAGATCGCCTTGGTTGCCATATAAGGGTGGCTGACCAAGCCACCGAACAGGTCATGTTCAGTGCGGATGCCCAGGTGGGCATAGCGTTGCGGATCGATGAGGGTTTCTGTGGGGAGGTAATAATAGTGGTCGGCCGCGTTGGGGGGCTTGTCAGGGGTCACTCGCGTGCATCCCAGAAGCTCGGCCAGGCCCTCAGCCAGCTTCAGGTGCACTGTGTGTTCGTGCTCTGGAGTGTGCTCGCGAGTATCGAGGAGGACGACCCCCGCTTTTGATTCGCAGGTGCTGGGCATGGGCATCAGCCTGTCTGCAATGGATGTACTGCTTGTGAAGCCCGTGGCTTGGGGAAGTTCAGGTGGAAGCGATCGGTGGTTCGTGGAGGCTCTTACTGCTTTTATTCTTGCGCGCGCAGGGATGGCCTGCAGGCCGGGAGTCGGTCGTCGAGATTGCAGGGTGAGGTTGGCTGTTCCATTATCGTGCCTCTGGATCAATCGAGATACCGCAGGAGTGCGAATGAACGTTCAAACCACCCATGAGCAGAGTGTGCCCGAGCGCCTGATGCGCGTGCGCGAGGTAATGGCCAGGGATGGGATTGATGCCCTGCTGGTGCCCTCTGCCGACCCGCACCTTTCTGAGTATCTACCGGGCTACTGGCAGGGGCGGCGGTGGCTGTCGGGCTTCGATGGCTCGGTGGGTACGTTGGTTGTCACTGCGGATTTCGCCGGCGTGTGGGCCGATAGCCGTTACTGGGAACAAGCCCTCAAGGAGTTGGCAGGTAGCGGCATCGAACTCATGAAGCTGCTGCCGGGTAAGCCGGGTGCATTGGAGTGGCTGGGCGACAATGTCCGGGCCGAAGGCGCAGTGGCCGTGGACGGGGCGGTCATGGCCCTGGCGTCTGCGCGCCAGCTCGAGGAACGTCTCAAGAGCAGGGACATTCGCTTGCTAACCCATCAGGATTTGCTGGCCGAAGTTTGGGAAGGGCGCCCTGCGCTGCCAGGTAACCCGGTGTATCAGCACTTGCCGCCTCACGCCACTGTCAGTCGGTCGCAAAAACTTGCCCAGTTGCGCCGCACCATGGAAGAGAAGGGCGCAGACTGGCACTTCATCGCGACCCTGGATGACATCGCCTGGTTGTTCAATTTGCGTGGTAGTGATGTCTCCTACAACCCGGTATTCGTTTCCTTCGCATTGATCAGCCAACAGCAGGCCACTTTGTTCGTCGGTGCTGGAAAGGTTGATGAGCATTTGCGCCAAGTACTGGAAGCCGATGGTATCGAGGTGCGTGATTATTCGCAGGTTGGCGAGGCGCTGTCAGCGATACCTGCCGGCTGCCGGCTTTTGGTCGACCCTGCGCGCGTGACGTGTGGCCTGCTCAAGAACCTGGGCCCGCAGGTGTCGCTGATTGAGGGGTTGAACCCGACGACGTTGAGCAAATCACGCAAGGGTGAAGAGGAGCTGGTGCACATCCGCCGCGTCATGGAGCAGGATGGCGCAGCTTTGTGCGAGTTCTTCGCTTGGTTTGAAGCGAGTCAGGGAAAGGAGGCCATCACCGAACTGACCATCGATGAGAAATTGAGTGCTGCACGTGCACGGCGCCCCGATTTTGTCTCGCTGAGCTTCTCTACCATTGCTGCCTTCAACGCCAATGGTGCAATGCCCCATTACCGTGCCACGGAGCAATCTCACGCAGTTATTGAAGGTAACGGTTTGCTGCTGATCGACTCGGGAGGACAGTATCTGGGGGGTACCACCGACATCACGCGGATGGTGCCGGTCGGCACGCCAAGCATTGAGCAGAAACAGGATTGCACCCGGGTGCTCAAGGGCATGATCGCTCTGTCGCGCGCCACGTTCCCGCGCGGTATTCTGTCGCCACTGCTCGATGCTATCGCAAGGGCACCGATTTGGGCGGATCAGGTCGACTATGGCCATGGCACTGGCCACGGTGTCGGCTATTTCATGAATGTGCATGAAGGGCCGCAGGTCATTGCGTATCAGGCTGCAACCACACCGCAGACCGCCATGCAGGAGGGGATGATCAGCTCCATCGAGCCTGGGACCTATCGCCCTGGGGCTTGGGGTGTGCGCATCGAGAACCTGGTGGTCAACCGTGCATCGGGCAAAAGCGCGTTCGGGGATTTTCTCACTTTCGAGACCCTGACGTTATGCCCTATCGATACGCGTTGCCTGCTCACCGAGTCCCTCACCCAGGATGAACTCGCTTGGCTCAACGGCTACCACGCGACGGTCCGCGAGCGCCTTGCTCCCCTGCTGTCAGGCGATGGGTTGGCCTGGCTTGAGGCGCGAACAGCAGCTTTGTAAGCAGCCGATTTGGGCAGTGAATAGAAGAAGGGCAGCTCACGAGCTGCCCTTTCTGTTCACTTGCAGATAACGATCATACTGCGGCTGGTATAACCGGCGGGGTTGATGCCGAAGAGGTAATCACCCGGCTCCTCGTCGGTGTCTCCAGAGCGGGCGATGACCTTGTAACCGCGTGTGCTGCAAGCCGTGGCGGCCTTGCTATAGCACTTGTCCCAGGACGAGGAGAGGCCGGAGCAGTTTATGTGCAGGCCCTTCTTCCCTCTTTTGACCTCGGTCTTGGCCGTCGCGGCACATCCGGCAATGGCCAAGACGGCCAGGATGAGCAAAATACGTTTCATTCCTGTCCTTAAATGCAGGGCTGATCAGTTGTCTGACCCTGTCGTTATCGCTTCGGTTCTTCCTGAATAGTCTTTGGCATCCGTGTACATGCAAGTAGATAGCGTAGAGATTATGGTTCTGTGACAGCTTAATCAGCAGGGCTGCTCGCTACAATGGTCAATTCCGGGCCAATGAAAATATTTCTCAACTAATCCGCCGCTACCGGGGGCTTGGCGTCGCGGCGCATGGACAGCGTGGCGCCCACTGACGCGGCAATGATGGCGAGAATGGCCAGCCACTGGGTCAAGCTCAGCAGCTCACCGAGGAACAATAAGCCGGAAAGGGCGCCAATGGCGGGTTCTATGCTCATCAGCGTGCCGAAAGTGCGTGCCGGCATGCGGGTCAGGGCGACCATTTCCAGGCTATAGGGGAGGGCAGTCGAGAGTACTGCGACGCCTAGGGCCAGCGGGATGAGGGCAGGTGTCAACAGTGCGGTGCCTGCATGAGCGATGCCGATCGGGGCAACGAATATCGCTGCGACCACGACACCCAGTGCTGCGCTCTGAATCCCATGTTCTGCTCCGGCGCGTTGGCCAAACAGAATGTACAGGGCCCAGCACACGCCGGCACCCAGTGCATAGACGGCGCCCGTGAGGTCGAGGGGCTGGCCGCCATGGCCGACCGGGATCAGCAGCAGCAGGCCGCTGACTGCCAGCGCAATCCACAGGAAATCAACGGCCCGCCGCGATGCGAAAAGCGCTACGGCCAATGGGCCGGTGAACTCGAGGGCTACAGCGATGCCCAGTGGTGTTGTCTGCAGTGCCATATAGAAGAGGAAATTCATCCCGCCCAAGGCCATGCCATAGATGATCACATTACGGAGTGTCTGTATGGTCATCCGTACGCGCCAGGGGCGCAGAATCAGCAGCATGATGATGCTGGCGAATATCAGGCGCAGTGTTGTGGTGCCTTGTGCGCCAATGATGGGGAACATGCTTTTGGCCAGAGACGCACCGGACTGAATCGATGCCATGGCGATAAGCAGCAGGCCTATAGGAAAAAGCGTAGTGGCCAGGCTGCGGGGCTGGGTGTTCATTTGTGCTCGGCAATCCTTCGGATGAGGGCTAGGTGT